>DATIZK010000031.1:0-21325 GCA_035517095.1 Burkholderiales bacterium
CCTTCAGGTCTGAGATCTCTTGCGCGCCCGAAGTCGCACCCTGGCGCGCGCCTGGCGCATTAGCTTGGCGTGTCATTTCCGAATCTCCATCAACTGCCCGCGCGGGAACGAGCGGCGGGCATGCTCGGCGGAGTCGGAAGCGCCTGTCGAACGAGGAGGCCTAGCGTACCACAACCTGCGGACTGTTCAATCAGCCGATGGTGCGCGGCTAAGTAAGTGATCCGTAAAGCTTGGCTCCCCGAGTAGGGCTCGAACCTACGACCTGCGGATTAACAGTCCGTCGCTCTACCGACTGAGCTATCGGGGATCCGGAAAACCCGCTATTTTAGGGATATCCGGATATGCAAGCAATCACGCGATGGTGTTTGCGAAAGGAAAATGGCTCTGGGCGCTGCTCGTTTTCATCGGGCTTATTGCCGCCGCGCTCGCGGTGCCGTTTCTGGTGCCGCTCGAGGGCTATATCCCGCAGTTGACCCAGCGCGTGTCGGACAGCATCGGCCAGCCGGTGTCGATCAGGGACTTGCGGCTGCAATTGCTGCCCACGCCGCGGGTGGCGATCGTCGGCCTGAAGCTCGGGCGCAAGGACGAGGTGAGCATCGAGCGGGCGAGCATCGTGCCGGACCTCCTGCTCCTGCTCTCGGGCGAGGTCGTGCTGCGCGAGATCCGCGCCGACGGGGTGCACATCAAGCAGTCGGCGTTCGACCTGCTCGACAAGCTGCCCAAGGGCGGTGGGGGCGGGGGAGTGCTGGTGCGCCGGATCGTGCTGCGGCACGTGAGCTACGAGCAGCGCGCGCTCAGGCTGCCGGAGTTCAATGTCACGGTGGAGCTCTCGGTCGTACCCTCTGCGACGGTGGCGCGCGTGTCGACCGGCGACGGCGCGTTCAGCGCGACGCTCGATCCCCAGGGGGTCGGGCAGGCACGGCTCGCGGTCAGCGCGCGCAATTGGCGCCTGCCGCTCGCCGCCGCGCCGCTTATGTTCGACCAGCTCGATGCGAGCGGCAGCTTGCAGGGCGACCGGCTCGAGCTGTCCGAGGTGCGTGGCAGGCTATACGGCGGTACGCTCGCGGGCAGCATGGACCTGCGCTGGGGCCGGCAGTGGCGCCTCGGCGGCAAGGCCGAAGTGGCGGGAGTCGAGCTGATTGCGCTGCAATCCGCACTGGGCAAGCCGGCTCGGCTGTCCGGGCGGCTGAGCGCAACGGTAAGCTATTCCGCGCATGCCAGGACGGCGGCACAGCTGGGCAATGCGCTGGTGCTCGATGCCCCGGTCCAAGTCGCAGGCGGCGAATGGCATGGCGTGGACCTGTCCCGCGTCGCCGAGCTGCCGCTCGGAAAACTGTCGTCCGGCGGCAGCACCAAATTCGAGCAGATGAAGGGTAACCTGGCATTGCGCGGCGAGCACATCCGGGTGAACGACATATGCGTTCGCTCGCCGTCGCTGGTGGCCGCGGGAAACGTCGCGATCGCGCCGGATCAGAAGCTTTCCGGCAAGCTCGACGTCTCGGTGGCGAAGACCGGGGGCTTCATCGGAGTGCCGGTCGCGCTTTCGGGCACCACTTCGGATCCGTCGCTTTCGCTCACCAAGGCGGGCGCAATCGGCGCGGTGATCGGAACTGTGCTGCTGCCGTGGATCGGAACCAGCCTCGGCATGTCAGCCGGCAGCAGCATCGAGGGAAAGGCAGTGTGCAAGTAGCCTAGCTCGAGGCGACTTTTGCGATGGCATCGGCGGCGTAGTCGATGTTCTTCGAATTGAGCGCCGCGACGCAGATCCGCCCGGTCTCGATGGCGTAGACCGAGTATTCCTTGCGCAGGCGCTCGACCTGTGCTTTCGTCAGCCCGGTATAGGAGAACATCCCGCGCTGCCCGAGGATAAAGCCGAAATCGACTCCCGGCGCGCGCGCGCGGATCTTCTCGACCAGCGCCTTGCGCATCGCCTTGATGCGGTCGCGCATCGCGCCCAGCTCGCGCTCCCACTGTGCGCGCAGCGCGGGCGTGGCAAGCACGGTGGCGACGATCTGGCCGCCGTGCGTGGGCGGGTTGGAGTAATTGGTGCGCACCAGGCGCTTAATCTGCGACAGCGCGCGTGCCGCCTCGTCCGCGCTGCCGGCGAGCAGGCTGAACGCGCCGACCCGCTCGCCGTAGAGCGAGAACGACTTGGAGAACGAGCTCGAAACGAAGATCGGGCTGTAGGATTCGGCGAACAGGCGCACCGCATAGCCGTCGGCGTCGATGCCGTCGCCGAAGCCCTGGTAGGCGAGGTCGAGGAACGGCACCAGCTCGCGCCTCTTGGCCACTTCGAGTACCGGTTGCCATTGCTCGCGCGACAGGTCGACGCCGGTCGGGTTGTGGCAGCAGGCGTGCAGTACGACGATCGAGCCCGCGGACAGGCCCTCCAGCGCGGCCAGCATGCCGTCGAAGTCCAGCCCGCGCGTGCGGGGCTGGTAGTACGGATAGCTGTTGACGATGAAGCCGGCATTCTCGAACAGCGCACGGTGGTTCTCCCAGCTCGGGTCGCTGATCCAGACCTGCGCGTCCGGATTGAGCCGCTTGAGAAAGTCGGCGCCGATCTTGAGTCCGCCGGTTCCTCCTAGCGCCTGGACCGTGATGATGCGCCCGCTTTTCGCCAGCTGGGCGCCGAACACCAACTCCATCACGGCCCGGTCGTAGCTCTGCAGGCCGTCGATCGGGAGGTAGCTATGGGGCGGCGCCGCCTCGACGCGCTGGCGCTCGGCAAGCCGCACGCACTCGAGCAGCGGCACCTTGCCGTCGTCGTCGCAGTAGACGCCGACCCCGAGGTTTACCTTGTTCGGGTTCTGGTCGGCGACGAAGGCTTCGGTGACGCCGAGAATGGGGTCGCGCGGCGCCATCTGGACGGCGGCGAGGATCGATGTGCTCATGGAGGGATTCGTCGGAGTGAAGTGCGTATTCTACCGGGCGGCCCGCTGTGGGAAAATGATGGTTTTGCCGCGGCGTTGCGAATGGCGATCAAGACCTATCCCGGCAGCCCGTTCCGGCTGAACCAGATGTTCCAGCCGGCCGGCGACCAGCCGGAAGCCATCGACAAGCTGATCGAGGGTATCAACGACGGCCTGGCCTTCCAGACCCTGCTGGGGGTCACGGGTTCCGGCAAGACCTATACCATGGCGAACGTCATCGCCCGGCTCGGCCGGCCGGCGCTGGTGCTGGCGCCCAACAAGACCCTGGCCGCCCAGCTGTACGCCGAGTTCCGCGAGTTCCTGCCGGAAAACTCGGTCGAGTACTTCGTCTCCTACTACGACTACTACCAGCCCGAGGCCTACGTTCCCTCGCGCGACCTGTTCATCGAGAAGGATTCCTCGATCAACGAGCACATCGAACAGATGCGGCTGTCCGCCACGAAGTCGCTGATGGAGCGGCGCGACGTCGTGATCGTGGCGACAGTGTCGGCGATCTACGGCATCGGCGACCCGTCCGAGTACCACGGCATGATCCTGCACCTGCGCCAGGGCGAGAAGGCGCCGCAGCGCGATGTGCTGGCGCGGCTGGTGGCGATGCAATACGAGCGCAACGAGCTCGATTTCCGGCGCGGCACATTCCGCGTTCGGGGCGACGTGATCGACATCTTCCCGGCCGAGCACGCCGAGCACGCGGTCCGGATTTCGCTGTTCGACGACGAGATCGAAAAGCTCGAAGTGTTCGATCCGCTCACCGGCAGGGTGCTGCATCCGATGGCGCGCTTCACGGTCTATCCGTCGAGCCATTACGTGACTCCGCGCGAGACGACGCTGCGGGCGGTCGATGCGATCAAGGCGGAGCTGCGCACGCGCATCGAGCATTTCCAGCAGGCGGGCAGGCTGGTCGAAGCGCAGAGAATCGAGCAGCGCACGCGCTTCGACCTCGAGATGCTGGCCGAGCTCGGCTTCTGCAAGGGAATCGAGAACTACTCGCGGCACCTGTCCGGCAGGAACCCCGGGGAGCCGCCGCCGACCCTTATCGACTACCTGCCCCCGGATGCGCTGATGATCATAGATGAAAGTCACGTCACTATCGGTCAGCTCGGCGGGATGTACCGCGGCGACCGTGTGCGCAAGGAGAATCTGGTCGAGTACGGGTTCCGGCTGCCCTCGGCGCTCGACAACCGACCGCTGCGCTTCGACGAGTTCGAGAATGTGGTAAGGCAGACGGTGTTCGTTTCCGCGACGCCAGCGGCCTACGAGGCGCAAAAGTCGGCGCAGGTGGTCGAGCAGGTGGTGCGGCCCACCGGACTGGTCGATCCGGAGATCGAGGTCAGACCGGCGTCGACCCAGGTCGACGACTTGATGTCGGAGATCTCGCTGCGGGTGAAGAAACACGAGCGCGTATTGGTGACCACGCTGACCAAGCGCATGGCCGAGGAGTTGACGGACTACCTGGGCGAGCACGGCGTCAAGGTGCGCTATCTGCACTCCGAAGTGGACACGGTCGAGCGGGTGGAGATCATCCGCGACCTGCGGCTGGGCGAATTCGACGTGCTGGTGGGCATCAACCTGCTGCGCGAGGGGCTCGATCTGCCCGAAGTGTCGCTGGTGGCGATCCTGGACGCGGACAAGGAGGGGTTCCTGCGCTCAGAGCGCTCGCTGATCCAGACCATGGGGCGCGCCGCGCGCCACCTGAACGGTGCGGCGCTGCTGTACGCGGACGTGATGACCGACTCGATGCGGCGCGCGATCGCGGAAGTCGAGCGCCGCCGCAACAAGCAGATCGAGTTCAACGCACAGCACGGGATCACTCCCAAGGGCATATCCAAGCGCATCAAGGATCTGATCGACGGCGTCTATGATGCGGACGAGGCGCAGACGCTGCTGCGTGCGGCCCAGGACGAGGCGCGCTACGAGGCGATGAGCGAGAAACAGATCGCGCGCGAGATCAAGCAACTCGAGAAGAAAATGCTCGAGCACGCGAAGAACCTCGAGTTCGAGCAGGCGGCCAAGATGCGCGATCAGCTCGCGGAGCTGAAGAAGCGTGTGTTCGGCGTCGCACTCGCGTCCGAGTAGCGGTGCGCGGCGTACTGTTCGTCTGCACCGGCAATATCTGCCGCTCGCCGACCGCCGACGGCGTCATGCGGCGGCTGGTGCGCGACGCGGGCCTAGCCGACAGGGTTCGCGTCGATTCGGCCGGGACGCACGATTACCACGTGGGTGAGCCGCCCGATGTGCGCGCGCAGGAGCACGCGCGGCGCCGCGGCTATGATCTCAGCGGGCTGCGTGCGCGCCAGGTGGAGATGGAGGACTTCGACGCCTTCGAGCTGATCATCGCCATGGACCGCGGACAGCTCGCGATCCTGCGGCGCATGGCGCCGCCCCAACATCGGCACAAGCTGCGTCTGTTCATGGAGTTCGCCGAAGGTCGCCACGGGGACGAGGTGCCCGACCCGTACTACGGTGGGCCGGACGGCTTCGAGCGGGTACTCGACATGGTCGAGGCCGCCACGCGCGGCCTGCTCGCCGAGCTGAGGGGCGGGATCAAATCGTCTTGACGATACGAAGCGTGAGCGGATCCTCCGGTACGGCGTGGACTTCGAAACCTAGTGCGCGCGCGAAGCGCAGCATTGACGGGTTGTTTCGCAGCACCAATCCTTCCATGCTGCGCAACCCCCGCTCCCGGGCTACCCGAATGAGCGCCTCCATTAGGAGTCCGGCGATACCGCTCTTGTGCCAGGCATCGGCGATCACAACGCCGAACTCGCAGCTCTTGCCGTCGGGATTGACGACATAGCGAGCCTCCCCCGCGACCTCGGTGTCATCGCCCCCGCCGTAAATGCAGACGAAGGCCATGTGGCGGTCGTAGTCGACATCGGTCAGGAAGTGAATCAGCTTGTCGGACGGAGCACCGACCCATTTGTGGAAGCGCATGTAGCGGCTCTCGCCCGACACGCCGCTGATGAGAAAGTCGCGCACGAGCAGGTCGTCGTCGATGCGGATCGGGCGAACAAGCACCTTCCGGCCGTCGAACAGCGTGTGTTCGCGCGCCAGCCCGGAAGGGTAGCCAGCCATGGGCGCCGAGCGGCGCTATTTCCTGGTCTCGATTTGAACCAGCTCCGATTCCGTCTCGACCTGCAGGGGTTTGCGCTCGCGGCGTGTGCGACCGAGCGCTTGCGCCTGTTGCGCCTCCTCGGGCCGCGCCGAGCGGGCCTTCGACGGGTCGGTTTCGATCATCACGAGGCCGGACCGGTCGAGCTCCGCCTTCGGCGCAACCTTCGGCTCGAATGCGGGCGCGACCGGTGGCAAAGGCTCGTAGGGCTCAGGTGCCAGCGCGATGGGCGCCTGTCGTTCCGGCGCCGGCTCCGTGATCTGCGGTGCCGGAAACTCCGGTAGAGGCGGAGTGCTCGGCGTGAGCACCGGTTCGCTCGAGGTCAGCGTCACTGGCTCGGGCGCCGGTCGCGGCGAGGGCAGAGGCAGATCCGCCGCAGGCGAATTTGCCAGCGGCCGCGGCTCGAGGCTGCCGGCGACCTGCTCGGGGCGGCGTTCGCGGCCCCGGTCGCGCCGGCCACGGCGGCTGCGGCGATGCTCTTCACCTTCGGGCAAGCCGCCAGCCTGTGATTCGGGCCGCGCGGCGCGCGGCTCGGCCTCGGCATGCGGCGGCCGCGGCGGGCGCTGATCGGGCCTGCGTTCGCCGCCTGGCCGCGCTTCCCGCGGCTGGCCATTGCCTCGCTGCTCGAGACGACTATGTTGTCCGTCACGTCGTTCGCCGCGCTCGCCGCGCCGGTCACGGCCGCCGCGCTCGCCTCGTCCGGAGCGCTCGCCGCGCTCGGCACCGCGCCGCTGTTCGCCGTGCTGTTCGGGCCGACGCTCGCGCTGGCGGGGCTCTCGGCGCGGCTCGCGCTGTCCGGCCTGAGGCTGGGGCGCAGCCGCGTCAACGGATGCGCCTGGCGTCTCGACGGCTTGGTCGAGTTTGAACCAGCCCAGGATGCGGCCAATGATCCCCGGACGCCCCGGAGCCGCGATCATGGGCGAGGGCACGCGCTCAGGGCGGCGCTGGGGCTGCTGCGAGCGGGCCTGCGTCGGGGCACGCGGCTGCGGCTCGGCCACCAGCGGCGCCGGCTGGGCCGGAGTGATTGCCTTCACCACCGCCTCCTGGCGCTCCTTGACCGGCTCCGCGTCGGCGCCGAGCTTCGGCTCCTCGGGTTGCTCGACCAGCTCGTAGCTGGCCGGCACGTGCTCCATCTGGTTCAGCTCGTCGTGTCGCAGCCGCTGCACCTTGTAGTGCGGCGTCTCGAGATGTTGATTGGGCACCAGCACGATGTTGACCTTGAGGCGTCCCTCGAGCTTCTGGATCTCGCTGCGCTTCTCGTTTAGCAGGAAGCTGGCGACGTCGACCGGCACCTGCGCGTGGACCGCGCCGGTGTTCTCCTTCATGGCTTCTTCCTGCAGGATCCGCAGGACATGCAGTGCGGTCGATTCCGTGCCGCGGATGAAGCCCGTGCCGCTGCAGCGGGGGCAGTTTATGTGCGCGGTTTCCTCGAGCGAAGGCTGCAGGCGCTGGCGCGACAGCTCCATCAGCCCGAAGCGCGAGATCTTGCCGATCTGCACCCGCGCGCGGTCGAAGCGCAGGGCCTCGCGGAAGCGGTTTTCCACCTCCCGCTGGTTGCGCTGGGATTCCATATCGATGAAGTCGACCACGATCAAGCCTCCGAGGTCCCGCAACCGCAGCTGCCGCGCGACTTCGTCGGCCGCCTCCAGGTTGGTGCGCAGCGCGGTCTCCTCGATGTCGTGGCCTTTCGTGGCGCGCGCCGAGTTGACGTCGATCGCGACCAGGGCCTCCGTGTGGTCGATCACCACCGCGCCGCCCGAGGGCAGGTTGACGTGGCGCGCGTAGGCGCTCTCGATCTGGTGCTCGATCTGGAAGCGCGAGAACAGCGGCACGTCGTCGCGATAGAGTTTTACTTTGCCGACGTTGCCCGGCATCACGATTTCCATGAACGTGCGTGCCTGCTCGTAGATCTCGTCGGTGTCGATCAGAATCTCGCCGATGTCCGGCTGGAAGTAGTCGCGGATCGCGCGGATCACCAGGCTCGATTCGAGGTAGATCAGGAACGGCTTGGCGACGTAGCGCCCGTCGGGACCTGGGGTACGGTCGGCCGCGGCGCTCTCGATCGCGCGCCACAGCTGCATCAGGTAGTTCAAGTCCCAGTTCAGCTCCTCGGCAGTGCGACCGATCGCAGCCGTACGGGCGATGACGCTCATGCCGTCCGGCAGAACCAGCTGGTCGAGGGTGTCGCGCAGCTCGTTGCGGTCCTCGCCTTCGACGCGGCGCGAAACGCCGCCGCCGCGCGGATTGTTCGGCATCAGCACCAGGTAGCGCCCGGCCAGGCTGATGAAGGTGGTGAGCGCCGCGCCCTTGGTGCCGCGCTCGTCCTTCTCTACCTGGACGATCAGTTCCTGGCCTTCCTTGAGGGCGTCCTGGATCCTGGCCTTGCCGACATCTACGTCCGAACGGAAGTAGCTGCGCGCGACTTCCTTGAACGGGAGGAACCCGTGCCGCTCTTCGCCGTAGTCGACGAAGGCTGCCTCGAGACTGGGCTCGATGCGGGTGATGACCCCTTTGTAAATGTTGCTCTTGCGCTGCTCCCTTGATGCCGATTCGATGTCGAGATCGACTAGCTTCTGTCCTTCCACTATGGCGACGCGCAACTCTTCCTGCTGCGTCGCGTTGAATAGCATTCGTTTCACTTCCAGTTCTCCTGCGCTCGCAGGGGAACCGGCGGTCCGTCGGTCAGGATTCTCCTAGTTTTAGACCAGTCAAAGCCTTCTTTCGGTTCGGCGACATTGCCTGTCGGTTTGCCAAAACCCGGCGGCGGCCGGAATCCGTGCACCCTTCCTTAAGGGGTGCGGGCGTTTCCGAGGGAAAAACCCTCTGCGCGCGCTTCTAGTACTATCGCTACTCTCGGTGAGCGAAATTAACCGTTGCTTCGGGCCCGGCTTGAGCAGGGCGGAGGCGGGTTGCAGATCCTGGCGGCGCTAGGCGCTTACCCCGAATCTGTGCCTCGCTACTCGAAGCAGTCCCGAGATAATACGGAAAATGAATGACTTAAGCAAGGCTCGAGCGACTCTGCTGGAGGTCGGCGAGGAAAGCGCGACGCAGCGCATCGACAACTTCCTCATTCGGCGCCTCAAAGGCGTGCCGAAAAGCCATGTTTACCGCGTCCTGCGCAGCGGCGAGGTGCGGGTCAACAGCGGCCGGGTCGGTCCGGACTACCGCCTGCGCATGGGCGACCGGGTGCGCGTGCCGCCTGTCAGGCTGGCCGATAGACCCGCGCGACCGGCGCCGCGCGCGCGCGAACTCCCGATCGTGTACGAGGACGCGGCACTGCTGGTGGTCGACAAGCCGTCGGGAGTCGCCGTGCACGGCGGAAGCGGCGTAAGTTACGGTGCCATCGAATCGCTGCGGGCGGCGCGTCCGCATGCCAAGTTCCTCGAGCTCGCGCATCGCCTCGACCGCGACACCTCCGGGCTGCTGATAATTGCCAAGAAGCGCGGCGCGCTGGTCGAACTGCACCGCATGCTGCGCGAGGGTGAACTGGAAAAGGTGTACGTGGCGATCTCGGCCGGGCGTTGGCGCGGTGGAACGAAGGACTTGCGCGAGTCGCTGCACAAGCACGTCACTGCGAGCGGCGAGCGCAGGGTGAGCGTGCGCTCAGAGGGCCGGCCAGCCGTGACGCGCGTCAGTCCGCTGGCGCTGAGCGGCGAGCTGAGTCTGCTCGAGCTGCGCCTGCTTACCGGGCGTACGCACCAGATCCGTGTCCACTTGGCGCATGCCGGCCACCCCATACTGGGGGACGACAAGTACGGCGACTTCGAGCTCAACCGGACGCTGGCCAAGCAGGGCGTGAAACGCCTGATGCTGCACGCGCGCAGGCTGGTGCTGCGCCATCCCGCGAGCGGGGTCGTCCTGGCGCTGGAAGCCCCCCTGCCGCCGGACATGCGGGAATTCGTCGAACGGAGGTTTGCGGGCCATGGCGGCGACTGAGCCGCGTTACGCGCTGCTCGTATTCGACTGGGATGGCACGCTGATCGACTCGGCCAGCACGATCGTAGAGTGCATCCAGGCGGCGAGCCAGGACATGGGGCTGCGGGTGCCGGACCGCGAGCGAGCCAGACACGTGATTGGTCTGGGGCTGCACGATTCGCTCAGGCACGCGGTTCCCGACCTGCCGCGCGAGCGTTACCTCGACTTTGCAGCGCTGTATCGCCGGCATTTTCTGGCGCGCGAGAGCTCGATGTTGCTGTTCGAGGGGGTGCCGCAGCTGCTGGCCGAGCTCGACCGGCGCGGGCACACGCTGGCGATGGCAACCGGCAAGAGCCGCGCCGGACTCGATCGCGCACTCGCCGCGAGCGGGCTGGGCGTACATTTCCGCGCCTCGCGCTGCGCGGACGAGACCAATCCGAAGCCGCACCCGGCGATGCTGCTCGAGCTGATGCGGGAGCTCGGCGCGGAGCCGCACCGGGTGCTCATGGTAGGCGATACGTCGCACGACCTCGAGATGGCGCGTAACGCCGGAGTCGACGCCGTGGCGGTCAGCTACGGCGCGCATCCCGAGCAGACATTACGCGCGCTCGGCCCGCGCGCCTGCGTCTCGAGCGTGGATGATCTCGCGCGATGGCTAGCTCAGAACGGCTGATCTGCGATTCTGTGGCGCTGGCGGAGACGGGCCGCGGGGTGCGCTTCGAGGTGCAGTACTTCGGCGAGCCCGCGCCGGCATTCGTGGTGCGCTTTGGCGGCAGCGTGCGAGGCTATCTGAACCGCTGCAGCCACGTTGCCCTGGAGCTGGATTGGCGCGAGGGCGACTTCTTCGGCGCCGACGGACGCGATTTGATATGCTCGGCGCACGGGGCCGTATACGACCCCGCCAGCGGCGCATGCCGGGGCGGGCCCTGCAACGGCGCGCCTCTTGTGCCATTGCGCGTCACGGAGCGCGAAGGCAAGATCTTCTTCCTGGGATTCGCAGATGACTGACAACGGCGGGCAGTGGGAACGCGGGCTGATCGAGAGGCTCGCGACGGCGGCGCTCAGGGAGCAGCGGCGCTCGCGCATGTGGGGCATCTTCTTCAAGCTGCTGTTCTTCACCTACTTGACCGTGATGATCCTGCTGGCAGTGGACTGGCGGGGCAAGTCCGCCGAGGTCACCGGCGGAAGCCACACCGCACTGGTCGAACTCGACGGTTTGATCGCGCCCGACACCGACGCGAGCGCCCAGAAGATCAACGCGTCGCTGCGGGCCGCATTCAAGGACAGCACCACGAAGGGTATCGTTTTGCGCATCAACAGCCCGGGCGGCAGCCCGGTGCAGGCGCAGAACATCTACGACGAAATCCGGCGCTTGCGCAAGAAATATCCCCGCGTTCCGCTCTACGCCGTGGTCGAGGATATCTGCGCTTCGGGCGGCTACTACGTGGCCGCGGCGGCGGATCGAATCTACGTCACCCGCTCGAGCATCGTCGGTTCGGTCGGCGTGCGCATGGACGGATTCGGCCTGACCGGCCTGATGCAGAAGCTCGGCGTCGAGCGCCGCCTTCTGACTGCCGGCAAGAACAAGGGCTTCCTTGATCCGTTCCTGCCCGAGGACGAAAAGCAGAAGGAGTATGCGCAGGCAATGCTCGACCAGATCCACCGCCAATTCATCGACGACGTGCGCCAGGGCCGCGGCAAAAGGCTCAAGGAAACGCCGGAGATCTTCAGCGGTCTCGTATGGACCGGGCAGCAGAGTCTGGAGCTCGGGCTGGCCGACGGCTATGGCACGCTGAACTCGGTGGCGCGCGACGTGATCAAGGCGGAGAACGTCGTCGACTACACCCAAAAGGAGAACCTGGCGGAGAAGTTCGCGCGCCGCTTCGGCGCGAGCGCCGCGAGCGCGCTGGCCGAGTTCGCGCTGCGCGACTCGACGACGCTGCGTTGAACAGGAAGCGCGCGCCTAGAGCTGACTCTCCGGAGAGGATGGGTGAATGTAGGCCCAACCTTCGGCTTCGCGGATCGTGATTTCGCCCATGCCCGAGGGAACGATGCTTATGAAGCTGTAGAGATTCTTGCGATCGACGTGCAGTTCGCGCAGGGTATTCGCGCACTGCGAGAGCAGCACACCGTGTTCCTGCAGGTCCTTCAGCCGTTTCTCGAATCCGTTGTGCTTGACGTAGACGGCGAACCCCTTGCTATTCGCCAGCAACTCGACGTGCAGAGTCCGGCCCTTGAAGCGCGGGTCGTGGAGCAGATTCTCGACGTTGTTCAGCGTCTTCTTGATGGTGGCCTCGTCGCCGCCATCGATGTGGAAAATCACGCCGTACTCGGATTTGGTGGCGGGCGCGCCGTGAAACGACGGTTCGGCGTAAGCGGCGGCCGCTAAGCCGAGTGCGAGCGCTCCACCGATCAGCGACCGAAGACTGGCTTTCATTTCTCATCCTCCTTTAGTGAGTAGAGCTTGGTCGAAATGGGCAGCGTGGATTATTCCGGCCGCACTATGCCAAAAGCATGAACACGGTCGGACGTCGGCCCGGAGCCGAAATCATAGTGCGCCAGGCGGCAATCGAGCGCGTGGCGATGCTCTCTTGCGGAAGCGTCAGGTCCGATGCGATGCAGAGCCGAGTGTGAGGCGCGCACACGCGAAGCAGGGATGCCACCATTGCGTCGTTGCGGTATGGCGTCTCGATGAATACTTGCGTCGCCGCTTCTGCCCGGGACCGCTGTTCGAGCTGCCGTATGCGCTGCTCGCGTGCTTCCTTGTCGCGGGGAAGGTAGCCGCAAAACGCGAAGCGCTGTCCTTCGAGGCCGGATGCCATCAGAGCGAGCACGACCGAAGACGGGCCGATCAGGGGTACGACGCGGAAGTTTTCTCGATGCGCTGCGGCGATCAGCTGGGCGCCGGGATCGGCGATCGCCGGGCAGCCCGCCTCGGACAGCAGGCCGAGCGCACGCCCCCCGCGCAAGGGTCCGAGCAGGGCGCGCACCGAGTCGCTGCGGGTGTTCTGGTCTAGCACCTCGATGCGCAGCTCGCGCAGCGCGCAGGACATGCCAACCATGGCCAGGAACGCGCGCGCGCTCTTGGCGTTCTCGGCGACGAAATCGCGTAGGCTGCGAACGATGTCCAGCGCGGACTCGGGCAACGCGTCGGCGGGCGAGCCGCCGAGCGGGGTCGGAATCGCGTACAGCGCAGCGCGCATCAACCGAGCACGGGCATGCCGGCTTGGCCCAGCATCGTGCTCAGGGCAATGAGCGGCAAGCCGATGAGAGAGGTGGGATCCTCGGTCTCGATCCGCTCGATCAGGACGATTCCCAACCCCTCCGATTTCGCGCTGCCGGCGCAATCGTAGGGTTGCTCGAAGCGGAGATAGTTTTCAATCTGTCGCTCGTCGAGGGAGCGAAATACGACGCGGCAGGCAACGATGTGGGAGCGGGCTTCGCCCGTGCGCGCATCGAGCAGGCTCACCGCAGTATGGAAGTCGGCCGCTTTGCCGCTCAGCTGGCGCAGCTGGCGCAGCGCGTTGGCATGGTCGCCGGGCTTGCCCAGACGCTCTTCGCCGAGTGCGGCGACCTGGTCCGAGCCGATCACCAGCGCCTCGGGATAGCGACGCGCGACCGCGCGCGCCTTGTCCATTGACAGGCGCCAAGCCGTCTCCGGCGGACGTTCTCCCGCTAAGGGCGTTTCGTCGGCGTCCGGCGCAGCCGTCACAAAGTGCAGCGGCAGGCGCCTCAGCAGAGCGCGCCGGTAGGCCGAGGTGGACGCCAATACAAGTTGTCTTGGTTGATCCATGACTTTGTTTTGACAAGGTTTTTCGCGGATGATATCATTTTTACCTTATGTTGCACCGCCCTGTGATCGACGGATACGAATTCGCCGCGTCGCGCGCTAGGCTAAGCGGCGTCTGGCCGATAGAGGATTTTGCCCGCTTGCGCCCGTTATTGGCATCCGATGCGGGTGCGCTCGAATACTCGCTTGAAGGCCTGCCGGACGCGCAGGACAGGCCGGCTTTACACCTTAGAATCTGGGGTGCGCTTGAGCTCGGCTGTCAGCGCTGTCTGGCGCCGCTCGAATTCCCGCTCCGGATCCATGCCGTGCTGGTACTGGCGCGCTCGCAGGCGGATATCGACGCCCTGCCGATAGAGGCGGAAGGACCGGACTGGGTGCTGGCGACCAAGGCAATGGAGGTGCACGAATTGCTCGAGGACGAGTTGTTGCTCGCGGTGCCGTATGCGCCGCGGCACGAGCAGTGCGCGGCGCAGGGGCGAACGGGCGCGAGCACCTCCGCGTTGCCGTTCGCGAGTTTGCGCGGCATGCTCGCGACAGGCGAGACGCAAGCGCGGGGCAAGCGCAGCTGAATCCGCGGCAGCACCGGCTGCCGGAACTACGAACCTGATCAAAGGAGCTTCATCATGGCAGTGCAGCAGAACAAAAAATCACCCTCCAGGCGCGGAATGCGCCGTGCGCACGATTTCCTCGGGCAGCCGGCGATCGGGGTCGAACCGACCAGCGGCGAGGTGCACCTGCGCCATCACCTGAGCCCGACCGGTTACTATCGCGGCAAGAAAGTCGTCGAGCAGAAGGGCGAGTAGGCGGCGCAAGCCGCGCCGCGCGCAGCGTGTCGCGCGCGCATTCATCTTGCGATCCCGTCGCGTGCTCGGGCGCGGTGGTCGCGCTTTAGGCCCCGGATGGACATTACTGTTGCGGTTGACTGCATGGGAGGCGACCACGGGCCCCACGTGACGGTTCCCGCCGTGCTGGAATTTCAGCAAAGGCATGGGGACATCGACGTGGTATTGGTGGGCCTGCGCGACGCGATCGAAGCCGAGCTTTCCGCTCGCCGCGTGGCGGCGGGCCCCCGGCTTCGGGTGCATCATGCGAGCGAGGTGGTCACCATGGACGAGCCTCCGGCCGGTGCGCTGCGCTTCAAAAAGGACTCGTCGATGCGCGTCGTCGCAGACCTAGTCAAGAATGGCGAGGCGCACGCGTGCGTAAGCGCCGGGAACACCGGCGCGCTGATGGCCATATCGCGCTTCGTGCTCAAGACCCTGCCCGGCATAGACCGGCCGGCGCTCGCAACAGTCGTGCCGAACATGCGCGGGGCGCATACGTACATGCTCGACTTCGGCGCCAACGTGGACTGCAGCGCGGAGCACCTGCTCCAGTTCGGCATCATGGGCGCGATGCTGGTGGCCGCGGTGGAGCACAACGAGCGGCCGTCGGTCGGCCTGCTCAATATCGGCGCAGAAGACATAAAAGGCAACGACGCCGTAAAACAGGCTGCGGAACTGTTGCGCGCCAGCGGGCTCAATTTCTTCGGCAACGTGGAAGGGGACGACATCTACAAGGGAACGACCGACGTCGTTGTCTGCGACGGCTTCGTCGGCAACGTCGCGCTCAAGGCATCGGAAGGGGTGGCTCGCATGATGGCGGCGGCGCTGCGCGAGGAATTCACCCGCAACCCGGTTCGGCGGCTTGCCGCACTCGCGGCGCTGCCAGTGCTTCGCGCATTCCGCCGCCGAATGGATCCAGGCCGCTACAACGGCGCCAGTCTGCTCGGCCTGCGCGGCATCGTGATCAAGAGTCACGGCTCGGCGGACGTGTATGCCTTCGGGCAGTCGCTCTGGCGCGCAGTCGAGGAAGTGCGCAACAACGTCCTGCAGCGCATCGCGCAGCGCATGGCGCAGTTGCACCCGCCGGCGCAGCAGGAGCGACCCCCGGCGCCGGTCGCATGATCTACTCCCGCATCAGCGGCACCGGCAGCTTTCTGCCGCCCAGGATCGTCACCAACGACGAATTCGCGGCACGACTGGATACGAGCGACGCCTGGATTCGCGAGCGCACCGGCATCGTGCAGCGACATATTGCCGACGAGTCGCAGGCTTCGAGCGACCTGGCACTTGAAGCGAGCCGCCGCGCGCTGGACGCCGCCGGCGTCAGCGCCGGCGAGATCGATCTTATCGTGCTGGCCACGTCGACGCCCGACTACGTGTTTCCCAGTACCGCATGCCTGCTGCAGGCCAAGCTCGGAATCAAGGGCTGCCCGGCGTTCGACGTGCAGGCGGTATGCAGCGGTTTCGTCTACGCTCTGGCATGCGCGGACAGTTTCATCCGAGGCGGGATGTACAAGCGCGCGCTGGTGATCGGCGCCGAGGTCTTTTCGCGCATCCTCGACTGGAACGATCGCGGAACATGCGTGCTGTTCGGCGACGGCGCTGGCGCCGTGGTGCTGGAAGCTGCTGGCGAGCCCGGCGTGCACGCCGCGGTGCTGCACGCTGACGGCAGCCAAGCCGGAATGCTCTCGGTGCCAGGCAACGTATGCGGCGGCCAGATAATCGGTTCGCCCTTCCTGCAGATGAACGGCCAGGGGGTCTTCAAGTACGCGGTCAGGGTGCTCGACGAAGTCGCGCGTGAAACGATGGCCATGGCGGAAATGGATCTTTCGCAGATCGACTGGCTGATTCCCCACCAGGCGAACGTGCGGATTCTCGAGGCGACGGCACGCAAGCTGGGCTTGCCTCAGGAACGACTGGTCGTAACCGTGGACCATCACGGCAATACGTCCGCCGCCTCAGTGCCATTGGCGCTCGACGAGTGGGTGCGGGAAGGCAGGATACGTGCCGGACATCGGGTGCTCATGCAAGGCGTCGGAGGGGGCTTTACCTGGGGCGCGGTACTGGTGACGATGTGAGAGGCGAGCAGGAATGAAATTGGCGATGGTGTTTCCGGGGCAGGGTTCGCAATCGGTGGGGATGCTTAAGGCCTATGCCGACTTGCCCGAAGTGAGCGCGGTGCTGGCCGAAGCGGAGGCGGTACTCGGCCGAGAGTTCGTCGAGCTGCTGGACCAGGGTCCCGCGGAGGCGCTCAATATGACCCTGAATACCCAGCCCGCCATGCTGACCGCCGGATACGCCGCGTTCCGCGCCTGGCGCGCGCTCGGCGGCCCGCAACCCCAGCTCGTGGCGGGCCACAGCCTGGGGGAATATACCGCGCTGATCGCGGCCGGCGCGATGCGGTTCGCGCAATGCCTGCCCCTGGTGCGGTTCCGCGCCCAGGCGATGCAGGAGGCCGTGCCGGAAGGCAAGGGCGCGATGGCCGCGATCCTGAACTTGGACGACGACAGCGTGCGCGCGGCTTGCGCGGAGGCTGCACAGGGCGAGACGGTAGAGGCGGTGAACTTCAATGCGCCGGGGCAGGTCGTGATCGCGGGCCACAAAGCGGCGGTGGCGCGCGCAATGGAGGTCTGCAAGGCGAAAGGCGCGAAACGCGCGCTTCCGCTGCCGGTGAGCGCGCCGTTCCACTCGAGCCTGATGCAGCCGGCCGCAGAGCGCTTGAAAGACTACCTCGAGCGGGTCGAAATCGCGGCACCCGCCGTGCCGTTGATCAACAACGTCGATGTGGCGACCCCTGGGGATGCCAGGGGGATCAAGGACGCCCTGGTGCGCCAGGCTGCCTCGCCGGTTCGCTGGGTCGAGACGATACAGCGCATGTCGCAAAGCGGCGTGACGCACGTGCTCGAGTGCGGTCCGGGCAAGATACTCGCCGGGCTGGTCAAACGCATCGCTCCCGGGCTGCAGGGCATAGCGCTGTCCGATCGCGCTGCGCTGGAGCAGGCGCTGAGCGCACTAAGGGGAGGCTGAGCATGCTGGCGGGCAAAGTCGCTCTGGTTACGGGCGCCTCGCGTGGAATAGGGCGCGCGATTGCCCTGCAACTGGCGACGCAGGGCGCCATTGTCATTGGGACCGCCACCAGCGAAAATGGAGCGCGCGGCATCGGCGATGCCCTGGCCCAAGCGGGCGCGAAAGGCGCGGGGCGGGTGCTGAACGTTCGCGACGCCGTGCAGTGCGACACCTTAGTGGCGGCGATCCAGAGGGAGTTCGGCGATATTCTGGTGCTGGTCAACAACGCAGCCGTAGTGCGCGACAATCTGGCGCTGCGCATGAAGGACTCCGAGTGGGACGAAGTCATCGAAACCGACCTGAGCTCGGTATTCCGGCTTTCGCGGGCGGTTATGCGCGGCATGATGAAGGCGCGCTGGGGACGAATCGTGAATATCACCTCGGTGGTCGGTGCCGCAGGAAATCCAGGGCAGGCCAACTACGCCGCAGCGAAAGCGGGGGTGGTCGGGATGACAAAATCGCTGGCGCGTGAACTCGGTAGCCGCAATATCACTGTCAACTGTGTCGCCCCAGGTTTCATCGACACTGACATGACGCGTGCGCTGTCCGAGGAGCAGCGCGCAGCGCTTCTGACCCAGATCCCGCTCGGACGGCTCGGTCAGGCCAGCGATGTCGCCAGTGCGGTCGCCTATCTCGCGTCCCCCGCAGGGGGCTACGTGAGCGGAACCGTGCTGCATGTGAACGGCGGCATGTATATGTAGCAAAAGCGCTTTCTCCGCGCGGATGGAATCGGTCGTTTTGGTAGAATACGGGCCCTCTTGGCCTCAAAGGGAAGGAACCCTATGGAAAACATCGAACAACGTGTGAAGAAGATCATCGCCGAGCAGCTCGGCGTCAACGAGGCCGAAATCAAGAACGAGTCGTCGTTCGTAGACGATCTGGGGGCGGATTCGCTGGATACCGTCGAGCTCGTCATGGCGCTCGAGGAGGAATTCGAGACCGAGATTCCGGACGAGGAGGCCGAGAAGATCACCACGGTGCAGCAGGCCGTGGACTACATCAAGGGGCACCAGAAGTCCTGAGCACTTCCGCAGGCACTGGGGTGCAGGGGAGCTCGCCCCCGATGACCCTTAAGAAGGAGCGAAGTTGTCCCGTCGCAGAGTCGTTGTAACCGGGCTCGGCATCGTGTCCCCCGTGGGCGTCACCGTTCCCGAGGCCTGGGAGAACGTGCTGGCCGGCAAATCCGGCATTACGCGCATCACGCGCTTCGATCCTGCACGTCTGGCGAGCCAGATCGCCGGCGAGGTCAAGGGCTTCGACATCGCGCAGTACCTGTCGCCTAAGGAAGCACGCCGGATGGATACCTTCATTCACTACGGCATGGCCGCTGGGCTGCAGGCGTGGCGCGACGCCGGCGTGAACATTTCCGGCGCGGATGCGGAGCGCGCGGGGATAAATTTCGGTTCTGGCATCGGCGGGCTGCCTTTGATAGAGGCGACGCACGACGAACTGCTGAAGAACGGCCCGCGGCGCATCTCACCATTCTTTATACCGGGAACGATCATCAACATGATCGCCGGCAATCTGTCGATCATGCTCGGCCTCAAGGGGCCCAACCTGGCGATCGTCACCGCGTGCACGACCTCGACTCACTGCATCGGCGAGGCAGCAAAGTCGATCCGGTACGGTGACGCAGACATCATGATCGCGGGCGGCGCGGAGGCCACGGTTACAGAGCTCGCCATCGGAGGCTTCGCATCGGCGCGCGCCCTGTCCACCCGCAACGACGATCCGGCGGGCGCCAGCCGGCCGTGGGACCGCGACCGTGACGGGTTCGTGCTCGGCGAAGGGGCCGGCGCCGTGGTGCTGGAGGAATACGAGCATGCCCGGACGCGTGGAGCGCGCATCTATGGCGAGGTCGCCGGCTACGGCGTATCCGCCGATGCCTACCACATGACCGCGCCCAGCGAGGACGGCGATGGCGCCTACCGCTGCATGCGAAATGCCCTCAAGGACGCTGGCCTGACCCCGGACAAGGTCGATTACATAAATGCCCATGGCACTTCGACCCCGCTTGGCGATATCGCGGAAACGATTGCGGTGAAGAGATTGCTCGGCGACCACGCCAAACACGCGGCCGTGAATTCCACCAAGTCGATGACCGGGCACCTGCTTGGCGCGGCGGGTGGCGTGGAGGCGGTGTTCACCATTCTCACGACGTGCCATCAGGTCTCGCCGCCGACCATCAATCTGCAGAACCCCGATCCCCAGTGCGACCTGGACTACGTACCGAACGCGGCCCGTGACATGCAGGTGCGTGTCGCCATGTCCAACTCGTTCGGGTTCGGGGGCACCAACGGTTCCCTGGTATTCACCCGGGTTTGAGCGGCGAGCGGACCCTTAGCATCCACCTTTCGCCCTCGCGCGGCCTAGCCGCGACCATCGTCGCAGTGCACGGGGGCGCAGCCGTGTGCGCCGGCGCGCTCGTGGCCGGCGTGCCGGGGATCTGCCTCGGGGTGCTCATCGCCGGCCTTGGCTTCGCTGCGGCCTGGGATCGAGCGCTCCTGCGCGGTCGGCGATCGGCGCGGGTGCTGCAGATCGGGCTCGGAGACTGCGTGACGCTGGAATTGGCCAGTGGCGAACGGGTCGCGTTGCGCATCTCGCCCCGGCGTTTCGTCAGCGGGCTGGTCGTGATCCTTCCGGGTATTCCTTCGATGCACCGCACCATCGTCGTCGCGCGCGACATGCTGAATCCAGACGCGTTCCGTGCCCTACGCCTGTGGGCGCTGTGGGGGCGGGTACCGGACGCCGGGAATACGCGAGCCGTGACATAAGCCCACGTACTCGAAAGAACTATTTGCTAAGGCGATTGTCAGTGAAACAGAGCTGCTGGAAGCCGCGGGCGGGTCGGGACGGCGCGATGGCGGTGCCGGCGCGCAGGTTGGGATTTCGCGGTGGCTGACCGCGACATAGACAGTCAGCTGGTAGCGCGGGCCCAGCGCGGCGACAAGCGCGCGTTCGAGCTACTGGTGGAAAAGTACCAGCGCAAGCTGGCGCGTCTGCTGTCGCGATTCGTGCGCGATCCGGCCGAGGTGGAGGATGTGACGCAGGAAGCCTTCATCAAGGCTTATCGGGCACTGCCCGGGTTTCGCGGAGACAGCGCGTTTTACACTTGGCTTTATCGAATTGGAATCAACACCGCCAAGAACTACCTCATAGCCCTGGGGCGGCGGGCGCCGACTTCGACCGAGGTGGGGGCCGAGGAGGCGGAAGGGTACGACGATGCTGAGCGCTTACGCGATATCGATACGCCCGAAAGTCAGCTGCTGTCGAAGGAAATTGCGCAGACGATGAATGCGACAATCGAAGAGCTGCCTGAGGAGTTGCGCACCGCGATTCAGCTGCGCGAGATCGAGGGCATGAGTTACGAGGACATCGCGCAGATCATGAATTGCCCGATCGGCACCGTAAGATCGCGCATCTTTCGCGCGCGGGAAGCGATCGCCGAAAAGCTGCGGCCTCTGCTCGAGACGGCCAAAGACAAGAGGTGGTAGAGCATGAAGGCGAAAATCTCGATGCTTATGGATGGCGAGCTCGGCGAGCGCGAAGTAGACGATGCTCTGGTATTGCTCGCGCGAGAAGACGAGGCCCGACGGGCGTGGCGTACTTACCACCTTGTGCGTGATGCCCTGCACGGCGAAGACGTGCTGGCGGCGGATTTGGCCGCAGGCGTCGCGGCGCGTCT
>DATIZK010000032.1:0-15114 GCA_035517095.1 Burkholderiales bacterium
ATGCGCGCTACGGCCTCGTCGGCGGCGTCGTCCGCCGCGCCCGGAAAGCCGCCCACGCCGAGCGACGAGAGCTGCAGGTGCTGGTTGAGGAACCCGCTGTAGTGCCCCGGCGCGCACGCGGCGCCGAACGACGCCGCGTAGGCCTCGGTACCGGCGCGGGTGGCGTGGCCGGGGATCACGCCAGCCGCGGGTGGCGCGCGGCGGCGCGCGCGAGCGCCCTGACCGCGGGCCGGATCGTCGTCGCCCCCGGCGGGTCGGCGAAGGACTCGAACATCCATGGCTCGACCTGATCGTCCTCGTGCTCCCAACGCACCGCGCGCAGCAGCGCTGCGCCCGCGGGCGGCATCGCCTCGGGCAGCGCGCGCCCGGCGAGCAGGGCCCAGACCCCGGCCCAGGCGCGCGCCACCAGCAACGGGTGGTAGCCGCCGCCGCCGGTGACGAGCAGCCGCGGCGCGGCCTGCACCACGCGCGCGACCGCGGCCAGGAAGCCCTGCGTGGTCACGGCCAGCTTGCCCAGCGGGTCCGGCGCGATGACGTCGGTGCCGGCCTGCAGCACCACCGCCTCGGGCGCGAAGCGCTCGAGCGCGCGCGGCCAGACCGCGTCGAACGCGTGCAGGTACTCGGCGTCGTTTGCGCCGCGCGGCAGCGGCAGGTTGAGCGCTTCCGGGTCTTCCAGCGCGCCACCTCGGAAGGGATAGGCGTAGCCGGTGTCCATGTGCAGCGACAGCACCAGCGCCTCCGGGTCGGCGCGCAGCGCCTCGGCCACGCCGTCCGGGTAGTGCGCGTCGAGGTCGACGTACAGCACGCGCAGCCCCGCCGCGCGCAGGCGCAGCACGGCGAGCGCGTTGTCGTTGAAGTAGCAAAAGCCCTGCGCCCGCCCGGGCCGCGCGTGGTGCATTCCGCCCGCGGGGTTGAACGCGCGCCGTCCGGCGAGCGCCTGCTCGGCGGCCTGCAGGCTGCCGCCGGCGGCGGTCGCGGGGCGGGTGAACACGTCCGCGAACCAGGGGTTCTCCAGCACGCCCAGCCGGTATCGCTCGCGGTCGGCCTGCGCCACCTCGCGCGCGTCCTCGGCGCGGCGCACCGCGGCGACGTAGCCCGGCTCGTGGAACGCGGCCAGCTCGGCATCGGTCGCCGCGCGCGCCTCGAGGTATTCGCCTTCGGCCAGCAGGCCGCAGCGCTCGATCAGCTGCTCGGTGAGTGCCACGCGCGGGATCGCGAGCGGGTGGTTGCGGCCGTAGCCGCGCGCGGCAAAGCGCGGCGAGGAGATGAAGCGCGCCGTCACGCCGCGATTCTTCCCTCTTTGAGGCAGCGCGTTCTCAGATAGAGGTAGACGTGGCGCGCGAGGCGGATCGCCATCTTCTGCGGCACCGCGGGCAGCGCCTCGGCGCGGCCCAGGGCGAGGCAGTTGCGGTAATAGACCAGCTCGCGCAGGGTGTCGCGGATCGCGTTCCAGCTCGGGTCGCCCTTTACCAGCACTTTGAAGGCCTCGAGCAGGTCGGCGTCTTCGGCCGGGACGGGCTTGCCGCCCTCGGCCGCGAGGTAGGCGCGCACCAGCGCAAGCGCCGCCGCGCTCGCCGCCTCGAGCGCGGGCGCGAGCGCGACCGGCTCGCCTGCGGCGAGCTTTTGCTCCCAGGCCGCGATTGACGCGTCGATGCGTTCCAGTTCCTCGCGCATGCGATATATTAGCGCTGCCTAATGGAGACGGTCATGCAAAAACCGCTGGTCCGCATGGTGAAGCTCAACGGCCTGCAGTACAACGCGAACCGCGACCCGCAGGCCTATCGGCGCGCGCAAGGCGAGGCGTTCCAGCTCGAAGCGCTGCTCGAGGGCGCGGGCGAGGCGCAATGCAGCGTGAGCGACGAGCGCGGCGGCGCGCTCGCGCAGGCGAGCGTGGCGCGCCCCGGGCGCTTCGCCTGCGAGCTGAAGTTCGACCGCCCCGGCTCGCGCCTGGTCACGCTGCGCGTGCGCGCGGGCGAGAGCGAGTTCGCGCAGACCCTGCGCCTGGACGTGATGGCGCACGCCTGGGTCGGCTGAATCAGAGCATCACCGGCGCATCGGGCAGCTCGTCGCGTTTGCTCGGCGCAGGAGGGAAATGGCGCCCCAGCAGCGCGCCGACGCGGCGCAGCCCGTCCAGCGCGCCGCGCTCGAATTCGCCGGCGCGGAAGGCCTCGCCCATCGCGCGGCACACCGCGTCCCATTCGGCCTGCGGCACGCGCGCGGCGATGCCGCGGTCGGCGACGATTTCGACGCTGCGGTCGGCGAGCAGCACGTATAGCAGCACGCCGCTGTTGTCCTGCGTATCCCACACCCGCAGCCGCCCGAACACCTCGAGCGCGCGCGCGCGCGGCGTCAAGCGGCGCGCGAGGTGAGCGATCGGCAGCGACGCCTCGACCGCGAAGCGCAGCTCGCCGCGGTGGCGCGATTCCTGCGCCTTGATCTCGGCTTCGATTGCGCGCAGCACGGACGGCGGAAACGCGCGCCGCGCCGCGGCGCGGTCGCTGAACAGGTGGCGCAGCAAGCGTCGCATGCTCACCAGCTGCCCGAGGCGCCGCCGCCGCCGAAGCTGCCCCCGCCGCCCGACCAGCCCGAGGAGCCTCCTGCGCTGCCGAAGCCTCCGCCGAAGCCGCCCAAGCCGCCGATGCCGTACCCGGTGCGGGCGCCGGCCACGAGCAGGACGAGGAACACTATGGCTCCGAGCAGAACCCCGCCTAACAGGCCGAAGACCAGGAACGCAATGCCGCCGGCCGCGACGCCGCCGAGTCCTGCGCCGACCACGCGCCCGAACATCGCCGTCAGCACGCCGCCGAACACCAGCGCCGCCGCAACCGCGAAGAACACGGTATTGAGCGAAAGCCCGGAACCGCCGCGCGCGGCCGCCCGCGCCGGAGCAGGCAGCGGCTCGCCTTCGATCAGCCCCATCAGCGCCGCGGTCCCCGCCTCCAGCCCGCCCGCGTAGTCGCCGGCGCGAAAGCGCGGCGCGATGATCTCGTCGATCACGCGCCAGGCGATCGCGTCCGGGATGACGCCCTCCAGGCCGTAGCCGACCTCGATGCGCAGGGCGTGGTCGTCCTTCGCCACCAGCAGCAGCACGCCGTCGTCGACGCCCTTGCGCCCGAGCTTCCAGCGCTCGGCGACGCGGATCGAGTACTGCTCGATCGTCTCCGGCCTGGTGGTCGGCACCATCAGCACCGCGATCTGGCTGCCCTTTTTCGCTTCGAAGGCCGCGAGCCGGCTCTCGAGCGCGCTTCTTTGCCGCGCGCTCAGCGTGCCGGTCAAGTCCGTGACGCGCGCCGCGAGCGGCGGCACCGGAACCTCGGCGCGCGCGGCGGGCAGCCACGCCGCGAGCGCCAGCAGCATGGCCAGAAAGCGCGTCATCTCAGTTCTTTGCCGGCGCCGGACGGGAAAAATCGACCTTGGGCGGGAGCGCGAGCGCCTTCTCGTTTTCGACCGTGAAGTTGGCCTTGGTGCGGTAGCCGAACATCTTCGCCGTCAGGTTGGTCGGGAATTCCCGCACCAGCACGTTGTATTGCTGCACCGCCTTGATGTAGCGCCCGCGCGCCACCGTGATCCGGTTCTCGGTGCCTTCGAGTTGCGCCTGCAGCTCGCCGAACTGCTTGGTGGCCGTGAGCTGCGGATAGCGCTCCGAAACCGCCAGCAGCCGCGACAGAGCGCCGCCGAGGCGCGCCTGCGCCGACTCGAACGCCTTGAACGCCTCGGGGTCGTTCACCAGCTCGGGCGTCGCCTTGATCTGGCCGACCGCGGCGCGCGCGCTGGTCAGCTCGACGAGGGTGGACTTCTCGAAGTCGGCCGCGCCCTGCACCGTAGCGACCAGGTTCGGAATCAGGTCGGCGCGCCGCTGGTAGTTGTTGAGCACCTCGGACCAGGCGGCGTTCACCTGCTCGTCGAGCTGCTGGAATTCGTTGTAACCGCAGCCTCCGAGCAGAACGCTGACGAGGGCGAGCACGGCGAGCAGGGACTTGCGCATAGGGGCTTTTCTCCTAACCGTTGAGAGTGCGGCGCGCGAGCAGCAGGTCGCTCCAGGCCTTTGACTTGTCGGGCAGGTTGCGCAGCAGGTAAGCCGGATGGTAGGTCACCACCAGCGGCACGCCGGCGTAGCGGTGCACGCGCCCGCGCAGGCTGGCGATCGTGGCGTCGCTGGCGAGCAGGGTCTGGGCCGCGAAGCGCCCCATGGCGAGGATGATCTTGGGCTGGATCAGCGCGACCTGGCGCTCGAGGAACGGGCTGCAGCGCGCCACCTCCTCGGGCTCGGGGTTGCGGTTGCCGGGCGGGCGGCACTTGAGCACGTTGGCGATGTAGACGTTCTCGCCGCGCGCCAGGCCGATCGCGGCCAGCATGTTGTCGAGCAGCCGGCCGGCCTGGCCGACGAAGGGCTCGCCCAGCCGGTCTTCTTCCGCGCCCGGCGCCTCGCCCACCAGCAGCCAGTGGGCATGGCGGTCACCCACGCCGAGCACGGTCCGGGTGCGTGACTTGTGCAGCGCGCACGCGGTACAGGCTGGAACTTCCCGTTCGAGACGAATCCAATCGGACTCTTCGCTTGCAACGACGGTTGACTTTTGCCTCAGCCGCCAGACAGGCACCAGGCCCATCTCAGCCAGAATCGCGAGCCGGCGCGCGCTCATAGCGCGAGCGAGAACACCAGCGCGTCCTCGCGCCCGCCCTGCGCCGGGTAGTAGCCGCGCCGCAGCGCGATGCGGCGGAAGCCGAATTGCGCGTAGAGCGCGATCGCGGCCAGGTTGCTCGGACGCACCTCCAGGAACAGGCTAAGCGCGCCGCCCTGGCGCGCCATCGCGAGCGCCTGGCCGAGCAGCGCGCCGCCGTGCCCGCGGCGCTGGTGCGCGGCGGCGATCGAGAGATTGAGCAGGTGAGCCTCGCCCGCGGCCACCATCAGCACGAAGTAGCCGATCAGCTCGCGCCCCAGGTGCAGCGTGCGGCAGTGGTAGCCGGCGCGCAGCGCGTCGGCGAAATTGCCGCGCGTCCAGGGGTGCGTATAGATGTTGCGCTCGATCGCCGCCACCTGCGCCAGGTCGGCCTCGCGCATCGGCGCCAGCTGCGGGGTCTCGCTCGGTACCGCACTCATCTGCCTTCGCGCTCCTGCGTGTCTTCGCGCTCCCGCGTCGTCAGCGCCACCTTGTCGCGCAGGTAGCGCGGCGCCGCGAGCGCGGCATCGACGCCCTGCCCCGCCGCCAGCCGCGGCGCGGCGAGCCGCGCCAGCGCCACCGCGCTCGGATGCGCCTCTGCGCTCACGCGCTCAAGCGCGCCGCCCAGCCTCGCGCGCAGCGCCTCGCCGTAGACCGCGAAGCCGCTGCCGCAGCCGAGCCAGCCTTCGCCCGGAGGCAGCGGCGCCGCCGACGGCGCGATGCACTGCGCCTCGAGCACTTCGCGCCAGCCGCCGGCGGTGCGCTCAAGCGCCGCATAATACACTTCGCGCATGCGCGCATCGAGGCACACCAGCGCGCGCCGCGCGCCCGATTCCTCGGCCACCGCTTCGAGCGTCGACACCCCCAGCAGCGGGATGCCGCGCGCGAACGCCAGGCCCTGCGCCACGCCGCAGGCGATGCGCAGGCCGGTGAACGCGCCCGGCCCGGCGCCGAAGGCCACCGCGTCGAGCGCGCGCGCGGCCAGGCCGCGCTGCGCGAGCAGCCGCTCGAGCATCGGCAGCACCAGCTCGCCGTGGCGCTGGCCGGCGCGGCGCTCGAGCGCGGCGATCTCGCCGCCCGCCCACAGCGCCACCGAGCACCACTCGCTCGACGTCTCGATCGCCGCGAAATTCATGCGGCGCCATTCTAGCGCCTGTTAGAATTTCGCCCTTCAAGACGGAGGCGCGCATGGCGAAACACCGCATCGCAGTCATCCCCGGCGACGGCATCGGCCGCGAGGTCATCCCCGAGGGCATTCGCGTGCTCGAGGCCGTCGGCGCCAAGTACGGGATCGAATTCGAGTGGCAGGAGTTCCCCTGGAGCTGCGACTGGTACCAGCAGCACGGCAAGATGTGCCCGGACGACGCGCCGCAGATCCTGCGCAAGTTCGATGCGGTCTACTTCGGCGCGGTGGGCAACCCGGCGATCGTCGCCGACCACATCTCGGCCTGGGGCCTGCTGATCAACTTCCGGCGCTGGTTCGACCTGTACGTCAACCTGCGCCCGGTGCGCCTGTTCCAGGGCCTGCCCTGCCCGCTCGCGGGGCGCAAGCCGGGCGACATCGACTACATGGTGATCCGCGAGAACACCGAGGGCGAATACGGCAACGTCGGCGGCCGCATCTACGAAGGCACCGAGCGTGAGGTCGTGACCCAGCAGGCGGTGTTCAGCCGCAAGGGCGTCGACCGCATCATGAAGTACGCCTTCGAGCTGGCCAAGACGCGCAAGCAGCACGTCACCTCGTGCACCAAGTCGAACGGCATCTCGATCACCATGCCGTACTGGGACGAGCGCTTCGCCGAAATGAAGAAGCACTACCCGGAGATCCGCGCCGATCAGTACCACGTCGACGGCCTGAGCATCCAGATGGTGCTGAATCCCGACCGCTTCGACGTCATCGTCGCGAGCAACCTGTTCGGCGACATCCTGTCCGACCTGGGGCCGGCCACCGCCGGCACGATCGGCATCGCGCCCTCGGGCAACATCAACCCGGAGCGGATCTTCCCGTCGATCTTCGAGCCGGTGCACGGCTCGGCGCCCGACATCGCGGGCAGGAAGATCGCCAACCCGATCGCCGCGATCTGGTCCGGCGCGCTGATGCTCGAGCACCTCGGGCATCCGGCGGCCGCGGCCGCAGTGCTGCGCGCCTTCGAGCGCGTGATCGTCGAGGGGCCGCACACCCCGGACATGAAGGGCAAGGCGAGCACCATGGACGTCGGCGCCGCGGTCGCCGACGCCGCGCGCGGCGAAGCGAAGAAGCAGGCGGCGTGACGAGAACCAACTACGCGTCTGGGATGCCGTGGGAGCCGGTGGTGGGATATTCGCGCGCCGTGAAGGCGGGCGATTACGTGCACGTCTCGGGCACTACCGCGACCGACGGCGCGGGCAGGATCGTCGGCCTGAGCGACCCCTACGCGCAGGCGGTGCAGTGCCTGCGCAACATCGAGACCGCGCTGATCAAGGCCGGGGCCAAGATGTCGCAGGTGGTGCGCACCCGCATCTACGTGATCGACATCCGGCACTGGGAGCAGGTCGGCAAGGCGCACGGCGCGGTGTTCGGCGCGATCCGCCCCGCGACCACGCTGGTGCAGGTCGCGCGCCTGATCTCGTCCGAGATGCTGGTCGAGATCGAAGCCGACGCCTGGCTGGGGGACTAGCGCGACAGCTTGCCGAAGAACGCGCCCACTTCCTGCCCGTTCTCGGTCACGACGCTGCGGAAATCCATGTCCTTCTCGCGCGTGAAGCGAAAGACGACGTTTTCGCGCATCTGCTTGCCGTCCTGCGCCCAGTCGTAGTGCGCGAGCATCGTGCTCGCGTCGGGCCACTCCGCGACGTGGTCGCGCGTGTCGCCCTGGTTGTTGACCGCGTACCAGCGCCCGGTGCCGCTCGCCGGCTCCACGCCCATCAGGTCCGCTTCGACGAAGGTCATCGTGTCGCCGCGCCCGACGAAATCGCAGCGCACCGCCCAGCCCGAGACCGCCTTGCGGCACGAGAGCGAGAGCGACAGCTGGACCGGGTCCTTGCCGGGCGCGCCGTACTGGCCGTTGCCCTTCCAGTAGCCGAGAAAGGGATAGAACCGCGCCGCCGCGGGTGCGCCGTTCTGGGCCGCCGCGTCGCACACGGTGACGGCGAGCGCCGCAGCCGCCAGCACGAGCGCGGCGATCCGGGAATGACTCTGCATGAAGCGCCTCCTTTGATATTGAAGCTAGTCTACCGGGTCCGGTATGACAATCTTCGAATCGTCCCGGTCGCCCCATTCGCGCCACGATGAGACGTAGTTTCGCACCCGCGGATAGCCGAGCGACTTGAGCGCGAGGAAGGTGCTCGCGGAGCGGTAGCCGCCCTGGCAGAACGCGATGACGTTCTTGTCGGGGGTCACGCCCTTCGCGGCGTAGAGCGCGCCGATTTCGCGCGCCGGCCGCAACGCGCCCGCGGCGTCGAGGTGCTCGCGCCAGAACACGTGCACCGCGCCCGGAACGGTCCCGGCGCGCCGGGCGCGCCTTTCGCTGCCGCGGTACTCGGATTCGCGCCTGACGTCGAGGATGACGGTCTGCGGGTCGCCGATCGCGCGCTGCAGGTCGAAGCGCGTCGCGAGCAGATCGAGGTCCGCCGTTGCCTTGAACGGCGGCGGCGCCGGCGGCGCCCGGGCCGGGTCGGGCGGCGGCGGCGCTTCGCTCACGCGCACCAGCGCGCCGCCCGCCGCGGTCCAGGCCCCCGTCCCGCCGTCGAGCAGCCGCGCGTCCGGGTGGCCCAGCACCGCGAGCAGCCAGAGCGCGCGCGCGGCCCGCTCGCCGCTCTCGTGGTCGTAGACCACCACCGGCCGCTCGCGCGCCACGCCGCGGCTGGCGAACAGGTTCCTGAACATCGCCAGGAAGGCGTTCAACGGGCCCGCGGAGGAATCGTTCAGGCTCACGCCGTAGAGGTCGAGATGCCTCGCGCCCTCGATGTGCCCGAGCGCGAAATCCTCGGCCGGGCGCAGATCGAGCAGCGTCGGCGCCGCCCGGCGCGCGAGAAGCTCGCGCGCGCCGATCAGGTATTTCGGCTCGGGAAAATCGGCTCCGGCCACGGCGCTCACCGCCGGGCGGCGCGCGCGCTATTCCGGCGCATGGCACACCGCCTCGAGACGGTTGCCGCTCGGATCGCGCACGAACGCGGCGTAATACGAAACATGATAGTGCGGCCTGAGCCCGGGCGCGCCCTCGCTCGCGCCGCCGGCGGCCAGCGCCGCGGCGTGAAACGCGCGCACCTGCGCCCGCGACGCGGCCTTGAAGCACCAATGGCGCTTGTCGTCGGTCGCGGCGCCCGCGGACAGGTAGACCGCGAGGTAGCTGTCGGACGGATTGCCCGCCCGGCAGCGCAGGCCGTAGCCAAGCGCCCCCGGGCGGTCGTACACCTTCTCGCAGCCGAGCGCCGCCATGACCGGATCGTAGAACGACCTGGCCGCGTCCAGGTCGCCGACCGAGATGGATACGTGATCGAGCAGCTGCATGCCGCGGCCGACGGTTCGGCGCTAATGCGCCGGCGCCCGCTTGCGCAGGAAAACGTGCAGCGCGCGCTCGCCCGCGACCGGCGGCGCGCATTCGTAGCCCAGGGCGCGCAGGTCGATGCCGCCCATGAGATGCTCGCCGGTCCCGAGCAGGACCGGCCGCAGGGCCAGATGCAGCTCGTCGATCAAGCCGGCGCGCAGGTACTGCCGCACCGTGTCCACCCCGCCGCCCAGGCGGATGTCGCGCCCGCCCGCGGCGGCGCGCGCCTGCTCCAGGGCGGCGCCGATGCCGCCGGTGACGAAGCGGAACTCGGTGCCGCCCGCCATCCCGAGCGGCGCGCGCGCGTGGTGCGTCAGGACGAAGACCGGCGTGCGATAAGGCGGCTCCTCGCCCCACCAGCCTTTCCAGCTTTCGTCCGGCCACGGCCCGCGCACTGGCCCGAACATGTTGCGCCCGAGGATCCAGGCTCCGATGCCGGCCAAGCCCCGCTCCGCCATGTCGTTGTCGATCCCGGTCTCGCCGCCGTCCTGGCCCTGCATCCTGCGCCAGACGCGCGTGGGGAAGAACCACTCCATCAGCTCGGGCCCTCCGACGCCGAGCGGATTGCGCAGATCCTGATTCGGACCGGCGCCGTAGCCGTCGATGGACAGCGCGAAGCTTTGAACGCGGAGCCTGGACATTCGAGTTCCTCGCCGCAGCGGACTAGTCTACATCGCCCTTGCTTTTCGGCCCGCGCCGGTCGGCTTACGGGCCCTTTAGGAATCTCAAATAGAAGGCTGCAAACACCAGCACGATGCCGATGTTCGCCATCAGCCGTTCCCAGAATCGATTCCTGAAGAACAGCACGTCCACGCCGACGACGACGGCGATCAACAGCGCAACGTAAATCACGACGGACGTGTTCCTCGTCATTTCGATCATTAGTGGAAATGTGTCGAGAAGTGCTTGCGCTGCTTACTCACGGAGTCGCCTCTAGATCCCCTTCGAGCCATTCCCATGCGTTCGCCTTCTCCTCGGCTAGCCGGCACTCGGGCCAGCGTGCTGTGAGTGGCTAGCGCCTCTCCAGGGACCCTCTGCCTTCGCAGCTTGGCCGCGGCAAAATGGTAGAGGTAACTCCTCTGCCGTCCCGGCTATAGTTGCGTCGCATTGGCCCCTGATTGTCGGCTTGAGACCCGCAACCGGCACTCCCACGAACTGCTGGCGAGCGTCTCATTCGCGTGCTTATCGGCCAGCCGAGGGGATCGCTACGCCAGCCCAAGCATTTCTTTCAGTTCGCGCACCTTGGCTCTGGCTATCGGCACGTGCGCCGATTCGTCGCCATTGACGAGTATGTGATAGCGGTCGCGGACCTTCTTGATCGAGCGGGCATGCCGGATGTTGACCACATAGGATCGATGCACCCGCAGGAACTGGCTTTTGTCGAGGCGGGCTTCCAGATCCGAGAGCGAAAGATTGCAGAAATGCTTGTTCTTAGCTGCGGTATGGATATTGGTGTAGTGGCCATCCGATTCGATGTGGGTAACGTCAGCGAGATCGAGCAGCAGTATTTGATTCTGGCTGTAGACCGGCAACTTAAGCAGCACCTTAGGCTTGCCGCCGCGGTCTTCCTGCGGCGGGGTCGTGATATCCGTCAGGTCGTAAAACAGCATGCACGTTCCGACCATCCGTCCTGCCGAGAGGAGCTTGCTCACCTTGATGTGCAGCACCTTGTCGGGAATGCTGATCAGCATCGTCACCGGCGACGGGGAGTCCTGGTGTTGCCTGGCCGCCTTCTCGGCGGAGCGGAGGAGCAGCTCGATTTTCGCGTGACTCTTCTTCGGATGGACCTGGTAGACGCTCCGGCCGTGGGGGTCGCCGCGCTGCGTGTGACCCAGGATCCGATGTGCGAACTCGTTCAGTGCCTGAACCTTGTTGTTTGCATCCACGAGAACGACGCCGAGCTCGAATTTCTGCAACGTGTATGCGAGTGTCTCCATTTTTGCTCGCCTCCGTTCAGGCACGCGGAATGCAATTCGTGAGTCCGATTCGCTGTTTCGTGATTGCCACGTTGTGGTCGCGACACGATAGGGCAATAGTTCGCATCCGCCGACGATGCAGCGCGACGCGAAAATCCTGGGGGCCTACCTTCTCGATCTGTTGGACTCCATGCCGGATGCGAGCCTGGTCGTCGATTCAACCGGCAGCATTGTTCTGGCGAATGTCCTGGCTGAGAAGATGTTCGGCTACGGGCGCCAGGAGCTGCAGGGAAAGTCCATCGGCGCACTGATCCCGGAGCGCTTCCGGGACGTACACGCCGGGCACTGCTCGGATTACTTCTCACGACCGCGGACCCGGGCGATGGGGGTGGGATTGAGCCTCCGCGCCTTGCGCAAGGACAGAGCCGAATTTCCGGTGGACATCAGCCTGAGCCCGATCGAAACCAACGAGGGCACGTTCGTCGTCGGGGCAATTCGCGACATCAGCCAGAGCGAGGAGCGTTACCGGGCGATTTTCGAGCAAGTGGCCGTCGGTGTCGTACATTCTAACTCGCAGGGGCAAATTCTCAACGTCAATCCGAAATTCTGCGAGATCTCGGGCTATGCCAGGGAAGAGGCACTGACACTCGACATTCGCGGCCTGACGCACGCCGACGACATCGGCAAGAGCTTGGCGGCGCGCACCACTATGCTCGCCGGCGGAAGTCTCGCCTACGAAAGGGAAGTACGGCTGATCCGAAAGGACCGGAGCGTGATCTGGACGCACATCACGACTTCGCTCGTTCGGGGGGCGAGTGGCAGGCCACTGCATTTCATCTCCGTGATCCAGGATGTCTCCGCCGAAAAGCGGGCCGAGGCGGAGCTGCGGGAGAGCGAGGAGCGCTTTCGCGCCATGATCGAGCAGTCGATCTCCGGCACCTGCATCGTCGACGCCGAGCGACGCTTGGTTTACGTGAATCCGCGGCTGGCTGCCATGCTGGGCTACGAGTCGGCCGGATCGCTCACGGGTCGGCCGGTGCTCGAGCTCGTCGCCTCGCAGGACCACGCCCTGGTCGCGGAAAACATGCGGCAGCACCTGGCGGGAGAGGCGCAGAGCATGCGCTATCACTTCCAGGCCATCCGCAGGGACGGCGCGCGCGTCACGCTGGGTGCGCACGGGACTGCCGGCTGGTACGGCGGCAAGCGGGTCGTGATCGCGACCGTGCAGGACGTAACCGAGCTGCGGCGCGCCGAAGAGGAAATCGAGCGCACACTCGCCAAGTTTCGGCGTGCGTTGCAGAGCACGATCGAGGTGGTCTCGACCATCGGCGAGCTGCGCGACCCCTACACCCATGGCCACGAGCACCGCGTCGGCGAGATCGCCACCGCCATCGCGAGGGAAATAGACCTGCCGGCCGACCGCGTCGAGGGTGTCCGCGTCGCCGGCTATCTGCACGATGTCGGCAAGATTGCGGTGCCGGCCGAGATCCTGTCCAAGCCGACGCGGCTCTCCAAGGCCGAGTTCGAGCTCGTGAAGCAGCACGCCCAGCAGAGCTACGAGATCCTGAAGGGCGTGGAGTTCCCTTGGCCTGTCGCCGAGGCAGCGTGGCAGCATCACGAACGGCTGGACGGCAGCGGCTATCCTCGCGGGCTGAAAGGCGAGGAGATCATTCTCGAGGCCAGGATTATCGCTGTCGCCGACACAGCCGAGGCAATGGCGTCCCACCGGCCCTATCGCCCGGGCCTCGGCATCGATGCCGCGCTCGCCGAGATCGAGAGGAATCGCGGTACGCTCTACGATCCCGCGATAGTAGATGCCTGTCTACGACTGTTTCGAGTGATTGGCTATGAACTACCGGCGTAAGGCTCCCACAAGCGGTTGTTACAGCGCGATCAGTTATCAGGTCAGAAATCGCCCCTGGAGGGCACGTGCACCGTTGTGTCACTGCTGAAGTTCATAGGAGCCATTGCGCGGAAATTGCCGCCTCGAGTCCCCTGCCGTATAACGTTCGCACTGAAGCGCGCGCGGCCGCTTTTGCCGCGCGTCGCTTTCGACTGCGGGGTTAGAGCGCACCGTCACTTGACATCCTCTAGCTTGGTCCCTCGCCCGGCGCGAAAGCTCTGACGTGCCTGCTCGATTCTTTGCAGAAATCTTGCGTCATGTTCAAGTCGATACTCGAACCAGTCGTCCTCTGACTTGAAGCCGATCAGAACGCCGGCTGGCTTGCCGTGCCGCGTGATGACCACCTCTTGTGTTTCGGCTTCGCGCAAAAAGCGCGAAAGGTCGTCCTTTACCTCGGACAGAGGTACTTCTTTCACTTTCCGAACTGAGCGAGCCATGACAGGGCCTCCGACTTGGACACGATCGCCAAGACTTCAACGGTCGAGTCCGAAACATCGTAAAACACACGGACGTCCCCAAGCCTGAGCCTGTACTGCGGCCGTGCCGTACCGCGCAATCGCTTGATTCGGCTCCGGCTGGTCTTGGTAGGTTCGTGCCTCAAATGAGTTTCGAGCGCCTCCTTTATGGCCGTCCGCTGGTTCGCCTTGAAACTATGAAAATCTTCGACAGCTTCGGGCGCCAGGAGTATCTCGAATCTCATTCTAGCCAGATTATAGCCAGAATCTTGGATTCCAGATAGTGCGCTCTAACGTTTCCAGTAACCGGCGCGCGCCCGCCGACCTTCGTAAGGCACGGTGCCACCGCGCGCGTCCGAGTTGACTGGATGGTTAGGCGAGATATCCGCCATCGACCACGAATGTCGCCCCAACGACGAACGACGCTTTTTCGGAAAAAAGCCAAACCACGGCCTCTGCAATTTCTGCCGGAGCGCCCAAGCGACCGATGGGCTCTTGCTTCCGAATCTCGTCCCCAATAGCCGGAACCCGTTTGATCCAGTTTCGAACCGGCTCAGTTTCAATCCAGCCCGGACAGACGGCATTGATGCGAATACCTTTGGATACATACTCTCGCGCGGCGGACTTGGTGAGTCCGATGACTCCGTGCTTCGCAGCCGAGTAGGACGATCCGAACGGAAAGGGGTAACCGCGGAGGCCGTCGACAGACGAGTTGTTCACTATCGCGCCGCCACCTGCTTTCAGCATCGCCTTAATTTCATATTTCATGCATAGCCAAACACTTGTCAGGTATCCATTGATCGTTTTGTCCCAGTTTTCCTCTGAGATGTCCGCAGTAAGACCTCCTGCGCCACCGGAGCCGGCGTTGTTGAATGCATAGTCCAGGCGTCCGTAGTGGTCGAGAGTCTTCTGGATCATCCGCTGCACCTGCTTCGAATCGCTGACGTCCGCCTCAATCCACGTGGCTTCGCCTCCTGCCTTCGCGATCGTTTTCAGAGTTTGATCGGCCTTTTTCTTGTTGCGGCTCGCTATCGCTACTTTTGCCCCTTCGCGCGCAAAGGCGACAGCAGTTGCCGCTCCGATCCCCGCGCTGCCGCCAGTAACCAACGCCACCTTGTCCTTCATGACTTCCTTCCCCACTTGGGCATATCGCTCCGGCTGCCATCTCGTCTAACGTTCTTGGTCAGCCGCGCGCGGCTCTTTGCGCGTCGGCTGCACCAAGGCGTTAGGTGCCGATTTCGACGTATTTGACATCGGCAATCCAATTCCGCTTCCTTCGCGCTAGGCGAGCCCCGGTTCCCTCACCATCGAAGCTTGCCGGGGCACGGCGAACGAGCGATTGATCAATACCATCGAACGCGTTGACACTGACAACTGCGTAGAGATGGTCGTCGATCAGACTAGTGACGACGGGCACTATGCCGCACCGCGCGCAGATGTGGAATTCTGCGGTGCGTGTGCCAAAGGCGTATTTCGATACCAGGGAGCGATCTTTGACCATCACTTCCAAAGCACCCCGTGCATTGGAGGTCCACACGCCGCCGTGCTTGGTACAAAACGAGCAAGTGCATGCGCGGGCCGGAATTTCAGCGGGATTAGGCTCCCAGCTGAGGGAGAAGGAGATGTTCCCGCAGTGACACCTACCGTGGATCAACA
>DATIZK010000033.1:0-38005 GCA_035517095.1 Burkholderiales bacterium
TCGCGTCGACGAAGTTCATCGCCGGCGAGCCGATGAAACCCGCGACGAACAGGTTCGCCGGCCTGGCGTAGACCTCCATCGGCGTGCCGGTCTGCTGCAGGGCGCCCTTGTGCATGATGAAGATCCGCTCGGCCATGGTCATGGCTTCCACCTGGTCGTGGGTGACGTAGATGATGGTGGCGCCGAGACGCCGGTGCAGCTTGCTGATCTCCGCCCGCATCGCCACGCGCAGCTTGGCGTCGAGGTTGGAAAGCGGCTCGTCGAACAGGAACACCTTGGGCTTGCGCACGATGGCTCTTCCCAGCGCCACGCGCTGGCGCTGCCCACCGGACAGCTCCTTCGGCCTGCGCTCCAGCAGATCGTGGATGCCGAGGATGTCCGCCGCCTCGCGCACGCGATCTTCGATCTCCGCCTTGGAGAACTTGCGCATCTTGAGGCCGAAGCCCATGTTGGCGCGCACGTTCATGTGCGGGTAGAGGGCGTAGTTCTGGAACACCATCGCGATGTCCCGGTCCTTGGGATCCATGTCGTTGACGCGCTTGTCGCCGATCAGGATCTCGCCCGAGGTGATCGGCTCGAGCCCCGCGATCATGCGCAGCACCGTGGTCTTGCCGCAGCCCGAGGAACCGACCAGCACCGCGAATTCCCGGTCGTGGACCTCGATCGACAGGTCGTCGACCGCCCGCACGGCGCCGAACTGCTTCACCAGGTGCCTGAGGATGACGCCGCTCATATCGAGTAGGAGGAGAACCCGCCGTCCACCGGTACCACCACGCCGGTCACGAACGCGGAGGCGTCCGACAGCAGCCAGACCAGCGTGCCGATGAGATCGTCCGCCTGGCCGTAGCGGCCCATCGGCGTGTGCGCGATCACCTGGCGCGCGCGCGGCAGCAATTCGCCCGTTGCCGCATCGACGTGCAGGAAGCGCAGCTGCTCGGTCATGAAGAAGCCGGGCGCCAGGGCGTTGACGCGCACCCCGGCGTGCGAGAAGTGCACCGCCAGCCAGCGCGTGAAATTGCTCACCGCAGCCTTCGCCGCCGAATACGCGCCGACCTTGGTCAGCGGCGTGAAGGCGCTCATCGACGAGATGTTGACGATCGAGCCATTGCCGTTCTCGACCATCGCGCGGGAGAAGGCCTGGGTCGTCAGGAAGGTGCCCATGAAGTTCAGGTCGAACACGTGGCCGAAGCCCGCGGGGTCGAGGTTGAAGAACGACTGCGCCGCCGCCTCGCCCCCGGCCGGCGCGGCGAACTCGACCGAGGTGCTGCCGCGCGGATCGTTGCCGCCGGCGCCGTTGATGAGCAGCTCGGGCGCGCCCAGGGCGGCGGTGACGGCGTCGCGGCATTGCCGCAGTTGCGCTGCGTCCAGCACGTCGCAGGCGAAGGCGAGCGCCGTCCCGCCGGCGCGGTTGATCGCCTGCGCGCGCGCCTCGGCGTTCTTCCGATCGATGTCCAGCACGGCTACCTTGACGCCCATCGTTCCGAGCGCGTCGGCCATGGCGCCGCACAGCGCGCCCCCGGCCCCGGTGATCGCGGCCGTGCGGCCTCTCAAATCAAAGCGCTGGAGGATCGCGCCGCTCACAGCCCGCCCCTCTCATCGACGAAGGCCGTCACCTCGGCCCAGGTGGGCATCGAGATCGAGCAGCCATGGCGCGTCACCACCATCGCCCCGCAGGCGTTCCCCAGCCGCGCTGCTTTCCGCAGCTCCCATCCCCTGACGTAGCCGTAGAGGAATCCCGCGCCGAAGGCGTCGCCCGCGCCCAGGATCTTCTTCACCGTCACCGGAAAGCCCGGCACGTCCTGCGGCCGCTCGCCGCGCAGGTGGATGCGGCAGCCTTGCTCGCCGCGCTTCTCGACCACCACCGCCGGCCCCAGATCGAGCAGGTCGGCCACGTGCCGCGCGGCGTCGCCGCTCACCCGGGCGTCGCTCACCTGGGACCCGACCAGGTGCACCGCGGCGGGATCGGTCAGCATCGCGGCGTTGATCTCGTCGTCGGTACCGATCACGAAATCCGCGCAGCGCAGTGCGCAGCGCACCGCGACGCCGAAGGCGCGCGGATCGTGCCATTGGTTCGGACGGAAATCCAGATCGAGGACAACAGCGTTGCCGGCTTTACGCGCAAGCTCCGCCGCATAGAGTGTGGCGCTACGGCTCGGTTCCTGGCTGAGATTCGTGCCAGCGAACTGGAACACGCGGCTGTCGGCGATCGGAGCAGCAAGGACATCGTCGATCGACAAGGCGATATCCGCGCAATTGTCGCGGTAGAAAACCAGCGGAAACCTGTCGGGCGGCTGCATGCCGAGCACCACCGCGCTCGTGCGCCGGCCGGCCTTGCGCGGGCTGAACGAAATGTCCACCCCTTCCCCGGTCAGGAAATGGGCCACGAAATCGCCCACCGGATCCTCGCCGAACGCAGTCAGCAGCCCGGACTTCAGGCCGAGGCGGCGGCAGCCCACGCTCATGTTCGTCGGCGAGCCGCCGACGTAGGCTGCGAAGCTGCGGATGTCCACGAACCGGGCCCCGATATCATTGCTGTACAGGTCCATGCCCGAACGCCCCATGTGGAACGTGTCGTAGGCACGGACCGGCCCTTGAGCGACCGCGGATGGCATGGGAACAATTGGACGCCCGAGGCGAAAACACCACTTGATTAGTGTCAATCGCCGCGCTGATAGGACGCTCTTATGACAACAACATTAAAGGCCGCAAAAGGCGTGCGCCGTACCGTCCTGGTGCTGATGGGCGTATCCGGTTGCGGCAAGACCGCGGTCGCGCTGGAGCTGCAGCGGCTGCTGGGCTGGAAATTCATGGAGGGCGACGACCTCCATCCGCCCGCCAACGTCGCGAAAATGCGCTCCGGGCGCCCGCTGGAGGACGCCGACCGCTGGCCCTGGCTCGAGCGCGTGGCGCAATGGATCGACCAGCGCCTAGCCGCCGGAGAGCCCGGGATCATCACCTGCTCGAACCTCAAGCGCGCCTATCGCCGCATCACCATCGGCGAGCGCAGAGGCGTCACGCTGGTCTTTCTGCACGCCGCGGAGCCGGTGATCGCGGCGCGGCTCGCGCAACGCGAACATCGCTACATGCCCGCCTCCTTGCTGCATAGCCAGTTCCAGGCCCTGGAGGAACCGGCCGAAGATGAACATCCCGTCGAGGTTGCGGTGGACGGCAGCCTGGCGCAAACGGTGCTCGATCTGCTGCGCAAGCTCGCCGCCGCGCAGGATGCCCGCGGCGACTAGAAGAGACGGCGCGACGTCATGCCGCGGGCGCTCGCACGAGCATGACCGGGACCGGTGCCGTGCGCACGATCTGTTCCGCATCGCTGCCCATGATGAGCCGCCTCAGGCCGCGCCGGCCGTGGGTGCCGATGACGATCAGGTCGGCGCGCGACTTTCTCGCCTGGCGAACGATCAGGTCCGCCGCGGGGGCGGCTTGCGCTTCGAGCAGGACGGCGGTGCACTTCAGTCCGTTCCTTCGCACCAGCGCTTCGGCCTTGCGCAGCACTCGGCTGCCCCGTTTCCTCAGCTCCAGCATCAGGTTCACCATGTAGGGGCCGATCTCTGCGCCGCTCACCAGTACGGTGTGCTCGTCTACGACGTGCACCAGCTGCAAGCTTGCCTTCTGCCCCTTGGCGAGGCGGATTGCCTCGCGCAGGCCGCGACTGGCAGCGCGGCTTCCGTCTACCGGCACGAGGATGCGTTTGTAGGTCATGGTGTCCTGTCCTTTCATCTAGGGGCTAGTCGATATTAAGCCTGTCGTCGTCGTCGATCTGCCTCAGCAGCTCCTCGACGCGCCGAGCGCCATCCTCGCTGCCGAGCACCTCGAGCGGCGTGCGCCCGCCGAGTTGAACGCTCGGGCGGTTCAACCACTGCCGCGCCTGGGCCGGCTCGCCGAACACCCGCTCGGCCAGGCGCAGCACCCGGCGCGCGCCGTGGCGGTGCATTCAGGCCTCCCCCGCGAGCGCGGCGACGGTCGCGGCGAGCCCTTCGACCACGCGCGCCATCTCCGGGTAGCGCAGCCGCGCCGGAGTGTCGGTGGCGCTGTGGTAGTGCCGGTTGCGGTAGAACGCGGTGTCGGTGACCATCACCGCGCGGTAGCCCGCGCGCCAGAAGGAGAGCTGGTCGCTCCAGGCGACGCCCGGCACCAGTGCCGGCGCAGCCAGGCGCTCGGCGGGAAAGTCGCTATGCGCGCGGAACGCCCCGACCACCTCGCGCAACGCGCGGCGCGAGGCGAGGTTGGAGACGAAGGCAATAAAGTTCCCGCGCGCGGGATAGAACCACTTGAGCAGCGGCGGATACGCCTGGCTGTCCGGAGCGTCGTCGTAGCAGCCCAGCATCTCGAGCGACAGCATGACCCGGATGTCGTCCCCGCGCCGGCGTGCGGCGCGCGCGTAGACCTTGCTGCCCATTTCGCCCCAGTAGAAGAAAGGCGGCTCCTCGTTCACGAACGCTACCAGCTTCACCGTGCGCGCGAGCCGCGCCCCGCGCAGCGCACGCGCGATCTCGATCAGCGCTGCGACGCCGCTCGCGTTGTCGTCGGCGCCCGGACTGCCGCGCACCGTGTCGTAGTGCGCCCCCGCCAGGACGATCTCTCCGGGCGACGAACGTCCGGTAAGAACGACCTCCAGATTCTCGCAGTCCACGTCGAGCACGTGGTAGCGCTGCGCGCCGACTTCGAGGCCGAGCGCATCGAATTCGCCCTTTATGTAGGCCGCGGCCGCCGCGAGCGCGTCGGGGCGCCAGACGTTGCGCTCGCCGATCCCGCCGGCCAGCCACTCGACGTGGCGACGCAGCCGCTCGGCCGGTCGCGGGGCGCGCAAATCGGGCTTCTTCAGCTCGAACATGGTTCACCTCGGGCGCAACGGCAGCCGGCGCAGCCTCTGCCCGCAGGCCGCGAACACCGCGTTTGCAAGCGCCGGCGCGACGACCGGCACCGCCGGCTCGCCCACGCCGCCGGGGTCGGCCGCGCTATCGACGATGTAGGTTTCGACCGCCGGCATCTCGCCGAATTCCAGGATCGGATAGTCTGCGAAGCTCGACTGGCGCACGCGCCCCCCCGCGATGCGGATCTCCTCCTTCAGCGCCGCCGACAGGCCGAGCGCGACGCTGCCTTCAAGCTGCGCGTGCACCGCGTCCGGCAGCACCGCGATACCGCAGTCGATCGCGCACACCGCGCGCTCGACGCGGATTGCCCGCGCCGCGACGCTTGCCTCGATCACCACCGCGGCGACGCTGCCGAAGCTCTGGTACACCGCGACGCCGCGGCCGCGTCCGGGCTCGGGCGGCGAGCCCCATCCGGCGCGCCCGGCCGCGAGCCGCAGCACGGCGGCGTGGCGCGGGGCCCCGGCGAGGAGCGCAAGCCGGTACTCGAGGGGATCGCGTCCCGCGCGATGGGCGAGCTCGTCGACGAAGCTCTCGATCGCGAACGCGTTGTTGGAGGCGCCGACCGAGCGCCACGGCCCGGTCGGCAGCGGCGAGGCAACCTCGACGTGCCGCTCCCGCAGGCTGGGTACCGCGTAGGCCACGTCGATCCCGCCAAGCGCAAGCTCGGGGCCGGCGATGCGCAGCAGCCATTCCGCGGGCAGGCCCTCGCCGTCGAGCCTTGCGCTGAGCCGCGCCGCATGCGCCGGACGGTAGAAGTCGTGCTGCAGGTCATCGGCGCGCGTCCAGACGACCTGCACCGCCATGCCGAGCGCCTTGGCCAGCTCCACCGCCTCGGCGACGAAGTCGGTCTCCAGCCGCCGGCCGAAGCCGCCGCCGAGGAATTGCGTGTGCACGCGCACCTTCGACTTTGCCAGGCCGGCGACGCGCGCGGCCACGCGCTGCGTGTCGGCCTGGTGCTGTGTGCCGACCCAGACGTCGCAGCCGTCGCGCCGCACCTCGGCGACGCAGTTCGTCGGCTCGATCGTCGCGTGCGCGAGGTAGGGCGTTCGGTAGGTGGCCTCGAACCGGCCCTCCGTTGCGCTGCGCCCGAGAGCCGCCAGCAGCCGGCGCTCGATCTGCGCGCCGCTCAGCCGCGCGTGCCTGCCCGCGCGCCATTGGAGGGAAAGCGCCTCGCGCCCGCGCTGCGCGCTCCACAAGTCGTCCGCGACCACTGCGACGCCGCTTTCGATCGCGAGTACCCGGCGCACGCCGGGAATCGCGAGCGCGGCGCGCCCGTCGAAGCGCAGCAGGCGGCCGCCGAAGACCGGCGCGCGCGCCACCAGCGCGACCTTGGCGGCCGGCGGCGCCGCATCGATCCCGTACCGGATGCGTCCCAGGCACATGGCGGGAACGTCCAGCCGCGCGAGCGGCTTTCCGATGTAGCGCCAGGCGGCCGGCGCCTTCAGCGGTGCGCGCGCCGGCTCGGCCAGCCGCGCCGCGTCCCGCACGAGCTCTCCATAGTCGAGAAAACGGCCGCTTTCGGGGTGCGCCACGCGCCCGTTGCCGCTGCGGCACTGCGCCGGCGCGACTCCCCAGCGCCGCGCCGCAGCCCGCAGCAGGCGCAGGCGCGTGCGCGCCGCCGCTTCGCGCAGCGTCGTCCATTCGCCCCGCATGCTGCTCGAGCCGCCGGTGAACTGCTCGCCCCAGTAGCCGTTGCGGTAGCGGGGGTCGGCCGGCGCGAACACCGTGCGCAGGCGATCGAGCCCGATGTCGAGCTCCTCGGCGGCAAGCACGGCGAGGCCGGTCAGCGCGCCCTGGCCCATCTCGGAGTGATTGACCATCAGCGTCACGGTGCCCCCGCCGTTGATCCAGAGCCAGTCGTTCATCTGCGTGCCGGCGTCGGGCGGCAGCTCGCCAAGCATCTCGGGCAGCGCCGTGGCCACCGCGGGCGGCCTGCCTGCCGCGGCATGCAGCGCGTGCCGGATGCGCGCGTAGGTGCCGCAACGGCACAGCACGCCGGACATTGCGGCGTCGATCTCGGCGTCGGAGGGCGAAGGCAGCCTCGCCAGCAGCGCCGCGGCGCTCAGGATCTGGGCGGGCTGGCAGTAGCCGCATTGCGGCACCTGCGCCGCGATCCAAGCGCGCACGACCGGGTGGTCGGCGGCGATGCCCTCGATCGTGGTGACCTCGCGTGCGCCGACGCGCGCGAGCGGCAGCATGCAGGCGTGGTTCGGTTCGCCGTCGAGCAGCACCGCACAGGCGCCGCACACGCCGACCCCGCAGCCGTACTTCGTTCCCTTCAGCCCGAGCTCGTCGCGCAGCACCCACAGCAGCGGCTTGTCCGGATCGGCCCTGACCTCGTACATAGCTCCGTTGACGAGCAGCGTTGTCATCGCGATGTCCTAGTCCAGCCGCAGCGACAGCCCGTGCTCGCCGCGCGGCTCGATCCGGGTGCCGAGCCGGCCGAGCGCGACGCGCAGCCAGGCCGCGGCGTCGGGCGTCGCGCGCTCCAGCCGCATGCGGCGCAGGCGCATCGGGGCGAGTGAGAATTCCACCAGCCGGCCGCTGTCCGCATCGAAGACGGGAAAGTACATGAGCGAGAGCTCCGGGCGGAACGCCTCATTGCCCTCGATGCCCTCGTAGTCGTTGATCAGGTCGCCGCAGCCGTAAAGGATCGGGCGCTCGCGATAGATCTCGATGCCCTTGGGGTGGTGCGAGGAGTGGCCGTGCACCACGTCGACGCCCGCGCGGTCGATCAGTGCGCGGGCGAAGGCACGCTGCCCCGCGTCGACGTCGTAGCCCCAGTTGCCGCCCCAGTGGATCGAGGCCACCACGATGTCGCCGCGGCGCCGCTGGGCGCCGATGCGCCGCGCGAGCGCTTCCGCGCCGCGCGCCGAAAGCTCGTCGAGCAGGCATACCCCCGGATGCCGCGGTCCGGCGGCCCACTCGCGCGGCACGCCGCTCGTCTCGCTAGCGCAGGCGAACACCAGCACCCTGCCTGCCTGCCGGTGCTCGATCAGGGCCGGCGCCTGCGCCTCGGCCTCGTCGCGTCCCGCGCCCGCGGTACGCAACCCGGCCGCGCGCAGCGCGTCGAGCGCTTCGGCAAGGCCACTTGCGCCCCAGTCCATCACGTGATTGTTGGCAAGCACGCAGCAATCGAGCCTGGCCGCGGCAAGGCACGGCAGGTTGGCGGGGGACATCCGGTAGTGGATCCCCTTGCCCGGCCAGGCGTCGTCGCTCCTCGTCACGGCGGTCTCGAGGTTGACGATGCGCGCGTCGGGGCTGGCGCGCTCTAGCTCGGCCAGCGCGTCGCCCCAGATGTAGGAAAAGCCGGCCGGCCGCGGCAGCGGGCCGTTCGCGCGCTCGGCGAGCGCGACGTACTCCCGCGCCGAGCTCACGTAGGGCTCGAACAGGCGCGGATCGCCCGGCCGCGGCAGGATCTGGTCGATTCCGCGCCCGGTCATGACATCGCCTGCCAGGAAGAGAGTGACGGCTCGCGTAGCGCGGCTCAGGTGGCGAATTCGTAGGGGAAGATGGCTTTCCACCATCCTCGGACGCGCGAGGAGACCTCGTCTTGACGTACGTCAAGCGGCTGTTCGACGAGGCGCCAACAATGCATTGGCACAGGGGTTCGACCGCAGAGAGGACGCAACGCCTTACGCCTCGCCACTCAGCGCCCGCGAAGCCGCGCTGGCTTATCTCGGCCATGGCTGGTCGGTGATTCCGATCGAACAGCGCGCCAAGCGCCCGCTGGTAGCGTGGCTCGAGTTCGAGCACCGCTGCGCCTCGGCGCGCGAGATCGAGGGCTGGTTCGCGCGCTGGCCGGGAGCCAACGTCGGCATCGTCACCGGGCGCGTTTCGGGCCTGGTGGTGATCGACGTCGACGCCGCTCACGGGGGCGGAGCGAGCCTTTCCCGGCTCGAGTCCGAGCACGGCACGCTGCCCTCGACCGTCGAGGTGCTGACCGGCGGCGGCGGGCGGCATCTGTATTTTGCGCATCCCGGCGGCAGGGTCGGCAACCGCGTCGGATTGCTTCCCGGCCTCGACCTGCGCGGCGACGGCGGCTGCGTGGTTGCGCCGCCCTCCGTGCACCCGAGCGGCCGGCGCTACGCCTGGGCGCGCGGCCGCTCGCCGGACGAGGCGCCGCTCGCGCCGCTGCCCGGCTGGCTGCGCCCGGGCGCACAGGCCGCGCGCGCCGGGCACCCGCCCGGGCACTGGCGCAGGCTCGCGCGCGAAGGCGTCGACGAAGGCGCGCGCAACGCCACCCTCGCCTCGCTCGCCGGCCACCTGCTGCGGCGCGAGGTCGATCCCGAGGTGGTGATGGAGCTGCTGCTGGCGTGGAACCGCGCGCGCTGCCGCCCGCCGCTCGAGGACGCCGAGGTGGCGCGCGTGGTCGAGAGCATCACGCGCCTGCATCGCGAAGAATGATCCCGATCCACGAGCTGCTGCACCGGATCCGCTGGGACCCGGAGTTCGGCAAGAACGCATTCGAAGTCGGCTACGACGATCATGTCGCCGAGGAAGCAGGTTTGATCAAGGTCAATGCCGGCCCCGGCGCTCCGGATATCGTGAATACGGCATATCGCCTTACGAAAGACCGCACATCATGCAAATCCCGCTTCAAATCACGGTGCGCCACATGCCACCCTCCGATGCGCTCGAGGCGCGCATCCGCGACCAGGCCGCCAAGCTCGAGGAGTTCCACCCGCATCTGATCAGCTGCCGGGTCACCGTGGAGGAGGTCACGCGGCACAAGCAGCAGGGCCGGCAGTTCCAGGTGCGCATCGACGCGCACGTGCCGGGGCGCGAGATCGTCGCCAACCGCGACCACCACGAGGACGTGTACGTGGCGCTGCGCGACGCTTTCGGCGCGGTGACGCGCCAGCTCGAGGAGGACATCCGCGAGAAGCGCGGCGACGTCAAGCTGCATGCGGTTCCGCAGCACGGGCGCGTCGCGCGCCTGCTCGCGGACGAGGGCTACGGTTTCATCGCCACGCCGGACGGGCGCGAGCTCTACTTCAGCCGCGAAAACGTGATCGAGCCCTCGTTCGACCGCCTCGAGGTCGGCGCCGCGGTGCAGTTCATCGAGGAAGCGGCGGCCGAAGGACCGCAGGCGAAGCGCGTCACCGTCGGCAAGCACGGGCCGCTGCCCTGAGGCGGCTGCCCAACCAATCGCAAGGAAAGGTCATTCATGAAACAAGATCACGGCGGATTCCGCATGCTGCGCAGGGAAGAGCTGCGCGACGAGCTGGTGCACGACAGCTACAAGGCGAAGGGCAAGCCGCCCGAGCCGGCGCGCTGTCCGGATTGCGGCGCCACTTACCACCGCGGGCGCTGGACCTGGGAGCCCGCGCCGCCGGGCTTTCACGAGCACCTGTGCCCGGCCTGCCAGCGCACGCGCGACAAGTTCCCCGCCGGCTTCGTCTCCCTCGGAGGCAGGACTTTCGCCGCGCAGCGCGACCAGATCCTGAGGCTGGCGCGCCACTGCGAGGCCAACGAGAAGTCGCGCCATCCGCTCGAGCGCATCATGGCAATCGAGGGCGCTGCCGGCGGCGTGCTGATCACCACCACCGGCACGCACCTCGCGCGCGAGATCGCCGAGCACGTGCACGACGCCTACAAGGGCGAACTTGAGTTCCATTACAACAAGGCAGAAAATCTGCTGAGGGCGACCTGGCACGACTGATCCGGCGCCACGGAGGATCCGCGGCATGACCGAACGTCGGCGTTACAGCGTCAAGGCCTACAGCAACCAGGCATTCCTCAACAGCAAGGACGCGCGCGCGCTGCGCATCCTGGCCGAGTACCTCGAGCCCAAGAGCCGCTTCGAGCACCACAAGGTAGACGACACGATCGTCTTCATGGGCTCGGCGCGCATCAAGCCGCGCGAGCAGGCGCGCACGCAGGTCGAGCTGCGCATGTCGGAGTACTACGAGGCGGCCCGCGCGCTGGCCTTCAAGCTTACCGAGTGGTCCAAGGGGCTCGACTCGAAGGAGCGCCGCTTCGTGGTCTGCACCGGCGGCGGCCCCGGCATCATGGAGGCCGCCAACCGCGGCGCGGCCGAGGCGCGCGGCATGAATGTCGGGCTGACCATCTCGATCCCGATCGAGGAGTTCGACAACCGCTACGTGACGCGCGAGCTCGCGTTCCACTTCCACTACTTCTTCATGCGCAAGTTCTGGTTCACCTACCTGGCCAAGGCGGTGATCGTGTTCCCCGGCGGCTACGGCACGCTGGACGAGCTGTTCGAGCTGCTGACGCTGGTGCAGACGCGCAAGATGACCAAGCCGCTGCCGATCGTGCTGTTCGGCACCCGCTACTGGCGCGAGGTGATCGACTTCGACGCCCTGGTCGCGCACGGCACGATCGACGCGAAGGACGTGGACCTCGTGCACCGCACCGACTCGGTCGACGACGCCTACGACTGGATCGTCGGGCGGCTGAGCAGCGACGGCGCGATCGACCAGCCCGGCGCCATGCTCTAGCGATGCGCGCCCCGCTTCTGCTCGTCGCCTTGCTCGCCTGCGCGCGCGCCGCGGCCGCCGCGCCGCTGCCGGTCGCGGCCAGCATCCTGCCGCTCGCCGACTTCGCGCGCCAGGTCGGCGGCGGACGCGTCGCGGTCGAGACGCTGGTTCCGCCGGGCGCCAGCCCGCACACTTACGAGCCCACGCCCGCCCAGCTCAGGCGCCTCAGCCGCGCGCGCGTGCTGGTGCTCAACGGCGTCGGGCTCGAGTTCTGGGCCGACAAGGTGATCGCCGCGGTCGGCAACCCGCGCCTGATCGTGGTGCGCACCGCCGACGGACTGCCGCTGCTCGGCGGCGACGCCGACTCGCCCGGCGGCAACCCGCACGTCTGGCTCAGCCCGCGCAACGCGATCCACCAGGTCGAGGCGGTGCGCGATGCGCTCGAGCGCGCCGACCCCGCGGGCGCGGCCGCCTACGGCGCAAACGCCGCGCGCTACGTGACCGAGCTGCACGCGCTCGACCGCGAGATCCGCGCCGAGGTGGCGACGTTCCGCACGCGCCGCTTCATCGCGTTTCACGCCGCCTGGGTCTACTTCGCGCGCGACTACGGCCTCGACCAGGCCGGCGCGATCGAGACCTCGCCCGGACGCGAGCCCTCGCCCGGCGAGGTCGCCGCGATCATCCGCACCGCGAAGGCGATCGGCGCGCGCGCGATCTTCGCCGAGGCGGAGTTCCCCGCCCAGGCGGCGCGGGTGATCGCGCAGGAAAGCGGCGCCAAGGTGCTGCTGCTGCAGGTGCTTGGCAAACCGCCCACCTACCGCTACCTCGACACGATGCGCTACGACCTCGCGCAGATGGCCGAGGCGCTGCGCTAGCGCGGGCATGGCCGGGCCCGCCATCGTCGAGCTCGAGCACGTCTGCGTCTCCTACCGCGGCGCGCCGGTGCTCGAGGACGTGAGCCTGCAGGTCTCGCGCGGCGACTTCCTGGCCGTGATCGGACCCAACGGCTCGGGCAAGACCACGCTGCTCAAGGTCGTGCTCGGGCTGCTGCGCCCCGACACGGGCGAGGTGCGCGTGTTCGGGCGCGCGCCCCGGCTGCTCGGCGGCGAGCGCTGGCGGATCGGCTATTGCCCGCAGGTGCTCTCGGTCGACCTCAACTTCCCGGTGCGCGCGGGCGATGCGGTGCTGATGGGGCGCTACGGGCGCATCGGCCTGCTGCGCCGCGCCTCGCAGGAGGACCGCGCCGCGGCGCGGCGCGCGATGGAACGGGTCGGCGTCTGGGACCTCGCCGAGCGGCCGATCGCGCGGCTCTCGGGCGGCCAGCGCCAGCGCGTGTTCCTCGCGCGCGCCCTGGTGGCGGATCCCGACCTGCTGCTGCTCGACGAGCCGACCACGGGGGTCGACGTGGCATCGACCGAGAGTCTGTACGAGCTGCTGCGCAACCTGCACCGGGCGGGTATCAGCATCGTGGTGGTGTCGCACGACGTAGGGGTGGTGGCGTCCTATGTCGACGCGGTGGCCTGCCTCAACCGGCGCCTGGTGGCGCACGGGCGGCCCGAGGAAGTATTCGCTTCCGACGCGCTGGAGCAGATGTACGGCTGCGACGCGGTGCTGTTCCACCACGGCCGCGTGCCGCACATGGTGGTGGAGAGGAAGTAGCGTGGAGATCCTGCAGTACGCCTTCATGCAGCGCGCGCTCCTCGCCGGCGCGCTGATCGGCGCGGTGTGCGCGGTGGTGGGCGTCTACGTGGTGCTGCGCGGACTGTCGTTCATCGGCGCGGGAATCGCGCACGCGAGCTTCGGCGGCGTCGCGCTCGGTTTCCTGTTCGGCGTCAACCCGGTGCTGAGCGCCGTGGTCTTCTGCCTCGCCACCGCCTGGGGCATCGGCTTCGTCGCGCGCAAGGGCCAGGTGCGCGAGGACACCGCGATCGGCGTGTTCTTCGCCTTCAGCATGGCGCTCGGGATCCTGTTCATCGGCCTGATGCACGGCTACAACGTCGATCTTTTCGGCTACCTGTTCGGCAGCATCCTCGCGGTCGGCGCGCAGGACCTGTGGATCACGCTAGCCCTCGGCGCGGTCGTGCTGCTCGTGGTGGGCCTGCTGTTCAAGGAGCTGGAGTTCGTGGCGTTCGACCCGGAAATGGCCGCGGTCGCCGGCGTGCCGGCCGGCAAGCTCTACTTCCTGCTGCTCGCCCTGGTCGCGCTTACCGTCGTGGTGTCGATCAAGGTGGTCGGCATCGTGCTCGTGTCGGCGCTGATCGTCACGCCGGCGGCGGCCGCCTACCAGCTGAGCGAGGACTTCCGCCGCATGATGGCGCTCGCCGTGGTCATCGGCGTCGCGAGCGCGGTCGGCGGGCTGCTGCTCTCGTACTGGCTCGACACCGCCTCGGGCGCGACCATCGTGCTGCTCGCGACGCTGATCTTCTTCGTCAGCGCGCTCGCCTCGCCGCGCCGGCGCTGGCGGCTTGGTCGCGAAGCTGCCTAGCTTCAGCCGACGGAGCTGCCTGACCTCCCCGCAGCCACGAGGCCCAGGCAGCGGCGGCGCACATCGCGAACGCGAAGACGAATACGACGACCAGCCCGCTGTGGAACGGCCCGGCGATGAGCTGCGGAAAGAACTCCTTGGACACCAGCTTGGCCGCGTCCTGTGGAGCAAGCGCCGCAAGGGTGGCGGGACCGAGCAGCGTCTCGAGCGGGTTGTAGCCGAGAAATGCCGCGAACAGATAGCCCACGGCAGGCAGATGCGCCAGCTCGCTCGCCTGCGCGGAGGGCACGCCGTTCGACACCAGGCCTTGGTACAGAACCGCAGGAACACGCCCGGACATCTCGAATATCAGGAGAGAAAAGAAGATGCCCATCGACAGCGGCATGCCGGCGTTCTGAAACGTCGAGCGCATTCCCGACCCGACGCCCCGGAATTGCGGCGGGAGCGAATTCATGATTCCGGCGGTGTTCGGCGAGGCAAACATGCCGAACGCGACGCCGTTCAGGAACGAGACCAGCGCAAACGAGGCGTACGAGAAGTTGACCGGCAGGCAAAGAAACAGCCCGAAAGAGATCGCGGCAAGGACCATGCCGGCCGTGGCGAACGGCCGCGCCCCGTAGCGATCCGAAAGATGTCCGGACAGGGGGCCGGCGGCGAGGAACCCGACCGTGGTTGGCAGCATGTAGATTCCGGCCCACAGCGGAGTGTCGGCGAAGGCGTAGCCGTGCAGGGGGAGCCATATTCCCTGCAGCCACATGATCAGCATGAACTGCAGCCCCCCTCTTGCGATCGCCGAAAGCAGTCCCGCCATGTTGCCAGCGCTGAAGGCGCGGATGTAGAACAGGCGAAGGTCGAACATCGGCTCGCGCGCGCGGCGCTCGATCAGCACGAATAGCGCCAGGATGCCGATACCGCCTGCCGTCATTCCCATGACGAACGGGTCGGTCCACCCCATGAGGCGTCCGCCATAAGGACGGATGGCGTAGGTGACCCCGACCAGCAGCATCGTCAATCCGACCGCGAAGGCGGCGTTGCCGGGCCAGTCGATGCGGGCCCGCACGCGCACGCCCAGCGCCTGGAGCTTCCAGTAGGACCAGGCCGTGCCCGCCACGCCGATCGGAACGTTGAACAGGAACACCCAGCGCCATCCCTCCTCGCTCACCAGGCCGCCCACGATCACGCCGAGGAACGCCCCGCCCATGCCGGCGATCTGGTTGATGCCGAGCGCCGTGCCCCGCTCGTCCTCCGGGAAGGCGTCCGTCAGGATCGCCGCCGAGTTGGCGGTCAGCATCGCCCCGCCGACCGCCTGGACCATGCGCATGAGGATCAGTTCGAGCGCGCCGGCGCTTCCCTGGCTCCAGGTCGCGGCCAGGCCGACGGAGGCCAGGGTGAACACCGCGAAGCCGAGGTTGTACATCCGGACCCGGCCGTACATGTCGCCGATGCGCCCCAGGCTGACCACGAGCACCGCCGTCACCAGCAGGTAGCCCATCACCAGCCAGAGCAGGTAATCGAAGCTCGAAGGCGCGAGCGGGTCCACCTTCAGCCCGCGGAAGATCACCGGCAGCGCGATGATCAAGCTCGTCGAATTCAGGCTCGCCAGCAACATGCCGAGCGTCGTATTCGACAGCGCCACCCACTTGTAACCCGGGGAAGGCGCCCTCGCTTGGGCGCGGTTTACATTGAGTGACGTCACATTCAGCTCTTAACCGCCCGGCGGCGATTGAGCCAGCGGCTCGCGCGCTCGAGGTACAGATAGATCACCGGCGTCGTAAAGAGCGTCAGCGCCTGCGAGAGCGCCAGCCCGCCGACCATCGCCAGGCCGAGCGGACGGCGCAGCTCGGATCCGGTCCCGGTCCCCAGCATGAGGGGCACCCCGGCGAATATCGCGCACATGGTCGTCATCATGATCGGCCGGAACCGCAGCTTGCACGCTTCGAAGATCGACGCTTCGGCATCGAGCCCGCGCTCGCGCTGCGCGGTGAGCGCGAAATCCACCATCATGATTCCGTTCTTCTTGACGATCCCGATCAGCAGGATGATCCCGATCAGGGCGATCACGGTGAAGTCGTAGCCCACCGCGAGCAGGATCAGCAGCGCGCCGGCGCCGGCCGAGGGCAGCGTCGAAAGGATGGTCAGCGGGTGCGTGTAGCTCTCGTACAGCAGACCGAGCACGATATACACCGCGACGATCGCCGCGGCGATCAGATACGGCTGCGAAGCGAGCGAGGTCTGGAACGCCTGCGCGGTGCCTTGAAAGCCGCCCGCCACCGTGCCCGGGACGCGCAGGCCGCGGATCGCCGCCTGGATGCTCGTCACCGCGCCCCCGAGCGCGACGTTCGGCGCCAGGTTGAACGAGATGGTGACCGCCGGCAGCTGACCCTGGTGGCTGATCGAGAGGTCGCCGGTCCTCGTGTTGTCGACCCTCACGAACGCGGACAGCGGGACCTGCCGGCCCGTCTTCGGCGAGGTCAGGTAGATCCGGCCGAGCAGGCTCGGGTCCTCCTGCAGCGCCGGCGTCACCTCCATGATCACGTGGTACGCGTTGAGCTGCGTGAAGTACTGGGCCACCGGCCGCTGCCCGATGGCGTCGTAGATCGTGGCGTCGATCATCGCGGGCGAAATGCCGTAGCTCGAGGCCTGATCCCGGTCGATCGTGAGATTCACCGCCGCCGCGCCCGTCTGCTGGTCCGACGCCACGTCCACCAGCTGAGGCAACCCGCGCAGCCGAGCCAGGATCCTGGGCGCCCAATCGTCCAGCTCGGCGATGTTCGCGTCGGTCAGCGTGTACTGGTACTGCGTCCGCGAAAGGCGCCCCCCGACGTTGATGTCCTGGGCGGGCTGCATGAACAGGGTCACGCCCTCGAGGCCGGCGAGCTCGCGCCGCAGGCGCGCGGTGACCGTGTCGATGCCGTTCCTGCGCCCCTGGTCCTTGGGCTTCAGGTTGATGATGAAACTGCTGTTGTTGAACGTCGTCGAGCCGATGTTGAAGCCGATGCTGTACACGTCCGGATCGCGGCGCAGGACGTCGGCCACGGCGAGCGCGTGCCCGCTCATCGCGCCGAAGGAAATGTCCTCGTTCGACTCCGCCACGCCGTAGATGAATCCCGTGTCCTGCTGCGGGAAGAAGCCCTTCGGGACGTAGACGTAGAGAAGCACCGTGATCGCAGCGGTGGCGATGAACACTCCGAGCGTGAGCGGCTGGTGCCTGAGCACGACCTCGAGCGCGCGTTCGTATGCGCCGCGCGTCGCGTCGAAGGCGCGCTCGAAGAACACGGACACGCGCCCGTGCCCGGCGCCCGCCGACCGGTGCGCGAGATAGCGCGAGCACAGCATCGGGGTGAGCGTCAGCGACACGAGGGCGGAGATCGCGATGGCGAAAGTCACCGTGAGAGCGAACTCGCGGAACAGGCGCCCGATGATTCCGCCCATGAGCAGAAGGGGGATGAATACCGCGATGAGGGACACGGAGATCGAAACGATGGTGAAGGCGATCTCCCTGGAGCCCTGAAGCGCGGCCTGCATCGGCGTCATGCCGGACTCCACGTGCCGGTAGATGTTCTCCAGCATGACGATCGCGTCGTCCACGACGAAGCCCACCGAGATCGTGAGCGCCATGAGCGACAGGTTGTCGATGCTGAATCCCACCAGATACATGGGCGCGGCGGTGCCCAGGATGGCGAGCGGAACCGCGGTGCTCGGGATCAGGGTCGCGGCGGTGTTGCGCAGGAAGGCGAAGATCACCAGCACCACCAGCACGACCGTCAGCAGCAGCGTCAGCTCGACATCGCGCACCGACGCCCGGATCGTCTGCGTGCGGTCCGAGAGGATGCTCAGCTTCACCGCGGGCGGGATTGCCGACTGCACCCGCGGCAGCGCCTTGCGAACGCGGTCGACCGTGGCGATCACGTTCGCGCCCGGCAGCTTCTGGACCGCGAGCATGATGCAGCGGCCGTGGGCGATCTCCCCGGCCAGCTCGCCGGCGCCCGCGCCGGCATACGACCACGCCGCGAGCTTGAGGTTCTCCGGCCCCGCGACGGCCGAGCCGATGTCGCGCACGCGCACCGGCGCGCCGGCGCGATATGCGACGATCACGTCATCCCACACTTCGGGCGCGAAGATCTGGTCGTTGGCGTAGACAGTGACCGCCTGTCTCGTCCCGTCGAACGTGCCCTTTGGAGCGTTGACCGTAGCGGTCGCGAGCTGGGCGCGCACATCCTCGAGGCTCAGATCGAGGTTGGACAACCTGGCGGGGTCGACCTGGACGCGCGTGGACGGCTTCTGCTGGCCGAAGATCGACACCTGGCCCACGCCCGGGAGCTGGGAGATCTGCTGCGCGATGATGCTGTCGGCGTAATCCGAGACCTCGGTCAGCGCCAGGCTGTCGGAGCTGGCCGTCATGATCAGGATCGGCCGGTCGGCGGGATTGATCTTGCGGAACGTCGGCGGCGCCGGCAGCTCTGGAGGCAGCTGTCCGGAAGCGGCGTTGATCGCCGCTTGAACGTCGACTGCCGCCGAGTCGACGCTCCGATCCAGGCTGAACTGCAGGGTGATGCCGGTCGAGCCCAGGTAGCTGGCCGAGGTCATCTGCGTCAGTCCCGGTATGGCGGAGAAGTAGCGCTCCAGCGGCGTCGCCACGCTGGAGGCCATGGTTTCCGGACTCGCCCCCGGCAAGCTCGCCTGCACCAGGATTGTCGGGAAATCGACTTGCGGCAGCGGCGCAACGGGCAGCAGGGGCCACGCGGCGATGCCGACCAGCGCCAGCGCCGCCGCAAGCAAGGAGGTGCCGATCGGCCTGCGGATGAACAGTTCGGAGAGGCTCACTGTCCGACGGCCCGGACTTCGACCACGCGGGCACCCGGCTTGAGCTTGTACTGGCCGGCCACGACGACCCGCGTACCCGGGGACAGGCCGCGGTCGACGACCGCCTTGCCGTCCTGCACCTGAGCCACCTGGATCGATCGCAGCGCGACCGTCTCGTCGGGGCTCACGACGTAGGCATAGAGGCCGTTCGGGCCCCGCTGCACCGCCGCCTCGGGTACCGTCGTCGCGTTCTCGCGTACGCCCAGCACGAGGCGCACGTTGACGTATTGGCCGGGCCATAGCTCGTGCGTCGGATTGGGAACGAGACCCTTGAGCTGGAAGGTCCCGGTCGGCGTGTCGATCTGATTGTTGATCACGAGCAGCGTGCCGGCGCCCAGTCGCGCGCCGCCCGCCGGGTCGTAGGCCTCGAGCCGGAGCTTGCCGCCGGCGGCGTTCCGGATCGCCCCATCGACCCTTCGGAGCTGGTTCTCGGGCAAGGTGAAGAGCACGGCGATCGGGTCGATCTGGTTGATCACGACGATGCCGGTACTGTCCGCGGCGTGGACGATGTTGCCGGGATCGACGAGGCGCACGCCGGTGCGCCCCTGGATCGGGGCGCGTATCGTCGTATAGCCGAGCTGTACCCTGGCGGTATCGATCTGCGCCTGATCGACCTGCACGGTGGCTTTCAGCTGCGCGACCGCGGCCTCCTGCGTGGCGAGCTGCTGCTGCGAGATGAAGCCCTGCTTCCTGAGCGACCTGTCGCGCTCGAAGTCGACCAGCGCGTTCCCGAGCTGCGCCTGATCGCGTACCTTGGCGGCGATCGCCTGTTCGAGCGCCGCTTGATAGGGGCGCGGATCGATTTGCACCAGCAGATCGCCCGGCCTCACGTCCTGCCCCTCTGAAAATGCGACCCGCTCGAGCTGACCGTCGACCCGGGCCCTGATCGTGACCGAATAGACCGGCGTTACGGTGCCGATGGCGGTCAGAACGATCGGCACGTCCTCATCGGCGGCAGTCGCCGTCGTGACGGGAACGCGCGGCACCGCCGGAACAGCGTTCCTTGCCGTCCCGATGCCGTGCAAGACGCCACGCGCCGTGGCGATCACCAGTACGGCCGCGAGCAACGCGATCGCTACGCCCCTCCATTGCGAGCGCCGAAGAGAGTGGCTCATGCCGGCGTGCCCGCTCCCGGGGCAGACGCGCGACGAAGGAGCGCGGCAAATTCGTGCCACCGCCCGTCGGGAGGAAAGTGCAGCATCGGCGCCTCTGCGATTCAGACGGAAAGTCTAGGCGACCGATGGCCTCCGGGCTTGACGGCGATCAATGGGCAGGCGCTTTCCCGCTACCAGGCGTATGAGCGTCAGCTCAGGCTCGGAGCCGAGGCGGATCGGCGGGCCCCAGCTGCCCGTCCCGGCGCTCACATAGACCCACATGCGGCCGCTGCGCGAAAGCCCGGCGACGTGCGGCGCGTGAATGAGCCGCACCGCGAGCGTCCACGGGAAGAACTGCCCGGCGTGGGTGTGGCCGGAGAGCTGCAGGTCGAAGCCCGCGGTCTGCGCGAGCGACGCGACCTTCGGGTTGTGGGCGAGCAGCAGCCGGAACGCGGGGCCTTCCTCGGGCCCCGCGGCGAGGTCGGGGCGCGGAACGTGCTGCGGCCCCGCGACACGCGCGGCCGGGTCCAGCACGCCGCCCACGACGATCCGCGCGCCGCGAACGGAAAGCGTGGCGTGCTCGTTGAGCAGCACCGTGAAGCCGAGCGAGCGGAAATGCGCCAGCCACGGCCCGGCGCCAGAATAGTATTCGTGGTTGCCGGGCACGAAGTACACGCGCCCGGCGGGCCGCAGCTCGGCGAGCGCTGCGACGTGGCGCGCCAGCCGCTCGACCCGACCGTCGACCAGGTCTCCGGTGACGGCAACGAGATCCGCGTCCAGCTCGTTCGCCTTGCGCACCACTCGGTTGACGTAGGCGGCGCGGATCGCGGGTCCCACGTGCAGGTCGGTGATCTGCACGATGCGCACGCCCTCCAGCGCGGGATCCAGGCCTGCCACGGGAATATCGACACGCCGCACGCGCGGCCCGCGCAACGCCGCGAGCGCACCGCCCGCCAGGGCGCCGAGAGAGCCGATCAGCACCCAGTCCGCGCCCGAGTCCCGAAGAAAGTCGAATGCTCCGGCGAGCGGCGCGACCCATGCCGTCGCCAGCAGCAGAGCATCGCGCGCGAGGCTGAGCACGAGCACGAAGCTCAGCCAGCCCATCGACAGGTATCCCGCCAGGTGCACGAGGTCGTCCGCGAGGCCGCGCCGCTCGCGGTCTCCGACCCAGTAGATCACCGGCACGAGCCAGATCAGGACGAAGGGAACCGCGAGGGCGAGCCGCGATGCGGTGCCCGACGCGATGCGCAACGCCAGGTAGGAGTACACAATGGCCAGGATCCCGGTCAGGGCGAGCACGAATGGACTGAGCTCGCGCGGGCGCCGACGCGGAGCCGCCTCGACCGGCGCCTGGCCCCGGGTCGCGGCTCCGCCTGCTTCCTCCTCGCGCATGTCCTCGCATCCCGCCTGAACGGGATTATGACGGACAGCGGCCGCGGGCGTCGGTCTTCGGCCCTTCCCGCCTAGGCGCGCCAGGCGAGAACACGCGGGGGCTTTCTGTGCGACACCGGCGCGGGCCCGCGCGGCACTCCGACGATGACTGGCGCGATCGCGCTGAATTCGGAGGGAATGCCGATGTCTGCCTTGACCTCGGCAATCCCGAGAGCCGGAAGCGCCGATCCGATCACGCAGCTGCCCAGGCCCATGGCACAGGCGGCAAGCATCAGGTTCCCGGCGGCGAGCCAGCAATCGGCCTGCACGAACGGCCCGCCCGGGATCGCGCAGATGACGATGAGCGTGCCCGCGTCGTAGAAGATGCTGAACTCCGGGCTCGCGAAGCGGCTCAGATCATGGCCTCCGCGGTCCAGGTGGGCTCGATGGGCCTCCTCCACGAACAGCGGTTTGGCGCGTTCCGAGATGCGCCTGAGAAGGGCCGCATCCTGCACCACCGCGAACGCCCACGGTTCCTCGTGCACCGCGGTCGGCGCGCGCACGGCCGCCGCGAGCAAAGCGTCCACCGTGGCACGATCGAGCCTTTGCGGGGTGTAGGAGCGGACCGAGCGCCGCTCGCGGATCGCCTGCATGACATCCAAGGAAGTGTTGCGTGCATTCGTCACCGTAGCCTCCTGTTCATGGAAATCCGGCGCAAGCGGCCTCGAACCGTGGGCGCGCTCAAATTCTCTGCCTCAGCGATGCAGCGCGAGGATCCAGAGCACGAGGCTGCGCGCCTCGTCCGGCGCGATCTCTACTGTGTTCGGCAGCATGCCGTCTGAGCTCACCTTGTCTTTCCAGTGGTGATCTGCGGGCCGCGGACCGGTGCCCTCGAGCACGGTCTCGGTGAGTCGATCCTCGGCTCCCTGGACCCCTTCGTAGCGCTTTGCGATCTGGACGAAGCTCGGCGCCGGCGGCGAAATTGCCTGGACGGCGCCGCGCTCGGCCTGAAACGCATGGCAAAGCAGGCAGCCGCGGTCGCGCGCGAGCTCGAGCATCTTGCGGTCGTCGTCCCCGGCTGCGTGGGCGCGCCCGGCGAGCCCGACTTCGTCCGCGCTCGGCACCCGGCGCCAGGTGGCATCCGGATCGAAGCTGCGCATCTTGCGCGCAAGCTGGACGGTCGCCGCGCCGAGGTTCTTCTGATAGACCGCCCCGTCCTGGTCGACGATGAAGGTCATGATTCCCGAGGCGCCGTAGCGCGCGGGAAAGGCGACCAGGCCGAACCCGCCAAGCATCTTGCCGTCGACCAGGTAGCTGCGCGCGCCGCCTTTGGCATGGCTGCCCTGGGCGGAGAGGATCCTGTAGAAGTAGCCGTGATAGGGCGTGCGGCGATGCGCCGTCCCGGCTCCGCCGTATCCCTCCTCGGCGGCCCGCGCGACGAGCGGCCCGAGCGGGCTCGGCGGCTCGCCGCTCGCGACCGGCCAGTACAGCCCGTCCTTCTTGCCCGGAGTGCTTACCAGCCGGCGGGCGTAGGCCAGCACGCCGCTGCCGTCGTGATCGATCGAAGCGTATTCGCGCTGCGCGTCGACGATTGCCAGACAGACCTGGATCGCGTTGAGCTCGTTCTTGCCGATGCGGCGATCGAGGATCTCGGCGGCGGCCGCCGCGGTATCGAAGCGCCACGCGCCGTGCGCGCGCACGATCGGGATCGGCAGCGGCCAGTCCTCGTCGCCCACGTGAAGCACCGCCTTGGCATCGCTTTCCTGCACGAGCCGGTGTCGCGCCGCGTACGCCGCGAGGAACCTGCGCAGGCCGTTCTCGTCGGCCACCCGGTCGCCCGAGTGCAGGAGCTTCCTGCCGGCGGGCCCCAGGATGGCGTCCGCGCCGCGCGTATCGCCCGTGCTGAGCGCCTCGACCAAGGCGGCGGCCGCCGCCTCGGGCGACGCGAAGGTCTTCTGCGACGCCGTTGCGGCGAGCGCATGCGATACCGCCAAGGCGATCGCGAGCGACAGCCCCAGCATGCGCGCGATCAGGCGTCGCATGCTGATCGCGGCTCTGTCTGCCGATAGCGTTTCGAAGTCCATTCGTGCGTTCACTCCTCGAATCATGTCGTTGCGGGGCCTGCGCCCTCAGCGCCTCTGCGGCGCGCCGCCGTGCCCGCCGCCTCCGGTCGAGCGGCCGCCCGCCGGCGCGGCGCTTCGGCCTCCCCCTCCTCCGATCGCCCGGCTCGCCGCGCCGCGCTGCGAATAGCTGCGCGCGGCCTCGCCGCGGCCGAAGCTCTCGAATGCCGGCGCTGCGGCCGGCGCGGCCGGCCGCGCTGCGGGCGGCGTCGCCGCCCGCGGCGGGCGGGCCGAGGGAGACTGGCTCCCCCGGGACGGAGCCGAGCGCGGCACCTCGAGGGTTGGCGAGGGCAGTTGCTCGTAGCCGCGGAACTCGCGGCGCGCGCTGGCGCCCGGCAGGACGGTCTCGTAGCGGCGCCGGGTGGCTTCGTCGGGATACGGCGCCCCGCGCCGGTGCTGCGGGTCGTGCGCCCACTGCATGTTGCCGATCTGCGCGCGGTTGTATCGATCGTAGTTGCGCGCGTTGATCACCAGCGTCCGGTGATCCCAGTCGCAAATGCCCCAGATCGCGGCACCGACCACGAAGCCCACGCCGAAATAGATGCCCGGCTCGGGCACGTAGCCGGGCGGATACCAGTAGTACGGCGCTTCGGGCCACCACCACGGGCCGTAGACCAGCGTCGGGTCGTAGACCGGGACGTAGACCACCTCCGGGTTGGCCGGCTCGATGGCGATGCTGCCGCCTTCGTTCGCGACGCTCTGCTGCGCGGTGGAGCCCAGGTTGCCCGCTGCCTCGGCCTTGGCGCGCAGGCGCTGCACGGTCTCCATCACGTCCTGCTGCTGGGCCAGAAACGCGTCGCCCAGCATCTCGGTCCAGTCGAGCCGGGCGTCCATCATGGTCAGGACTTCGGGCACGGCCGCCAGTCCCTTGACGCTCGGATCCCAGCTCTGCGATTGCAGCGCGTCCTGCAGCGCCTGGCCCGACAGGCCGGGGTGCGCGCGCGCCCAGCGCGCCGCCTCGACCACCTCGAGCGGATAGGTCGAGGCCATCAGCACCTGGGCGAGCAGGTCGTCCGGATAGAGGGCGATCGGCGCGAGCAGCCGGTCGAGCTGCTCCTGGCTGAAGCGCGCGGCCGCGGGCGGCGGCGGGGCGACGGCCTGGGCGAACACCGCGGCGCACAGCATCCAGCCGATCGCCAGCGCCGCGATGCGGCCGAGCACGTGCTGCCCTCGACCGATCCGGATTCCTGTCATCTCGAATCGCATGCGCAAATCCCCGGGGCCATTTCAGCCCGCCTTTGACACCCTAGGCGCGTTGCATCGGAGTAGCTTGATGCAAATCAAAAGACACGTGCCTGCGCGACCGCAAACGCCGCTTGATGAAGCTCAACCCGCCGCGCGGCCGATGCCCTATCGTCGCGCCATGCTGAGTCCGGAAGGAGGCGGGAGCATGACCATGCAACCGGATCACCCGATTACCCGGAGACAGGCGAACGCGGCGCTGCTTGCGCTCGGCGCCCTGGCGGTGCTGCCCGGACAGGCCTGGGCGCAGCAGGCCCGGGCGCTGCCTGCGCCGCGCAAGGCTCACGGCAAGCCGCTCATGCAGGCGCTGCAGTTGCGCCGCTCCATTCGCGAGTACGCGCAGCGGCCGATTCCGGAGCAGGTGCTCTCGGACCTGCTCTGGGCGGCCTACGGCGTGAACCGTCCAAGCGGCGATCGCACCGCGCCTTACTGGCGCCACGTCATGGTGATCGACGTGTACGCCGCCATGGCCGACGGCGTGTGGCTTTATGAGCCCAGGCAGCACGCGCTGCAGCCGCATCTGGCAGTGGATATCCGACGAGAGACCGGCACCCAGGATTTCGTTGCCGCTGCGCCGCTCGACCTCGTATACGCGGTGCACGGCGAGCGCATGAAGGATGTTTCACCGGAGGAGCGCCGGCTGTACGGCTCGGTGGACGCAGCCTTCGCCGGTCAAAACGTCTATCTGTACTGCGCCTCCGAAGGCCTCGCCACGGTATTTCGCGGATCGCTCGACCACGAGAAGCTCGGTCGCACGATGCGCCTCGGAGAAGGTCAGTTCGTGGCTTTCGCGCAGTCGGTCGGCTACCCGCGGACCTGAGCCGGGCCAATCGGTGCGTGCCTCGAATGCCTTTGCCCGGCCGTCGTCTCAATCGACGGATTTCTGCAGCCGCAGCGCGCTCAGGCCGAGCAGCGTGACGCCGATGGCGGCCATCGCGGCGAGCTCCGGCCAGAGGTACGAGATCCCGATCCCCTTCAGGAAGGTGCCGCGCACGACGATCAGGAAGTAGCGCAGCGGATCGACCAGAGTGACCCATTGCAGGGCCTGGGGCATGCTCGAGATCGGGAAGGCGAAGCCCGAGAGCGTGAACAGCGGGTTGAGCACGAAGAAATTGGTGGCGAAGGCCTGCTGCTGCGTGCGGCAGATCGTGGACACCAGGATTCCCAGGCCCAGCGCGCTAAGCAGGAACAGCGACACGCCGAGCGCCATCGTCAGCGGGCTGCCCCGGAACGGCACCTCGAACCAGAGCAGCGCCACCGCGGTGATCAGGGCGACCTCGGCGAAGCCGATCAGGAAGAAAGGCACCGTCTTGCCCAGGATGAATTCCAGCGGGCGCACCGGCGTCACCATGATCTGCTCCAGCGTGCCGACCTCGCGCTCGCGCACGATCGCGAACGACGTGAGGTTCACCACCATGAACATCGTCAGCGTCGCCACGACGCCGGGCACGAAGAACCAGCGGCTGTTTAGGTTCTCGTTGTACCAGTAGCGCGGCTCGAGCGAGACCTGCGGCGGCGCCTGCTCCTGCGTCACGCCGCGCCGCTGCGCGAGCGTCGACGCGTAGTCCTGGGCGTAACCGGCCGCGATCTGGCCCACGTAGCCGAGCGCGATCAGGGCGGTGTTCGAGTTGGTGCCGTCGACCAGCACCTGCAGCGGCGCGCTCTGGCCCTTCTGCAGGAGCTGCGCGAAGCCCGGCTGGATCACCAGCGCCAGCGTCGCGTCGCCGAGATCGAGCGCGCGCTGTACCGTGCGGCGCGAATCGGCGACCTGCACGACCTGGAAGCGCCCGCTCGAAGTGAAGCGCGAGAGAAGCTGCCGGCTCTCCTGGCTGTGGTCCTGGTCGAGCAGGACGGTCGACACCCCGAAGACCTCGAAGGTCGCCGCGTAGCCGAAGATGATGAGCTGCAGGACCGGGGGAATGAGCAGCCTGAAGCGCGCGGTGCGGTCGCGCTTCATCTGCAGGAACTCCTTGATGAGCAGGGCGACGATCCGCTCGAGCATGGCGCCTCAGCCGATCGACTTGCGGAACGCCCGCGCCGCGACGAGCGTGATCACCGCGGCGTATACGAGCAGGCCGGCGATGGGGAACGAGAGCTGCGCGAGGCCGCTGCCCTTGAGAAACACCGCCTTGACGATCGTCACGTAGTAGCGCGCGTAGACGACGAAGGTGACGGCGCGGATGACGGCCGGCATCTGGTCGATGGGGAAGGAAAAGCCCGACAGCATCGCGGTGGGAAGCATGGTGAACAGCAGCGCCACCTGGCTCGCCCCGATCTGGCTGCGGATCGAGGCGGAGATGGCGTAGCCGATGCCGAGCACCACGGCGAGGAACAGCAGCGTGGTGAGCAAAAGGGTCCCGATCTGCCCGCGGAACGGCACCCCGAACCAGCCCACGGCGAGCGCGACGCAGAACGCGGCGTCCGCCAGGCCGATCGCGAAATACGGCAGCAGCTTTCCTATCATCAGCTCCATCGACGTCACCGGCGTCGAGATCAGCAGCTCCATGGTGCCGCGCTCCCATTCGCGCGACAGCGTGAGCGAAGTGAGCAGCGCCCCGACCAGCGCCATGATCATCGCCACCAGACCCGGGATGATGAAGTCGCGGCTCGCGAGGTCCTCGTTGAACCAGACCCGCGAATCGACCGCGAGCGGCTGGGGCGCGCCGAGGCGGCGCGCCGTGCCGGCGAAGCGCAGCTCCACCTCGTCCCCGGCATAGGCGCTCACCACGCTCTGCGCGTAACCCTCGGCGAGCGTCGCCGTGTTGTCGTTGGTCGCGTCCACGATCGCCTGCACAGAGGTCTTGCCGAGCGCGGTGAGCTGGCGCGAGAAGTTCCACGGCACGACGATTCCGAGCTGGCATTCGCCGCCGTCGATCGCGCGCCTCAGCCCGCCGTAGTCGCGCACCGACTTCACGACGCGGAAGTAGCGCGACGACTTGAAGCGCGCGAGCAGCGCCTGGCTGTGCTGGCTTGCCTCCTGATCGTAGACGCAGGTCGGTATGTTGGCGATGTCCAGGCTGATCCCGTAGCCGAGCAGGAACATCTGCATCACCGGAAGCAGCAGCGCGATCGCCAGGCTGCGCGGATCGCGCCGCACCTGGATCAGCTCCTTGCGGGCGATGGCGAGAATCCTGCGCGGGTTCACGTGCGCGCCCCCTGCTTGCTTTCGGCGCGCTCCCCGACCAGCTCGACGAAGCTGTCCTCGAGCGTCGGCTCGATCGGCGCGACGCGGCGGCATTCTAGCCCCTGCGCGCCCAGCAGCCGCGGAATCTCGGCCACGGCGCGCGCCTTGTCCTCGACCGAGACGTGCAGCGTGTTGCCGAATACCGCCGCCTCGCGCACGCCCGGCGCCGAACGCAGGATCCCCATTGCGCGGCCGACGTCGGCGCATTCGATGACCAGCAGGTCGCCAAGACGCGGATTGCGGCGCAGCTCGCGCGGGCTGCCCACCGCGACCACTCGCCCCTGATTGATGAGGGCGATACGGTTGCAGTACTCCGCCTCGTCCATGTAGTGGGTCGAGACCAGCACCGTGACGCCTTCCGCGGCGGTCGCATGGATCAGGTCCCAGAAGCGCCTGCGCGCCTGAGGGTCCACGCCCGAGGTGGGCTCGTCCAGGAACAGGATCGCCGGACGGTGCAGGATCGCGCAGCCGAGCGCCAGGCGCTGCTTCCAGCCGCCGGCGAGGGTCGACACCAGCGCCTGCGTATGCCCGCCCAGGCCGGCCATCTCGACCGCGCGCCGGATGCGCGCTTCCAGCTCGGCGCGCGGCACGCGGTAGATCCTGGCGAAGAACCTGAGATTCTCCTCGGCGGTGAGGTCGCCGTAGAGCGAGAACTTCTGCGACATGTAGCCGATGCGCTGGCGCACCGCCTCGGGGTCGCGCGCCACGTCGATGCCCGCGATCCGCGCGCTGCCGGAGGTCGGCCTCAGCAGGCCGCAGAAGATGCGGATGATGGTCGACTTGCCGGCGCCGTTCGGACCGATGAAGCCCATGATCTCGCCGCGGCTCACCGAGAAACTTACGCCGTCCACCGCGACGAAGTCGCCGAAGCGCTTGACGAGCTTCTCGGCGACGATCTGCTCGTTCACGGCTTGCCCGCCTCCGCGGGCGGATCGCCCTGCAGCAGCGCCACGAACACGTCCTCGATGCCCGCCTCCCCCGCGGCCGCGGGTCCGTGCGCGCCGGGAAGCGCAGCCAGCGCCTGCTCGAGCTCCGGAATGCGCCGCGCCGGGTCGTCGACCAGCACCCGCACGCCGTCGCCTACCACGCGCACTGCCGAGACCCCGGGCGCGCGCGCGAGCGCGTCCCTCACGCGCGCGGGCTCGCCCGAGTGCACCACGACGATCGCGCCCGGCAGCAGCCTGCGCAGCGCATCCGGAGTGTCGCAGTAGCGCAGCTCGCCGCGGTGCAGCAGCGCAAGGCGCGTGCAGCGCTCCGCCTCGTCGAGGTACGCGGTCGAGATGAGGATCGTCACGCCCTCGTCGCGCAGCCCGTAGAGGATCTGCCAGAACTCCCGGCGCGAGACGGGATCGACGCCGGTCGTGGGCTCGTCCAGCAGCAGCAGCCTGGGCGTATGGATGAGCGCGCAGGTCAGGCCGAGCTTCTGCTTCATGCCGCCCGAGAGCTGGCCGGCGAGCCGGCGGCGGAACGCGCCCATGCCGGAGGCCGCGAGCAGGCGCGCCGAGCGCTCCTCGCGCAGCCTGCGCGGAACCTCGAACACGTCCGCATAGAAGCGGATGTTCTCGTCCACCGTCAGGTCCTCGTACAGCGCGAAGCGCTGCGGCATGTAGCTGATGCGCTGGCGCACGTCCTCCGGGCGCGCGACGACGTCGACGCCCTCGACCACGATCGAGCCTTCGTCGGGAGTCATGACGCCCGCGAGCATGCGCATCGCCGTGGTCTTTCCCGCGCCGTCGGGGCCGACGAGGCCGAACACCTCGCCTCGGCGCACTTCGAAGCCGACGCCGTGCAATGCGGACACGGCCCCGAAGCGCTTGCCGAGCGCCTGCACGCGCACTGCCGCGCTCCCGGCGCCCCCGGTCATGGGCCGAGCAGCTCGATCCTGGCGTCCGCCGGCATGCCCGGCACCAGCTCGTGAGAGGGGTTGTCGACGTCGACGCGGATGCGGTAGACGAGCGTGACGCGCTCCTCGTGCGTCTCGACGCTCTTCGGCGTGAACTCCGCCTGCGAGGAGATGAAGGCGATGCGCCCGGCATAGCGCCTGCCGGGATAGGTGTCGGTCGTGACCGCGGCCGGCTGGCCGAAGCGCACCTTGCCGATGTCCGGCTCGTTCACGTATGCGCGCAGCCAGACGTGGTCCAGGTCGGCGAGCGTCACGATCGGCGTCTGCGGCGCCACGACCTCGCCCAGCTCCGCCTGCCGCACCAGGATCACGCCGTCGAACGGCGCGCGCAGCACCGTATGGCCGAGCGCGAGCTGCGTCAGCCGCAGCGACTCCTGCGCACTGCCGATATTGGCCCTCGCGACCGCCACGGCGCGGGCCGCGGCGGCCGCAAGCGCGGTATCGCGCTCGAGCGCGGCGGCCGACTGCACGAGCGCGGTCCGGCTCTGGTCCAGGGCGGAATCCGCGATGAAACCCTGCTGCGCGAGCGATTCGTCGCGCTTCAGGTTCAGCCGCTTGAGCGATCGGTCGGCGCGATCGCTCAGGAGCGTCTTCTGCGCGGCTTCCTCGTTCTGCTCGGCCGCCGCCAGCTGGCGCCGCTGGACCTCGAGCGCGGCCTGCGCGACCCCGACCTGCTGGCGGTAGTCGGAGTCGTCCATGCGCGCGATGAGCGTGCCGGCCTTGACCCACTGGCCCTCGTCGAACGGCAGCTCGACGATGCGCGCCTGCACGCTCTGAAAGCTGAGCACGCTCTGGTGCGCCTCGATGTTCCCGGACACGACGACGAATCCGGCCGGGCGCGACAGGCCCAGCCAGGCCTCGAGCGGCGTGCGCTGCCACGCGGCCAGCCCCGCCGCCGCGACCGCCGCCAGGGCCGCCGCGCCCAGTACCACCGCTCGCCTTGTCATTTCGTCAGCGCACGATCAGCACGACGAACATCGTCGCACCCTGGCGTTTGATCAAAAGCAGGACCCGGTGCTTCGCCTTGTCGAGCGCCCTGTGAAGCTCGGCGACGCTGGCGACCTGGATTCGGTCTACTTCCACGATCAGGTCGCCCGGCTGCAGGTTGGCCTCCGAAGCGGCGCTGCCGGGCTCGACGCCGGAGATGAGCACGCCCTTCTCCCCCTGCAAATCGAGCTGCCTGGCAATATCGGGCGTAAGCGCCTGAACGCTGAAACCGAGCGCCGCCAGACGGTCGGCCGCCTTGTCCGACGGCGCCGCCGCTTCGGGCGCCGCTTCGGCCGGCATCTTGCCGATCGTCACGTAGTGCGTTTCGGCCCTGCCATCGCGGATCGCGCCGACGGCAACCCGGGTCCCGGGCGCAGTGGCCGCGACCAGCTTGCGCAGCAAATGCGAATCGGTCACCTCATTGCCTCCGTAGCGCACGACGACGTCCCCCGCCTTGAGGCCTGCTCTTTCCGCCGGAGAGTCCTCGCCGACCTGCGATATCAGCGCTCCCTTGCCGTCGGGCACGTGAAACGCCGCGGCGAGGTCCGGAGTGAGGTCCTGAATCCCCACCCCCAGCATGCCGCGAGTGATCTGGCCGCCCTTGATCAGCGTGGGGAGCATCGCCTTGATCATGTTCGAGGGAATGGCGAAGCCCACCCCGGCCGACTGGCCCGCGCCGCCGCCGGTTGCGATCGCGCTGGTCATGCCGACCACTTCTCCGTGCATATTGACCAGCGGCCCGCCCGAGTTGCCGGGGTTGATCGGCGCGTCGGTTTGGATGAAATCCTCGTAGGTCGCGATGCCAACGTCCGCGCGCCCCTTAGCGCTGACGATGCCGCTCGTGACAGTTTGCGTCAGCCCGAACGGCGCGCCCACCGCCATCACCAGATTGCCGTCCTCGAGCGCGTCGGAGTCGCCCATCTGCACCGTCGGCAGGTCATGCGGAACCTCGCCCGCGATCCTGATGATCGCCACGTCCGTCTTCGGATCGGTGCCGACGATCTTTGCCTCGAAGCTGCGCTTGTCGGCGAGCTGGACCTTGATCCGATCCACCCCGCTCACCACGTGATAGTTGGTGAGAATGTGCCCCTGCCGGTCGAGGATCATGCCCGATCCCATGCCGCGCTCCGGAAGCTGGTACTGTCTGGGCTCGGCGCCCGACGGGGGCTGCGGGAACTGCTGGCCGAAGAAACGGCGCAGGAAATCTTCGCCGAAGGGGAACTCCGGGGCCTGGACCGTCACCATCTTCTCCGAGTACACGCTCACCACCGCGGGCTTGATATGCGCCGCGACCGCGGCAAACGCCTTGCCGAGTTGCTCCGCGGGAGCGACCACGGACTCCGTGATCGCGGCAGGCCGGAGCGCGTTGTCCGCCGGCGCCGCGCGCGCGGCGAGGGGCGCGAGCAAGGCCAGCGCGACGCAAAGCACAGCGCCGCTGCCGCGGGCCCGTCTGTTCAGGCTCACGATCCGCTCCGGTGGCCGGGCTCAGGGAAACGCCGGGACTCTCGGCTCGGTGCCTTCCGGCTCGGCCTGGGGGTAGGCCTGCCTGATCCGCCCGGTGATCTCGTCCACGCGCCCGGCCGGCACGTCGGCGATCACCAGCAGCTGGCCGCGCTCGATCGCCTCCTGGAACGCCTTGAGCCGCGTGCTGCCGACGTTCAGCCCGACCATGCCGCCCATGTAGACCCCGATGCCGACGCCCGCGAGCGAGCTCCCGAGCAGCACCGCGCCGCCCGCAACGACCAGCGCCGGATTCACCGCGAGCGCCACCAGCCCGCACAGCACGCCGGTCGCGCCGCCGAGCGGCACTGCGCGCAGCATCGCGGGAATCACGTCGCTCTTCTGCAGGAAGGACGCCTCGGGCAGCTCCTCGAGCGGCGTGCCGCGCTTGGCCACCACATGGATGTGCTTCCACTCGACGTGCGCGAGCAGCAGCTCGTCCACCACTTTCTTGCCGATCCCGGTATCGGGAACGAGGAAATAGAGTCTGCGCATACGGGCCTCCGGTAAGTGCCAATTCGATTGCCAGGCACATTTTGCTGCCCTTGAACCGGCGGCCGTTTGAGGTGCGTCAAACATTCCCCCCGCCGCGCTCGCTAGGGTGCGGACATGCGACACGAAAACTCGGCCCGCTCCGAGAAGGGCGGCGGCAGCTTTCACGGCATCAAGCTGCTGCTTTGCGAAAACCCGCTGCCGCCGCTCGAGGAGGCGATCGCCGCGGCGCAGGCCGAAGCGCCGCGCGGCAACCACTATACGGAGGCTCATTCGGCGCCGCTGCGCGCCCTGATCGCCGAACAGTTGGGGGTGCCGGAGCGGCTGGTGCACATCAACGCGGGATCGGAACTGATCCTGCGTAAGCTGTTCGACCGCCTGGGCGAGCGCGTCCACCTGCTGACGCCGACCTACCCGCTGTTGCCCGAAATCGCGCGCGCCCACACCGAAACCCGGCTCTCCCCCGCCGACGACCTGAACCGGCACAACGACGCCTATCCGCTTGCCCGCCCGAGCCAGGCGGCGGCGATCGCGATGCTGCAGCACGAGGACAAGATCCGCGCGCGGGGAAAGAAACTGCGCGCCTGGACCGAGGCGCTCGCCGGGGAGCTGCGTGCGCTCGGCGTGCGCTGCCATCCGAGCGAGACCTACTTCTTCCTCGCCGACTTCGCGCCGCACGACGCGCGCTTCGTCGCCGCGCTGCGGGAGCTGCTGTGAGCGCGCATCCGGGCGTCGAGCCTTTCATTCGCCACTACCGGCACTACGACGAATGGTTCGAGCGCCACCGGCTGGCGTATCTCTCGGAGCTGCTCGCGGTGCGCGCGCTGCTGCCCTGGCGCGGCCGGGGCCTCGAGATCGGCGTCGGCACGGCGCGCTTCGCCGCGCCGCTCGGCGTGGAATTCGGCATCGACCCCGCCGTCGAGATGCTCGGCTACGCGCGCTCGCGCGGCGTGCGCGTTACCGCCGCAACGGCCGAAGCGCTGCCGTTCGCGGCCGCGGCGTTCGACTACGCGCTTGTCGTCACCACGATCTGCTTCGTCGACGACGCGGCTGCGATGCTGCGCGAGGCGGCGCGCGTGCTGCGCCCGGACGGAACGATCGTCATCGGCCTGATCGACCGCGAGAGCGCGCTCGGGCAGGACTACCTTTCGCATCAGGCCGAGAGCGTGTTCTACCGCGCGGCGAGGTTCTTCTCGGCCGCCGAGGTCGCAGACCTTCTCGCGCGGACCGGGTTTCTGGACGCGACGTGGCTGCAAACCCTGTCTGCGCCGATCGCGGGAATGAGCGGGGTCGAGCCGGCGGCGGAAGGCACCGGCCGCGGCGCGTTCCTCGCGGTTCGCGCGCGGCGCGGCGCGGGCTGACCTCGCATTAACGAGCCAGGTCGAAGCGATCGGCGTTCATCACCTTGTTCCACGCCGCCACGAAGTCCTGCACGAACTTCTCCTGCGAGTCCGCGCAGGCATAAACCTCCGCGATCGCCCGCAGCTGGGAGTTCGAGCCGAACACCAGGTCGACGCGGGTGCCCGTCCACCTGACCTTGCCCGTCTTGCGGTCGCGCCCCTCGAACACGTCCTGCGCGTCCGCGACCGGCTGCCACTGCGTTCGCATGTCGAGCAGGTTGACGAAGAAGTCGTTGGAGAGCGTCTCCGGCTTCGAGGTGAAGACCCCGTGCTTCGCGCCGTCGACGTTGGTCCCCAGCATGCGCAGGCCGCCGACCAGCACCGTCATCTCGGGCGCCGTGAGCGTCAGCAGCTGCGCGCGGTCGATGAGCAGCAGCTCCGCGGCGACCGGGAACTTGCCGCCCAGGTAGTTGCGGAAGCCATCCGCCATCGGCTCGAGCACCTCGAACGACTCGACGTCCGTCTGGTCCTGCCGCGCGTCCATGCGTCCGGGCTTGAACGGCACCTTCACGGCGACGCCGGCCCTCTTCGCCGCCTGCTCGACGCCCGCGCAGCCCGCGAGCACGATCAGGTCGGCGAGCGACACCTTTTTGCCGCCCCTTGCCTTCTTGTTGAAGTCGGCCTGGATGCCCTCGAGGACTTTCAGCACTTTGGCGAGCTTCGCCGGCTGGTTCACTCTCCAGTCCTTCTGCGGGGCGAGCCGGATGCGCGCGCCGTTGGCGCCGCCGCGCTTGTCAGAGCCGCGGAAGGTCGAGGCCGACGCCCAGGCCGTCGATACGAGCTGCGACACCGTCAGCTTCGAGGCGAGGATCTTCCGCTTGAGATCCGCGATCTCCTTCTCGCCGATCAGCTTGTGGTCGAGCGCGGGGATCGGGTCTTGCCAGATCAGCGCTTCCTTCGGCACTTCCGGTCCCAGGTAGCGGGCGCGCGGACCCATGTCGCGGTGCGTAAGCTTGAACCAGGCGCGCGCGAAGGCGTCGGCGAAGGCCTGCGGGTCCTCGTAGTACCGGCGCGAAATCTTGCCGAACTCCGGATCGAAGCGCAGCGTCAGGTCCGTAGTCAGCATGGTCGGCTTGTTGAACTTGCCCGGGACGTGCGCGTCGGGAATGATCGCCGGCGCGTTCTTGGCCACCCACTGCTTGGCGCCGGCGGGCGACTTCGTCAGCTCCCATTCGTACTTGAACAGGATATCGAAGAAGCTGTTGCTCCACAGCGCCGGGGACTTCGTCCAGGTCACCTCGAGGCCGCTCGAGATCGTCTCGGCCCCGTGTCCGGAGCCGTAGTCGCTCATCCAGCCCAGGCCCTGCGCCTGCAGCGGCGCGCCTTCCGGGTCGGGCCCCTTGTGTGATTCGGGGGCAGCGCCGTGGCACTTGCCGAAGGTGTGGCCGCCGGCGATCAGCGCGACGGTCTCCTCGTCGTTCATCGCCATGCGGCCGAACGTGGCGCGAATGTCCTTGGCGGCGGCCATGTAGTCGCCGCTCGCGTTCGGGCCTTCCGGGTTGACGTAGATGAGGCCCATGTGGGTGGCGCCGAACGGCCCCAGGTCCCGATCGCCGCTGAAGCGCTTGTCGGCGCCCAGCCACGCGATCTCCTCGCCCCAGTTCACGTCCTCGTCCGGCTCCCAGACGTCGGCGCGGCCGCCGCCAAAGCCGAAGGTCCTGAAGCCCATTGACTCCAGCGCGACGTTGCCGGCAAGAATCATCAGATCGGCCCACGAAATCTTGCGGCCGTACTTCTGCTTGATCGGCCACAGCAGCCGTCGCGCCTTGTCGAGGTTGACGTTGTCGGGCCAGCTGTTCAGGGGCGCGAAGCGCTGCTGCCCGCGGCCGCCGCCACCGCGGCCGTCGGTGACGCGGTAGGTTCCGGCGGCGTGCCAGGCCATGCGGATGAAGAACGGGCCATAGTGGCCGAAGTCCGCCGGCCACCAGTCCTGCGAATCGGTCATCACCTTGACCAGGTCCTTCTTCAGCGCCTTGAAGTCGAGGCTCCTGAATTCCTTCGCATAGTTGAAGCTCTTGCCCATCGGGTCGGACTTCGCGGAATGCTGGTGCAGCAGCTCCAGCCGCAGCTGGTGCGGCCACCAGTCGCGGTTCGTCCGGCCGACGCCGGCGATGTGGGTGAAGGGACACTTCGCTTCGGTTGACATGGGTTCTTTCCTTTTCTCTCAGATTTGCGTTCGCGTACAGCTAACTCATAGAGGTTTGCAGAAGTCGAGCGCGCAACGCAAGGGTGCGACGAGCAGGAACAATCGCCGAGCGAGCACTTTTGCAAACCGGAGTTGAGCTGAGCCGCGTTACCGACGGCGTCTCGAGGGAGGCCCTATGGGCATTCCGTCGTGGTTTCGATGATCACGGGACACGTGCAGCGAGCGTGAGGCGGTCGACGGCGCCGCCGAGACGACCTGCGGAGGCGCAAGCAAAGGCCCGTGACGCAGAGTGGCGGTGGCTCGCAGCCGCCGGTCGACAGCACTGGCAGGCGGGTGCAGCGCCACGCGAGATGGTCTTGGTCGCCGATACGTCGAGCCGGAGTCATGCGCCAGATCCGAGAGGCGGCGGACCACGATGCGGCGGCCGGGCGAACCCAATGGGCGGGAGGGCGTGTCGAATCATCCGGCCACCCGAACAGTGCGGGCACCGCGTGAGGTCGACGCCGGTGAGCTGCAGCAGCCGCGTCTGCCAATCGAGTGCGCCGCTGCCGGTCGGCCCGGTGTGATCGGGCGTGGAGTTCAACTGCAGCAATGCACGCGCGTGTTCGAGCTGGGTGGTCGCGTTGCCGGCGGCGAGCAGGCCGTAGTGACGGATCTTCACGAAGCCGGCTGGGAGCACGTGGAGCAGGAAGCGTCGAATGAACGTCTGGGGTGGCAGCGTGATGCTACGCCCACCCTTGGTGGCAAAGCGCACGCCGTCCGCATCGATCGCCTGCAGGCGCTGATTGGAGATCCCAACGCGGTGCGTGTAGCGGCCGAGGTAACGGAACACCTGCTGCGGGCCGCCGAACGGGCGCTTGGCGTAGACGACCCACTCGCTACGGTGCAGCTCGTCGACGAGACGTTGGAAGGCGCTGGCGTCAGCGAGCGCCTGCGTGCTGCCGCCGAACTGCAGCTCATTGTTGCGATAGGCAGCACCGAGAGCCGCCAGAAACTTCCCGCGGAAGAGCCGCGAGAGGACCTTGACGGGGAAGAGGTAGCGCCGCCGGGCACTCTTCCAGCTGCGCCGGTCGACAGTCAGGCCACCACCAGTGACGATGCAGTGCACGTGCGGGTGGAACTGCAACTCACGGGTCCAGGTGTGCAGCACGCTGGTGATGCCGAGCTGGACGCCCAGGCGAGCTGGGTCGCGACCGGGGGTGAGCAAGGTCTGCGCCGCCGCGTGAAACAGGAGCGTGAAGATCCGCTGGCGGTTGCGGTGAGCAAGGGGGCGCAGCACGGCGGGCAGCGTGAAGACGACGTGAAAGTAGTGCGTTGGCAGCAACCGCGTTAGGCGCTGCTGGATCCACTGCGCTTGGCGCAGGCTCTGGCACTTAGGACAGTGGCGATTGCGACAGGAGTTATAGGCGGGGCGCTCGTGCCCACAAGTATCGCACACGTCCACGTGACCGCCGAGCGCGGCTGTCCGACACGTCTCGATGGCGTGCATCGCCGCACGCTGGTCGGTATCCACCGTGTGCCGTTGGCGATACGCCGCGCCGTGAGTGCGGAAGATGTCGGCGATCTCCAGGGCGGGGCGATCACCCGCCGGGCGACACGGCGCGACGGCCGTGTGCACCGGTGCTACTCGGGCTCAGGCGCGGGCGGGAAATCGAGGGCGTCGAGTGGACTGCGGGTCTGCCCGATCTGACGGGTACTGATCTGGGTATAGCGTGCCGTCGTACGAATCGAGGAGTGCCCGAGCAGTTGCTGGATGGTGCGCACATCGGTGCCCGCTTCCAGCAGATGCGTGGCGAAGCAGTGCCGCAACACGTGGGGCGTGACGCGCTTGGAGAGCCCACTGGCCGCGACGACCTGCTGCAGCATGCGTTGAACGGTCGTGGGCTGGAGGT
>DATIZK010000034.1:0-23275 GCA_035517095.1 Burkholderiales bacterium
AGCGCGCGCTGCTCTCGGGCCTGAACGTGCTCGACAGCGCGGTGCACTACCGCTACGGCCGCGCCCTGGTCGCGCTGCGCGCCGGGCTGGAGCGCGCCTTCGCCGGCGGCGTCGCGCGCGAGCAGGTGTTCGTCGCGATCAAGGGCGGCTTTCTGCTGTTCCCCGAGGGCCAGCCGGCGGACCTCGAGCGCTGGTTCGACGCCAACATCGCGGCGCGCGGCCTGGGCACGCGCGCCGACCTCGCCGGCGCGCACCTGCTGTCGGCGCCGTACCTCGCCTGGCAACTCGAGTTCGCGCGCGCCGCGCTCGGGCTCGAGACGCTCGACGCGTTCCTCATCGACCAGCCCGAGGTTCATATCCGCGCGATCGGCAAGGAGCGCGCGAACCGCAAGCTCGCGCGCGCCTTCGCGCTGCTCGAGCAGGCGGTGAAGGAGGGCAGGCTGCGCCAGTACGGCGTGGCGACGTTCGACGCCATGCGCGTCGAGACCGACCACCTGCTGTTCCAGTCGATCGCTTCGCTGCAGGGCCTGGCCGAGGGCGCGGCGCAGACGGTGCACAAGGATCCGCGCGCGCGCCATCACCTGCGCCTGCTGCAGCTGCCGTTCAACCCGGCGCTGACCGAGGGCTTCACCCGCTTCTCGCAGGCGACCGGGCAGGGCAACGTCGCCTCCACGCTGCAGGCCGCGCACCAGCTCGGGCTCTACGTCATGACCAGCCACGCGCTGGGCAAGGGGCGCTTCGCCGCCGCAGACCCGCTCGCCGCCGGCATCCCCGGGCTCGCCAACCCGGCGCAGCGCGCGCTGCAGTTCGCGCGCTCGACGCCAGGCGTGGGCACGGCGCTCGCGGGACTTAGCACGCCCGCGCACCTGGACGACATGCTCGCGGTGGCGCGCACGCCGCCGCTGGCGAGGCAGGACTACGCCAAGCTGTTCCGCCGCGCGGAGTGACGCTGCCTAGGATTCCGAGTGGAAGCGGCGGTGGTGGTGATAGTCCTCGGAGCGCGCGAACGACAGCAGGCGGTCGATCTTGCGCCGGTTCAGGCGCCGGTTGCGCAGGTACCACAGCAGCACCAGCGTCATGGTGCCGGCGACGAACAGGCCGAACAGCACGATCACGGCGTAGATCGACATTCCCCCGCCGAGCAGCACCGAGTAGAGCGCGATGATCGCCAGGATCGACAGGTTCTCGTTGAAGTTCTGCACCGCGATCGAGCGCCCGGCGCCCATCAGGTTGTGCCCGCGGTGCTGCAGCAGCGCGTTCATCGGCACCACGAAGAAGCCCGCCAGGGCGCCGATCAGCACCATCAGCGGCACCGCGACCCAGACGCTGCGCACCACGACCATCGCCATCACCACCACGCCCATCGCGATCCCCATCGGGATCACGCGCACGGAGCGGTGCAGCGGGATGCGCAGCGAGGCCGCGATCGCGCCGGCGGCGATGCCCAGGGCCACCACGCCCTGCAGCAGCGCGGCCTTGGACAGGTCGAAGCCGAGCGCGGCGCGCGACCACTCGATGACGATGAACTGCAGCGTCGCGCCGACGCCCCAGAACAGCGTCGTGACCGCGAGCGAGATCTGGCCCAGCTTGTCGCGCCACAGCCTGAGGTTGCAGCGGTAGAAGTCCTTCAGCGTCGCGACCGGGCTGCCGTGCAGGTGCTTGATCGGCGCGCCGGTGAGCGGGACATAGAGGTTGAACAGCGCCGCCACGGCATAGACGCCGGTGATCACGCACAGCGCCGCCTCGGGCGGGGTGTTGATGCCGGTGTCGATCAGCGGCAGGTCGAACGCGAGCAGGCGCTCGGCCACGGCCTGGTTGATCAGCACGCCGCCGAGCACGGTGCCGAGGATGATCGAGGCCACGGTGAGCCCTTCGATCCAGCCGTTGGCGAGCACCAGCTTGGTCGGCGGCAGATACTCGGTCAGGATGCCGTACTTGGCCGGCGAGTAGGCCGCGGCGCCCAGCCCGACCAGGGCGTAGGCCGCGAGCGGGTTGACCCCGAGCAGCATCACGCCGCAGCCGGCGATCTTGACCGTGTTGGAGAGCAGCATCACCTGGCCCTTGGGCAGGCGGTCGGCGATCGCGCCGACGTAGGGCGCGAGGATCACGTACGAAAGGACGAAGAAGAATTTCAGGTACGGCGTCAGCCACGACGGCTCGTGCGACTGCATCAGCATCGCGATGGCGGCGACCAGCAGCGCGTTGTCGGCGAGCGACGAGAAGAACTGCGCCGCCATTATTATGTAGAAACCGAGATTCATCGGATTTTCGCGTGCCGGTTTATAGCACGCCAGGCCGGCCTACTCTTCGCGCCGCAGGTAGACCCGCATGCGAATCGCCTTGTTGACCCGCGTGATGCGCGCATCCAGACGCGCCAAGTCGTAGAGCGCGGCGGCCAGCACCACCAGCGCGACCACGCCGGCCGCGCGCGCATCGACCCACGCGAGGCCGAGCGCCGCGGCGCTCGCCAGCCGGTAGGCCCAGGCGCCGAAGCGGTCGTGCAGGTAGGCGCGGTGCGCCCCGAGCGCAAACGCGAGCCACAGCAGGTAAGCGGTGCGCCGCCGGCGCAGCGCTGCGGTCAGCCGCAGGTTGGCCTGCTGCAATCCGCCGCCGGACAGATCGAAGCGTTTCCAGGCGTCGCTCACCGGCCATCATAAGCTATGAATCGATCCGAGTTTATGCTTGAATAAGCGTCGTCTCAACAGTCATTGAATGGATTGATCGAACATGGCCGACCGGCGCCTGCAGGTGTTCCATGCCGTTGCCAAGCATCTGTCGTTCACCAAGGCGGCGGAAGCCCTGTTCATGACCCAGCCGGCGGTGACGTTCCAGATCAAGCAACTCGAGGAGCATTTCAACACCCGCCTGTTCGAGCGCGGGCACGGTCGCATCGCGCTCACCCCCGCGGGCGACATCGTGCTCGACTACGCCGAGCGAATACTCGGCCTGTCAACCGAGCTCGACACGCGGCTGAAGGAGATGACCGGCCAGATCGCCGGGCTGCTGCTGGTCGGCGCGAGCACCACGATCGCCGAATTCATGCTGCCGCAGGTGCTGGGCGACTTCAAGTCCCGGCACCCGAACGTGGTGCCGCGCCTGTTCGTCGCCAACTCGGGCGCGGTCGAGAACCGCGTCGCGGAGCACACCCTGGACATCGGCTTCATCGAGGCGCCGTCGCACCTGGCGGCGGTGGCGACCGACGTGTGCTGCGAGGACGAGCTGGTGGTGGTTTGCTCGAGCTCGCACCCGCTGGCGCAGCACAAGTCGGTCACGCCCAAGCAGCTGCTCGATTATCCCTACATCAGCCGCGAGTCGGGCTCGGGCACGCGCGAAGTCGCCGATGCCTACTTCCAGAAGGCCGGAGTGCGGCCCGAATCGCTAAACGTGGTGATGGAGCTCGGCAGCCCGGAGGCGCTCAAGGGGCTGGTCGCCACCGGCCTGGGCTTCACCATCATGTCGCGCGCCACGGTGCACAAGGAAACCCGCCTCGGCGAGCTGGTGAGCCTGCCGCTCGCGCCGCGCCTGATCCGCAACCTGTCGGTGGTCTATCCGAAGGAGAAGTTCCGTTCGCGGCTGGTGAACACCTTCGTCCAGTTCGCCAAGGAAAGGCTGGCGGCAAAGCTTCCCGCCTGAGGCACGCGCCGTGAAGCGCTTCCTCGCCGTGCAGCACAGTTTCGCCGAGTTCTTCGGCGCGCTCGAGGCGCAGTGGGAGGCGCGCGGCATCGGCTTCAGCTACGTGCGGCCGGTGACGGGCGAAGACGTCGCCGGAACGCCGTCGCAGTTCGACGCCCTGTGGCTGCTGGGCGCGGCGTACGCCGCGGCCGACCGCGCGCACTGTCCCTGGGTAGACGACGAGCTGCGCCTGGTGCGCGCCTTCGCCAAGTCCAGGCGCCCGATCGTGGGGCTGGGCTTCGGCGCGCAGGTGCTGGCGGCGGCCTACGGCGCGGCGCTGTCGGCCGAGCCGGAGCACGATGCGCGCTTCGCGCTCGCGCATGCGCTGGTCGCCGACGACCCGCTGGCGCAGGCGATCGACGGCCGCCGCGTGCTGGTGATGGCCAACGGCCGCGCCGAGCTCGGCGCCGGGCTCGAGCCGGTTGCGGCGGACGAAGACGGGCGCTGGCTTGCGTTCCGCACCGGCGAGCTGGGCTACGGGCTGCTGTTCCGGCCCGAGCTCAAGCCCGGCATGCTCGAGGACATGGTGATGGAGGAGGGGCGGCCGCTGCCGGAGAACATCGGCGCGCTGATCCAGGCCGCACGCGACGCGTGGCCGGCGCTGCAGGACACCGACGACCGGGTGGCCGCCGCGCTGGTGAGCGCGTTGGGCCTGATGGACGAGCGCCCGAAGGCGCCGGTGTTCCGCATCGTCGAGCGGCGCTGAGGCGCGCATGCCGCGACCGATCCGCGCTGCGATCTCGCTCGGCGCGCTGGCGCACAACCTCGAGCGCGCGCGCGCGCACGCCGGCAACGCCAAGGTCTGGGCGGTCATAAAGGCCAACGCCTACGGCCACGGCCTGCGGCGCGCCGCCGGCGCGCTCGCCGCCGCCGACGGCTACGCGCTGCTCGACTTCGAGGAGGCGATCAGGCTGCGCATGGCCGGGGTGGAAAAGCCGATCCTGCTGCTCGAAGGCTTCTTCAGCGCGCAGGACCTGCCGCTCGTGTGCCAGTACCGCCTGACGCCGGTGGTGCACAGCGCGGCGCAGCTCGAAATGCTCGCCAAGACGCCGCTCTCGGCGCCGATCGACGCCTACCTGAAAGTCAACAGCGGCATGAACCGGCTCGGCTTCACGCTCGACAACGTGCGCCTGGCGTGGAACGCGCTCGAGGCCAACCCGCAGGTCCGGCAGGTGACGCTGATGACGCATTTCGCCGACGCCGACGGCGCGAGCGGGGTCGCGGCGCAACTGGCATGGTTCGAGGAGATCGTGGCGCCGTTCGCGCGCGCGCCGCGCTCGCTCGCCAACTCGGCCGCGCTGCTGCGCTTTCCCGAAACTCGCGCCGACTGGGTGCGTCCCGGGATCATGCTCTACGGCTGCTCGCCGTTCGCCGATCGCAGCGCGATCGAGCTCGAGCTCGAGCCGGCCATGACGCTGCGCACCGAGATCATCGCGCTGCAGCGCCTCGTGCCGCGCGAGCGCGTCGGCTACGGATTTTCCTACGAGACCGCGGGCGAGATGACGCTGGGGGTCGCGGCCTGCGGCTACGCCGACGGCTACCCGCGCCATGCGCCCTCCGGCACGCCGGTGCTGGTGAACGGGGTGCGCACGCGCACCGTCGGCCGGGTATCGATGGACATGATCTGCGTCGACCTGAGCTCGATCCCCGGCGCCGGGATCGGCTCGCCGGTGACGCTGTGGGGCGAAGGCCTCTCGGCCGACGAGGTGGCGGCCTCGGCGGGGACGCTTAGCTACGAACTATTGTGCGCGCTCGCGCCGCGCGTTCCAGTGCTCGAGGTTGCGTGATGGCGCGCGCGAAGTCGGTCTACGTCTGCTCCGAGTGCGGCGCGAGCGCCTTGCAGTGGTTCGGCGCCTGCCCGGCCTGCGGCGCGGCCGGCACGCTGTCCGAGACGATCGCCGAGCGCGTCTCGGCGCACCGCTACGCGCCGCCGGTGCCGGCCGCGGCGCCGGTGCCGCTGGCCGAGATCGAGACGCGCGAGCTCGGGCGCGTCCCGAGCGGCATCGACGAGCTCGACCGGGTGCTCGGCGGCGGGCTGGTGGCGGGGCAGGTGGCGCTGCTCGCCGGGGACCCGGGGATCGGCAAGTCGACCCTGCTGCTGCAGTGCGTCTCGGCGCTCGAATCCTCCTCGCTCTACGTCTCGGGCGAAGAGTCGGCGGAGCAGATCGCATTGCGCGCGCGGCGCCTGGCGCTGCCGGCGGGCAGGGTGCGCCTGCTGGCGGAGATCCAGCTCGAGCGCATCGTCGCCGCGCTCGAGGCCGAGCGGCCGCGGGTCGCGGTGATCGACTCGATCCAGACGCTGTATTCCGAGCAGATGCAGTCGGCACCCGGATCGGTGGCGCAGGTGCGCGAGTGCGCGGCGCAGCTCACGCGCCTGGCCAAGCGCGGCGGCTGCGCGCTGCTGCTGATCGGGCACGTCACCAAGGAGGGCGCGATCGCGGGGCCGCGCGTGCTCGAGCACATCGTCGACACCGTGCTGCACTTCGAGGGCGACCCGCACTCCGCGTTCCGCCTGGTGCGCGCGGTCAAGAACCGCTTCGGCGCGGTGAACGAGCTGGGCGTGTTCGCGATGACCGAGAAAGGCCTGCGCGCGGTGAGCAACCCCTCGGCGCTGTTCCTGTCGCAGCACGAGCGCGAGGTCGCTGGCTCGTGCGTGCTGGCGACGCTCGAGGGCACGCGGCCGCTGCTGGTCGAGATCCAGGCCCTGGTCGACGTCGCGCAGGCGCCGACCCCGCGCCGGCTCTCGGTCGGGCTGGAGCCCAACCGGCTCGCGATGCTGCTCGCCGTGCTGCACCGGCACGCGGGCATCGCGACCGTCGACCAGGACGTGTTCGTCAACGCAGTGGGCGGCGTTCGCATCGCCGAGCCGGCAGCCGATCTTGCGGTGTCGCTCGCGGTCGTCTCCTCGCTCACCGGCCGCCCGATCCCGGGCAAGGTCGCGGTGTTCGGCGAGGTCGGCCTGGCGGGCGAGGTGCGCCCCGCGCCGCGCGGCCAGGAGCGGCTGAAGGAGGCAGCCAAGCTCGGCTTCGAGCGCGCCATCGTTCCCAAGTCGAATCGGCTCAAGCCGATCGCAGGCATCGAGCTGGTGGCGGTCGAGCGCGTCGAGCAGGCGGTGCAGGCCCTGCGCGAGCTCTAGCCGCGCTGGGCGATGATGAACAGCCGCCGGAAGGGGAACAGCGTGCTGCCGTCCGCCTCCGGCGCATAGGCTGCGGCGGTGCGCGCGCGGTAGTCGGCCTCGAACGCGCCGCGCTCGGGCTCCTCGAGCCGGTCGAGGAAGGGCTTGAGCCAGCTGCCCTTGACGAACTCCGCCACCGGGTTCTCGCCCCGCAGCACCTGCAGGTACTCGGTTTCCCAGATCTCGAGCGCGGCGCAATGCGCGTGCAGGATGCGCCAGTAGTCCTGCGGCCCGGCCACCGGGCTCGGGCGCAGGTGGGGCTCGAGGCGCGCGCGCCAGGGGCCGCTCTCGATCGTCTCGCGCACGCCGGTGTGCGACGGTGCGCCGAAGTTGCGCGGCATCTGCACCGCGAGCCAGCCGCCCGGGGCGACCGATTGCAGCAGCGCGGGAAAGAGGCGCTCGTGGTCGTCGAGCCAGTGCAGGGTGGCGTTGCTGTAGAGCACCTCGACCGGTTGCGGCGGGCGCCAGGCGCCGACGTCGGCCTCGATGAACTCGACTCCCGGATGGTCGGCGCGCGCCTTGGCCAGCATCTGCGGCGAGGCGTCGACGCCGGTCAGCCGGGCCTGCGGCCAGCGCTGGCGCAGCAGCGGCATCAGGTTGCCCGCGCCACAGCCGAGATCGACCGCCGCGCGCGGCGCGGCGGCGGGCACGCGCGCCAGCAGATCGAGCGCGGGCCGCAGCCGCTCGCCCGAGAATCTGAGGTACTGCGCGGGATCCCAGCTCATCGGATTCGAGCATAGCAGAGGCGCGCGGCGCGCACGCCGCTGCGCGCAGCCGCTTCCAGCGTCGGCGGATATTCGGGATCGGTGTAGTCGCCGGCGAGCAGCACGTCCGGCAGCGGCGTCTCGGGGCCCGGGCGCGCGCGGCCGGGGGTGCAGGCGACCGTGGCGCGCTTCTCGGCGATCACGCGCGAGGACAGCGACGCGGGCAGGCCCGGCAGCGCCTGCGCCAGCTCGCGCGCGCAGGTCGCGGCGAGCTCGTCGTGCGGCATTTGCTGGTGATCGCCCTGCGCGCTGATCACGCACGCCAGCCGCCCGCGCTCGCCCAGCAGCGCGCCGCGGTCGAACACCCACTGCACCAGCCCTGCGTCCAGGCCGAGCATCGGCCGCGGCAGGCGCACCTGCTCGGGGTACTGCAGGTAGCAGGTGTAGATCGGCTGATAGGCGAACTCGGGCGCGAGCCCCGGCAGCAGCGGCGCGAGCTGCTGCGGCGCGACCGCAACCACCACCGCCGCGTGCTCGCGCCGCAGCGCGTCGAGCTCGCGCACGCGCGCGTTCAGCCGCAGCTCGCCGCCGTGCGCGCCGAGCCAGGCCGCGGCCGGCTCGGGGAACAGCCGGCTCAGGTCGACGCGCGGCAGGAGCAGGTCGCTCGCGCCCGGCGCGCCGCCGAGCGTGTCGCGCAGCACCGCGAGGAAGGCGCCGGCGGCGGCGCGCTCGGGCGGCGTGTTGAGCGCCGAGACGCACAATGGGCGCCACAGGTGGCGCGCGATGGAGCCCTCCTGGCCGTGGCGCGCGAGCAGCTCGTCGACGGTGCAGTCTTGTTCGAGGCGAAAGCGCCGCCGCCGCAGCGCGCGCACGAAGCGCAGCGCGCCGACGCGCTCGCCGAAGGGCACGCCGCGCGCGGCGAGCAGCCCGCCGAGGAGCCCGAGCGGGGCGGGCAGCCGCAGCGCGCGCAATGCGAAGCCGCCCGCGTAGCGCAACTCGAGCGGCATGCGCAGCAGCGCGTCGCCCGGCACGCCGACGCGCCGCATCAGCCCGAACAGCTCGCCATAGGCTCCGCTCAGGATGTGCTGGCCGTTGTCGAGCGCCTCGCCCTGCGCCACGACGCGCCGCGCGCGCCCACCGGGCACCGGGCCCGATTCGTACACCGTGACCGGCACGCCGTGCGCCGCGAGCGTCACGGCGCAGGCCATGCCGGCGTAGCCGGCGCCGACGATCGCTACGCGCCGACCCACGTCTTCCAGGCGATCCACAGCTTGCGCAGCGGCGTGAGCGAGGTACGCCGGTCGAGCACGCGGAAGCCGTCGCGCTCGATCTCGTCGAGCAGCGTGCGGTAGATCGCCGCCATGATCAGGCCCGGGCGCTGCGCGCGCCGGTCCGCCTGCGGCAGCGCGCCGAGCGCCCTGTCGTAGCAGGCCCGCGCGCGGCGGGCCTGGAAGCGCATCAGCGCGGCGAAAGCGTCGCTGTAGCGCGCGTTCAGGATGTCGGCCGCCGTGACGCCGTGCGCCTTGAGGTCCTCGAGCGGCAGGTAGATGCGGTTCTTGCGCGCGTCCTCGCCCACGTCGCGGATGATGTTGGTGAGCTGGAAGGCGGTGCCGAGCTGCTCGGCGTACTCGAGCGTGCGCGCATCCGAATATCCGAAGATCCCGGCCGAGAGGATGCCGACCACGCCCGCGACACGATAGCAGTAGCTCTCGAGGCCCTTGAAATCGAGGTAGCGCGACTGCTCGAGATCCATCTGCATGCCGTCGACGATCTCGTTCAGGCGCGCGGCGCTCACGCCGAAGCTCGCCGCCGCGGGCGCCAGCGCGCGCGTCACCGGGTGCTGCGGCCTGCCGGCGCTCAGGTTCGCGATCTCCGAGCGCCACCAGTCGAGCTTGGCGCGCGCGAGCTGCGGCTCCGAGATGCCGTCCACCGCGTCGTCCACTTCGCGGCAGAAGGCGTACAGCGCGGTGATCGCGCGCCGCCGCTCGGGCGGCAGGAATACGAACGCGTAGTAGAAGCTCGAGCCGCTTGCGGCCGCCTTTTGCTGGCAGTACTGGTCGGGAGTCACAGGGCGCGCCAAAGCAGCCGGGGCCACTCGAACCATCTTATGACCGGGCGTTGCGAAAACATGTCGAAGTCTGCGGCCGCCAGCTTGTCGAGCACGCGCAGCCCGCCCTCGACCGTGGCGCGGATCTCGAGCCCGATGCGCCCCGGCAGGCGGCGCCCGAGCGGCGCGCCGCTATCGAACATCGCGCGCGTGCGCTCGACCTGGAACCCGAGCAGCGCGCGCCAGGCGCCGTCGCAACGGCCCGCGGCGATATGCCCTTCGCTCACGCCGAAGCGCGCCATTTCGTCCTGCGGCAGGTAGATCCTTCCCTTGGCGTAATCGAGCGCCACATCCTGCCAGAAATTCGCCAGCTGCAGCGCGCTGCACAGCGCGTCCGACTGCGCGACGTTCTCGGGCGCGGCGGCGCCAAACAGGTGCAGCAGCAGGCGGCCGACCGGGTTGGCCGAGCGGCGGCAGTACTCGAGCAGCTCGGCGAAGTCGGCGTAGCGCGGCTTGAGCACGTCCTGCGAGAAGGCGTCCAGCAGGTCGTGCAGCGGCTGGAGCGGAAGCTCGCGCTCGCGCGCGAGGCGCGCGACCTCGCGCAGCAGGGGCTGGCCCGGATCCTCGCCGCGCGCGATGCGCCCGAGCCCGGCGCGGTAGGCCTCCAGCCGCGCCAGGCGCTCGGCCGGCGCCAGCTCGCCCTCGTCGGCGAAGTCGTCGGCGCTGCGCGCGAAGCGATAGATGACGCCGACGGCCGCGCGCTGGGCCGCGGGCAGCAGCAGCGAAGCGACCGGGAAGTTCTCGTAATGCTCGATGGACACCGATTGATTCTTAAGGGGAAAACGCGCTGCGCGCGCGAAGGGCAGGACCTTTTCCACAGTATAATGGAGCGCTTTCGCGAGGCCCGCACCGGGCGAAGGTGGCGGAATTGGTAGACGCACTGGATTTAGGTTCCAGCGCGGAAACGCTTGTGGGTTCGAGTCCCACCCTTCGCACCATCGGCGCTGAGCGCAAGACAACGAGGAAACGATACGCATGGCGGCAAACGTGGAAAATCTGGGCACCCTGGAGCGGCGCCTGTCGATGTCGGTGCCGGTGGACGAGATCGAGCGCCAGGTCGACGAGCGGCTGAAGAAGCTCGCGCGCAACGTCAAGATGCCTGGCTTCCGGCCCGGCAAGGTGCCGCTGAAGCTGGTGGCGCAGCAGTACGGGCCGCAGGTGCGCAGCGAGGTGCTGGGTGACGCGGTGCAAAAGGCGTTCAGCGACGCGGTCAAGCAGCAGAACCTGCGCGTCGCGGGCTACCCGCGGATCGAAAAGCGCGACGGCAGCGACGAAAAAGCGCTCGAGTTCAGCGCCACGTTCGAGGTCTATCCCGAGTTCAAGCTCGGTGACGTAGGCGGCGCGACCATCGAGCGGCCGCAGGTAACGGTGGACGAGGCCGCGGTCGAGCGCACGCTCGAGATCCTGCGCAAGCAGCGCACCCGGTTCGAGGCGGCGACCCGCGCGGCGCAGGACGGCGACCGGGTCGTGCTCGACTTCGAGGGCACGATCGACGGCGCGCCCTTCGAGGGCGGCAAGGCGAACGGGTTCGCCTTCCTGCTGGGCGAAGGCCGCACGCTGCCGGCGTTCGAGGCGGCCGCGCGCGGCCTGGCGGCCGGCGAGAGCAAGACCTTCGAGCTGACCTTCCCGCACGACTACCAGGGCAAGGAAGTGGCCGGCAAGACGGCGAGCTTCGCGATCCGGATGAAGCAGGTCGAGGAGCCGCGCCTGCCAGCGCTCGACGCCGAGTTCGCCAAGTCGCTCGGGGTCGCCGACGGCGACCTCGCCAAGATGCGCGCCGAGGTCAAGGCCAACGTGGAGCGTGAAGTGCACAAGCGAATCGAGGCGCGGCTCAAGGGCCAGGCGCTGCAGACGCTGCTCGATGCGACCAAGATCGAGCTGCCGAAGTCGCTGGTGCAGATGGAGGCGCAGCAGCTGGTCGAGCGCGCGGCGGCGGATCTGCAGGCGCGAGGGGTGAAGCCGGAGCAGGTGCCGCTCGAACCGGCCGCGTTCGAGGACAGCGCCAAGCGGCGCGTCGCGCTCGGACTGATCATCGGCGAGCTGGCGCGCGCCGAGGGGCTGCAGCCCAAGCCGTCCGAGGTGCGCGCGCTGATCGAGCAGGAGGCGCAGGGCTACGAGAGCCCGGCCGAGGTAGTAAAATGGTTTTATATGCAGCCGCAGCGTTTGTCCGAAATGGAAGGCCTCGCGCTCGAGGGCAACGTCGTCAAGTGGGTGCTTGCCAAGGCCAGGGTGGAAGACAAGGCGGTGTCCTTCGACGAACTGATGGGGAGCGGCGCATGATCTGGCAGAAATCGATGCCCGAAACGCAGGATCTCGGGCTGATCCCGATGGTGATCGAGCAGTCGGGGCGCGGCGAGCGCGCCTACGATATCTACTCGCGCCTGCTCAAGGAACGGGTCGTGTTCCTGGTCGGGGCGGTCACCGAGACGACAGCCAACCTGATCGTGGCGCAGATGCTGTTCCTCGAGTCCGAGAACCCGGACAAGGACATCTTCTTCTACATCAACTCGCCCGGCGGCGTGGTGTCGGCCGGCCTGGCGGTATACGACACGATGCAGTTCATCAAGCCGCACGTCAGCACGCTCTGCATCGGGCAGGCCGCCAGCATGGGCGCGGTGCTGCTGGCCGCGGGCGAAAAGGGCAAGCGCTACTGCCTGCCCAACTCGCGCATCATGATCCACCAGCCGCTGGGCGGCTTCCAGGGCCAGGCCTCCGACGTCGAGATCCAGGCGCGCGAGATCCTCTACATCAAGAACCGGCTGAACGAGATCCTCGCCAGGCACACCGGGCAGCCGATCGAGAGGATCGCCAAGGACACCGACCGCGATTACTTCCACTCGGGCGAGGAAGCGGTAAAGTACGGGCTGGCGGACAAGGTACTGGTGTCGAGGGAAAACACCTAGGAGCGCGCATGTCGGACAAGACCTCCTCGAGCGAAAAGCTGCTGTACTGCTCGTTCTGCGGCAAGAGCCAGCACGAAGTGCGCAAGCTCATCGCAGGGCCGTCGGTGTTCATCTGCGACGAGTGCATCGAGCTGTGCAACGACATCATCCGCGAGGAGACCGCCACCGACCGCGGCGGCAAGGGCGCCAAGTCCGACCTGCCGACGCCGCGCGAGATCAGGCATATCCTGGACCAGTACGTGATCGGGCAGGATCCCGCGAAGCGAATCCTCTCGGTGGCGGTGTACAACCATTACAAGCGGCTCAAGCACCTGTCGAAGAACGACGAGGTCGAGCTGGCGAAGTCGAACATCCTGCTGATCGGCCCGACCGGATCCGGCAAGACTTTGCTGGCTCAAACCCTGGCCAGATTGTTGAATGTCCCCTTTGTCATTGCGGACGCGACAACCCTGACCGAGGCGGGCTACGTCGGCGAGGACGTCGAGAACATCATCCAGAAGCTGCTGCAGAACTGCGACTACGACGTCGACAAGGCCAAGCGCGGCATCGTCTACATCGACGAGATCGACAAGATCTCGCGCAAGTCGGACAATCCTTCGATCACGCGCGACGTCTCGGGCGAGGGCGTGCAGCAGGCGCTGCTCAAGCTGGTCGAGGGCACGGTCGCGTCGGTGCCGCCGCAGGGCGGGCGCAAGCATCCCAACCAGGACTTCGTGCAGGTCGACACGACCAACATCCTGTTCATCTGCGGCGGGGCTTTCGACGGCCTGGAGCGCATCGTGCGCAACCGCACCGAGAAGACCGGCATCGGCTTCGGCGCCGAGGTGCGCAGCCCGAAGAACGCCAAGGCCACCTTCGACATCCTCAAGGGCGTCGAGCCCGAGGACCTGATCAAGTACGGCCTGATCCCGGAGTTCGTCGGCCGCCTGCCGGTGGTCGCGACGCTCGAGGAGCTGGACGAGAGCGCGCTGATCCAGATCCTGACCGAGCCCAAGAACGCGCTGATCAAGCAGTACCAGCGACTGTTCATGATGGAAGGCGTCGAGCTCGAGGTGCGTCCGGCCGCGCTAAACGCGGTCGCCAAGCGCGCGCTCGCGCGCAAGACCGGCGCGCGCGGGCTGCGCTCGATCCTCGAGATGGTGCTGCTCGATACGATGTACGAGCTGCCGACGCTCGAGAACGTGAGCAAGGTGGTGGTAGACGAGGCGATGATCACCGCCGACGGCAAGCCGCTGATGATCTACTCCGACCAGCACAAGGTCGCGGGCGGCACGGCCTGAACGTTTCCGCAGTAAAGCTGTCGCAAAGTACGCGCAGCGCGGCCCGCCGGGCCGCGTTGCGGCGTGGCGGGCTTGCGTGTAGGCTTGGACGCATGCTTGCCATTGATTTGGCGCGGAAAGCCCCAAGCTTGATGACACCTTCCACGCCGCAACCGAGGCCGTAAATGTCCGACGCCCCTGAAGTCCCCGCCGTCACTCCGCAATACCCGCTGCTGCCGCTGCGCGACGTGGTGGTGTTTCCGCACATGGTGATTCCGCTGTTCGTCGGCCGGCCGAAGTCGATCAAGGCCATGGAAACGGCGATGGAGAGCGGCAAGTCGATCCTGCTGGTGGCGCAGAAGTCGGCCGCCAAGGACGATCCCGGCCCGCAGGACATCTACGACATCGGCTGCGTCTCGAGCATCCTGCAGATGCTCAAGCTGCCCGACGGCACCGTGAAGGTGCTGGTCGAAGGCGGCAGCCGGGCCCAGATCCGGGAGATCGTCGACCTCAAGACGCACTGGGTCGCCGGCGCGGCGCCGATCGTGCACGACGGCGCGCCCGCGCCCGAGGTCGAGGCGATGCGCCGCGCGCTGCTTTCGGCGTTCGACCAGTACGTCAAGCTGAACAAGAAGATTCCGCCCGAGATCCTGACCTCGCTGCAGGGCATCGACGAGGCAGGCCGCCTGGCCGACACCGTGGCCGCGCACCTGCCGCTCAAGCTCGAGCAGAAGCAGCAGGTGCTCGAGATGTTCGACGTCAAGCAGCGCCTGGAGCACCTGCTGTCGCAGCTCGAGACCGAAATCGACATCCTGCAGGTCGAGAAGCGCATCCGCGGACGCGTCAAGCGCCAGATGGAGAAGAGCCAGCGCGAGTACTACCTCAACGAGCAGGTCAAGGCGATCCAGAAAGAGCTCGGCGAGGGCGAGGAGGGCGCGGACCTGGAAGAGATGGAGAAGCGCATCCGCAAGGCGCACATGCCGAAGGAAGCGCGCAAGAAGGTCGAGGCGGAGCTGAAGAAGCTCAAGCTGATGTCGCCCATGTCGGCCGAGGCCACGGTGGTGCGCAACTACGTCGAGACTCTGGTCAACCTGCCGTGGCGCAAGAAGTCCAAGATCTCCAAGGACATCAAGACGGCGCAGGAGATCCTCGACCGCGACCACTACGGGCTGGAGAAGGTCAAGGAGCGTATCGTCGAATACCTCGCGGTGCAGAGCCGGGTCGACAAGATGAAGGCGCCGATCCTGTGCCTGGTCGGTCCACCGGGCGTGGGCAAGACCTCGCTCGGCCAGTCGATCGCCAAGGCGACCAACCGCAAGTTCGTGCGCATGTCGCTCGGCGGCGTGCGCGACGAGGCGGAGATCCGCGGCCATCGCCGCACCTACATCGGCTCGATGCCGGGCAAGATCCTGCAGAACATGACCAAGGCGGGGGTCAAGAACCCGCTGTTCCTGCTCGATGAGGTCGACAAGATGGGCATGGACTGGCGCGGCGATCCGTCGTCGGCGCTGCTCGAGGTGCTCGACCCGGAGCAGAACCACACTTTCACCGACCATTACGTCGAGGTCGAGTACGACCTGTCGGAGATCATGTTCGTCGCCACCGCGAACACGCTCAACATCCCGCCGGCGCTGGCCGACCGGATGGAGGTGATCCGCCTCTCGGGCTATACCGAGGACGAGAAGCTCAACATCGCGATCAAGTACCTGCTGCCCAAGCAGATGACCAACAACGGCCTCAAGGGGGGCGAGCTGTCTGTGAGCGAGGCCGCGATCCGCGACGCGATCCGCTATTACACGCGCGAGGCCGGGGTGCGCGGGCTCGAGCGCGACATCTCCAAGATCTGCCGCAAGGCGGTCAAGGAGCTGATGACCGAGAAGAGGGACCGCCGCATCACGGTCACGCCGAAGAACCTCAACAAGTACCTCGGGGTGCGCAAGTTCAGCTTCGGCATGGCCGAGAAGCAGAACCAGGTCGGCCAAGTCACCGGGCTGGCGTGGACCGAGGTCGGCGGCGAGCTGCTCACGATCGAGACCGTGGTGATGCCGGGCAAGGGCAAGACGATCACGACCGGCAAGCTCGGCGACGTGATGCAGGAGTCGATCCAGGCTGCGCTGTCGGTGGTACGCAACCGCTCGCGCCGGCTCGGCGTGCCGGAGGACTTCTACCAGAAGAACGACATCCACATCCACCTGCCCGAGGGCGCGACGCCCAAGGACGGCCCGAGCGCCGGCATCGGCATCGTCACGGCGATGGTCTCGGTGCTGACCGGCATCCCGGTGCGCGCGGACGTCGCCATGACCGGCGAGATCACGCTGCGCGGCGAGGTGTTGCCGATCGGCGGCCTGAAGGAAAAGCTCCTGGCGGCGCACCGCGGCGGCATCAAGAAAGTGCTGATCCCGGAAGAGAACGTCAAGGACCTGGCCGACATCCCGGAGAACATCAAGGGACGTCTGGACATCGTTCCGGTCAAGTGGATCGACAAGGTGCTGGAGATCGCGCTCGAGCGCGAGCCCGAACCGCTGCCCGATCAGGTCGTCGCCCCGCTGCCGGGCGCCGACGAGGACAAGAGCGGCTCCAGCCTGACGACGCATTGAGCAAAGGAGGCGTAAGTGAACAAGGCGGAGATGATCGACCACATCGCGCAGGCGGCGGAGATCTCGAAATCGGGCGCGGAGCGCGCGGTGGACGCGATGGTCGCAGCGATAAAGGCGAGCCTGAAGAAGGGCGACATGGTCACCCTGGTGGGCTTCGGCAGCTTCTACGTCAGCGAACGCGCGGCGCGCAGCGGCCGCAATCCGCGCACCGGCGAGACGCTGCAGATCCGCGCCAGCCGGGTGCCGAAGTTCCGCGCTGGCAAGGCCCTCAAGGACGCGATAAACTAGCGCCCCTTTGAAGTCCGGGGTGCTTAGCTCAGCTGGTAGAGCGTCGCTCTTACACGGCGAATGTCGGCGGTTCGATCCCGTCAGCACCCACCAGAGATGGAGCGGTAGTTCAGTTGGTTAGAATACCGGCCTGTCACGCCGGGGGTCGCGGGTTCGAGTCCCGTCCGCTCCGCCAGACATCCTGAAAGGGCGAACGCGAGTTCGCCCTTTTCCACATCCGGCAAGCCATGTTCAGATTCGTCGAGAAACAGAAACTGCTGATCCAGATCCTGCTGGGCGGCATCGCGCTCACCTTCGCCACCTGGGGCATCCAGTCCTACACCAGCTTCCGCGGCCAGAGCGACACGGTCGCGACCGTCAACGGGCTGAAGATCACCCAGCGCGAGTTCGACGACGCGTTGCAGCGCCAGCAGCAGCGGCTGCGCCAGATGTTCGGCGACCGGCTCGACCTCGATGCCTTCGACACCCCGGCGACGCGGCACGCGCTGCTCGAGAGCATGATCGACAGCCGACTGGTCGCCGCGGCGGCGGCCAAGGCGAGGCTGGGGGTTTCGGACGCCACCCTGCGCGAGGCGATCCTCGGCATCGCGGCATTCCAGGAGGACGGGCGCTTCTCCAAGTCCGCCTACGAGGCGGTGCTGCGCTCGCAGGGCATGACGCCGCAGGGCTTCGAGGCGAGCATGCGCTACGAGCTCACCCTGCAGCAGGTCTCGAACGCGGTAAGCGACAGCGCGATCGCCCCGCGCGCGGTCGCGGCGCGCCTGGCGCGGCTGCTGGAGCAAGAGCGCGAGGTGTCCGAGGCGCTGGTGCCGGCGCAGCAGTTCACGGCGCAGGTGAAGCTGGACCCGAACGCCGCCAAGGACTACTACGACTCGCATCCGGCCGAATTCCGGACGCCGGAGCAGGTGAAGGCCCAGTACGTGGTGCTCTCGGGCGAGGCGCTCGCGGCGACGCAGCAGGTCACCGAGGCGGAGCTGAAGCAGGCCTACGATGCGAATGCGAGCCGCTACAAGGCCGACGAGCAGCGGCGCGCGAGCCACATCCTGATCCAGGTCGCGCCGGACGCGAACGAGGCGGCGCGCGAGGCGGCGCGCAAGGAGGCCGAGCAGATCCTGGCCGAGGTGCGCAAGTCCCCCGGCAGCTTCGCCGAGCTGGCGAACAAGACCTCGCAGGATCCGGGCTCGGCGGAGAAGGGCGGCGACCTGGGCTGGTTCGACCGCGGCATGATGGTCAAGCCGTTCGCGGACGCGGTGTTCGCGCTCGGCAAGGTGGGCGACATCAGCGGCGTGGTCAAGAGCGACTTCGGCTACCACATCATCAAGCTCACCGGCATCCAGCCGGGGCGCACCCGCACGCTGGACGACGTGCGCAAGGACCTGACCGCCGAGCTGCAGAAGCAGAAGGCGGCGCGCGCCTACGCCGAGACCGCGGAGCGCTTCAGCGACCTGGTGTTCGAGCAGGCCGACAGCCTGCAGGCGGTGGCGCAGCGCTACAAGCTGAAGCTGCAGACCACCGACTGGATCACCCGGGCCGCCGACAAGGCGCCGCCGCCGCTCAACAACGCGAAGCTGATCAACGCCCTGTTCTCCGACGACGTGCTGGTCAAGAAGCACAACACGCCGGCGGTCGAGGTGGCGCCCGAGACCATGGTCGCGGCGCGGGTGCTGGAGCACGAGGCCGCCTCGTTGCGCAAGTTCGACGACGTGAAGAGCGCGATCGAGCAGGAGCTGCGGCGCCAGGACGCGCTCAAGCTGGCGGCGAAGGACGGCGAGGCGAAGCTTTCCAAGCTGCGCCTGGGCGCCGAGGCGGGATTGAAGTGGGGCGCGGCGCAGCAGGTGTCGCGGCGCGAGGCCAAGGGCCTGTCGTTCGAGGCGCTGCGCAGGATCGTCACCGCCGACGTGTCCAGGCTGCCGGCCTACGTCGGCGCCGACAAGGACGAAACGGGATATGCGATCTACCGCATCAGCAAGGTGATCGAGCCCGAGCCGAAGACGGACGCCCAGCAGGCGGCCGACGTCGCGCAGCTGGAACGGGCCGAGGGCGCAGCAGACTACGACGCCTTCGTCGCCAGCCTGCGCAAGCGCGCCGACATCCAGATCAACGCGAAGAACCTCGAGCGCAAGTAGGCGCCGGCTACTCGCCGCCGCCGTCGGCCTTGCCGATGCCGCCCACCACGCGGCTGAAACCGGCGTCGACGTGGACGATCTCGCCGGTAATCCCGGCCGCGAGGTCCGACAGCAGGAAGGCCGCGGCGTTGCCGACGTCCTCGGTCGTCACGTTGCGCCGCAGCGGCGAATTCTCCTCCACAAAGCGGAAGATCTTGCGGAAGTCGGCTATGCCGCTCGCCGCCAGCGTCTTGATCGGTCCGGCGGAGATGCCGTTTACACGAATGCCGAGCGGGCCGAGGTTCGCCGCCAGGTAGCGTACCGAGGCCTCCAGGCTCGCCTTCGCCAGCCCCATGGTGTTGTAGTGCGGCAGCACGCGCTCGGCGCCCAGGTAGGTCAGGGTGATGAGCGCGGCGCGGCGGCTCTGCATCATCGGCAGCGCGGCCTTGGCCAGGGCGGGAAAGCTGTAGGCCGAGATGTCGTGCGCCTCGCGGAACGCCTGGCGCGAGAATCCGTCCAGGAACTCGCCCGCGATCGACTCGCGCGCGGCGAAGGCGATCGCGTGCACCAGCCCGTCGAGCCCGTTCCACGTGCGTCCCAGCGCCGGGAACAGGGCGGCGATCTGCTCGTCGCTCGCGACGTCGCAGGGCAGCACGATTTCGGAGCCCAGCTCGCGCGCGAGATCGGTGACGCGCGCCTTGAAGCGCTCGTCGACGTAGGTGAAGGCGAGCTCGGCGCCCTCGCGGCGGGCGGACTGGGCGATGCCGTAGGCGATCGAACGGTTGCTGAGCAGGCCGGTGACGAGGATCTTTCTGCCGGCGAGAAAAGCCATGATTGTTGACCTCTTGTGCGGGTGCCCGATTATATGATGCGTTCGGCTAGACTAGGCCCGATGCGCCATATCGGAATCGTCGGCCTGGCCGCGGTCTGCTGCATGGCTGCCGGCTGCGGCGAGGAGTGGAACGATCCCTATCCCGCGGCGGACGCCGGAAAGAACATTCTCTACTCGGCGTTCGTCGCGCGGCCCAAGCACCTCGATCCGGCGCTGTCCTACGCGTCGGACGAGGCGCTGTTTACGCAGCAGGTGTACGAGCCGCCGCTGCAGTACCACTACCTGAAGCGGCCCTACCAGCTCGTGCCGCTCACCGCGGCGGAGATGCCGCGCGTCACCACTCACGCGGACTACAGCGAGTACGAGATCCGCCTCAGGCCGGGAATCCTCTACCAGCCGCATCCGGCGTTCGCCAGGAACGCGCAGGGGGAATTTCTCTACCAGTCGCTGTCGCCGGGGCGGATCGCCGCGCTCGCCAGCCCCTACGCGCTGCCCGCGCGCGGCACGCGCGAGCTGACCGCCGACGACTACATCTACGAGATCAAGCGCCTCGCGGACCCGCGCTTCGCCTCGCCGATCTACGGCCTCATGTCGCAGTACATCGTCGGCCTGTCCGAGCTCGCGGCGCGCCTAAAGCAAGCAAACGCGGCGCTGAGCGCCGAGGGGCGGGGCGGCCAATGGCTCGATCTGCGCAAGCTTGCGCTCGCCGGCGTCGAGCGCATCGACGCGCACAGCTTTCGCATCCGGCTCAAGGGGCGCTATCCGCAGTTCGCGTACTGGCTGGCGATGCCGTTCTTCGCCCCGGTGCCGTGGGAGGTCGACCGCTTCTTCGCGCAGCCCGGCATGGCCGAGAAGAACTTCAGCCTCGACTGGTGGCCGGTCGGCACGGGTCCCTACATGCTGACCGAGAACGATCCCAACCTGCGCATGGTGCTCGAGCGCAACCCGAACTTCCGCGGCGAGCTCTACCCTTCCGAGGGTGCACCCGGCGACCGCGAGGCCGGGCTGCTCGCCGACGCCGGCAAGCCGATGCCGTTCGTCGACCGCGTCGTGTTCAGCCGCGAGAAGGAGAGCATCCCCTACTGGAACAAGTTCCTGCAGGGCTACTACGACACCTCGGGCATCAGCTCGGACAATTTCGACCAGGCGGTGCGCGTCTCGGTCGAGGGCCAGGCGGCGCTCACGCCGCAGATGAAGCGCCTCGGCATCCGGCTGCGTACCAGCGTCTCCCCGTCGGTGTTCTACATCGGCTTCAACTGGCTCGACCCGGTGGTCGGCAACGCCGGCGGCGGCGAGGCGGCCCAGCGCGCGAGGAAGCTGCGCCAGGCGATCTCGATCGCGGTCGACATGGAGGAATTCGTGTCGATCTTCCAGAACGGCCGCGGCATCGTCGCGCAGGGGCCGATACCGCCCGGCATCTTCGGCTACCGCGCGGGCGAGGAGGGGGTCGATCCCGTCACGCACCTTTGGCGCGACGGCAGCGCGCACCGGCGCCCGCTCGCCGATGCGAAGCGGCTGCTCGCCGAGGCGGGCTACCCGGGCGGGCGCGACGCGCGCAGCGGGCAGCCGCTGGTGCTGTACCTCGACACCGTCACGCAGGGCCCGGGCGATCAGGCGCGCTTCGACTGGTGGCGCAAGCAGCTCGCCAAGCTCTCGATCCAGCTCGAGGTGCGCGCCACCGACTGGAACCGCTTCCAGGACAAGATCCGCAAGGGCAGCGAGCAGATGTTCTTCCTCGGCTGGAACGCGGACTACCCGGATCCGGAGAACTTCCTGTTCCTGCTCGACGGCGCGCAGAGCCGCGCGCTGCACCACGGTGAGAACGCGGCGAACTACGACAACCCGCGCTACGACGCGCTGTTCGAGCGCATGCGCGACATGCCCGACTCGCCCGCGCGGCACAAAATCATCGACGCCATGCTCGCCATCGCGCGCAACGACGCGCCGTGGATCTGGGGCTATTTTCCGAAGGACTACCTGCTCTACCACGGCTGGCTGTCCAACGTGAAGCCGAACGACATGGCGCGCAACGAGGTCAAGTACCTGCGCCTCGACCCCGCGCGGCGCGCGGTCCTGCGGCGGAAGTGGAACCGGCCGGACGTCTGGCCGCTCGCGGCAGGCTTCGCGCTGCTTCTCGCCCTTGCGGTTCCCGCGATCGTCGGCTACCGCCGCCGCGAGCGCATGGCCGCGCGGCCCTCGGCCTGAAATGCTCGCCTACATCCTGCGCCGCACGCTGTACGCCATCCCGATCCTGATCGGCGTGAACCTGATCACCTTCGCGCTGTTCTTCGTCGTAAACACGCCGGACGACATGGCGCGCATGCAGCTCGGCGCAAAGCGCGTCACGCAGGCCGAGATCGAGCGCTGGAAGGCTGCGCACGGCTACGACAAGCCCCTGCTGTGGAACGCGCGCGCGGCGGGGAGCGAAAAGCTCACGCAGACGGTGTTCTTCCAGAAGTCGGTGCGCCTGTTCGCGTTCGACTTCGGCGCCTCGGAGGACGGACGCAACATCGGCGCCGAGATCCGCACGCGCATGTGGCCGAGCCTCGCGCTCGCCATCCCGGTGTTCCTGGTCGGGCTGGCGGTCAACATCAGCTTCGCGCTGGCGATGGCATTCTTTCGCGCCACCTACCTCGACTTCTGGGGAGTCGTGCTGTGCGTGGTGATGATGTCGATCTCGACGCTGTTCTACATCATCGCGGGCCAGTACCTGGTGGCCAAGCTGTGGGACCTGGTTCCGATCTCGGGCTACAACACCGGCCTGCACGCGATCAAGTTCCTGATCCTGCCGGTGGCGATCGGCGTGGCGAGCGGCGTGGGCGCGGGAAGCCGCTGGTACCGCACGCTGTTCCTGGAGGAGATGGGCAAGGACTACGTGCGCACGGCGCGCGCCAAGGGCCTGTCGGAGTCGGTGGTGATGTTCGGCCACGTGCTCAGGAACGCGCTGATCCCGATCCTGACCGGCGTGGTGGTGGTGATCCCGCTGCTGTTCATGGGGAGCCTCTTGATGGAGTCCTTCTTCGGCATTCCCGGGCTGGGCAGCTACACCATCGACGCCATCCAGTCGCAGGACTTCGCCGTGGTGCGCTCGATGGTATTCATCGGCTCGGTGCTGTACATCGTCGGGCTGCTTCTGACCGATGTCTCCTACACGCTGGTCGACCCCCGCGTGCGCCTCGAGTAGCGCCATGCCCTTCAGGCCCGTGATCCTGTGGACCGACTCGCTGCTGTGGCTGCTGGTGGCGGCGACGCTCGCGTACCTTTGGCTCTGCGCGCAGCGACCGCACCTTGCGGCGCCCTGGCTGCGCGTGGCGCGGAGCCGCGCCGCGATGTTCTCGCTCACGCTGCTCGCCGGCTACGGCGCGATCGGGCTGGCCGATTCGCTGCACTTCCGCGTCGCGCTGCCCGCCAGCGCCGCGGGCGAAGCGCCGGCGTACTCGCCGCAGGTCCTGTCGGTGCTTGACCTGGCGCTCACCCACCTGCGCGCGAGCGAGGAGACGACCTACTCGGCGCCGCTCGCCGCGCGCCTGTTCACGCTCGAGGAGGTGCGGCGCCCGGACGGCAGCCTGGTGCGCGAGTACCCGCGGCTGCGCTTCGGCGGCGCGGGCCTCGCGAGCGAGTCCGGCTGGGGCG
>DATIZK010000035.1:0-110054 GCA_035517095.1 Burkholderiales bacterium
TCGCCTTGCCGACCGCGTCGATCGCCGCCAGCGACCCTTGCAGCATGTAGTCCTCGAAGCCCTTGTCCGCGAGGCGCTTGTCGGGGTTCACCCAGGACACGACGAACACCGTGTGTCCCTGCCCGAGCGCCCAGCGGATGAAGCTGTTGCTCTCGCGCAGGTCGAGGATGTAGTACTTGTTGATCCAGGGCGGGATGATCAGCAGCGGGCGCCGGAACACTTCCTGCGTCGTGGGCTGGAACTGGATCAGCTGCATCAGCTCGGTCTGGAACACGACCTTGCCCGGCGTGCCGGCGACGTTCTTGCCGAGCTGAAATGCGCTCTCGTCGGTCATGCTGATGCGCAGCTGACCGTCGCCCTTCTCCAGGTCGGCGAGCAAGTTGTTCAGGCCCTTGACCAGGTTCTGCCCGCCGCTGGCGAGCGTCTCGCGCAGCACCTGGGGGTTGGTCATGACGAAGTTCGACGGCGCGAGCGCGTCCACGTACTGGCGGGTGAAGAATGCCACCTTCTTCTGCGACTCCTCCGGCAGCCCTTCGACGCTGGAGACCGCGCTCTGGATGTGGCGCGAGGCGATCAGGTAGGACTGCTTGACGAAATCGAACAGGAAGTTGCTCGACCATTCGTCGTCCTTGAAGCGCGCATCGCCCTTGGCCGGCGCCGCGACCGGCTTCGCGTCCTGGCCGAGCAGCTTAAGCCAGCTTGACTGCCACAGCTTGGCGTAATCGAGCCACATGTTCAGCGAAGTCGCCGCCAGAGCCGCCGGGTTGGCGAACATGCGCGCATAGAGCTCCATGTACGCCTTGCCGATTCCCAGCTCATCGCCCGCCGCGCCGAGCTGTGGGTGCTTGTGCGCGTATTCGCCGAGCATCCGCGCCGCGCGCTCGGCTACCTCGCGGTAGACCTTTGCCAGCTCCTCGCGTGCGGCGGGGACGCGTCCGTCCATGGCCAATCCTCCTACGCCCGAGTGTAGCGCATCACCCCGTCCGCCCCCGCGGCGCGCCTCAGGCGCCCCGCGTAGTGCAGATAGTGCAGGTGCGCGATCGCCTCGCCCATGGCGAAGAACATCTGATGGTTGTCCAGGCTGCGCCGGAACAGGACCCCGATCAGCTCGTAGGCGCTGCGCCAGCCGTCGGCGCAGGCCGCCGCGAGCTCGGCCAGGCGCTCGTCGTGGTGGTCCTCGAGCTCGCCTACCCGCTCATGCGCGCCGCGGAACGGCAGCCCGTGCGAGGGCAGCACCAGGATCTCGGGCGCCAGCTCGCGGTAGCGCCGGATGGATTCGAGAAATAGCCGCAGCGGGTCCCCCTCGGGGTCGATCGACCAGACGCTGACGTTGGTCGAGATGGTCGACAGCAGCATATCGCCCGCGATCAGCAGCTTGCGCTCCTCGCAGTACAGAGAAGCGTGCTCGGGTGCGTGGCCGTAGCCCACGATCACGCGCCAGTGCAGCCCGTTGATCAGCACCCGGTCGCCCTCGATCACGCGCCGGTAGGTGAGCGGGAACTCCGGCACCAGCTCGCGGTAGGGGTTGCCGCGCTGGGCCATCTTCGCCGCCAGCGCGCCGTCCAGGCCGTTGCGGCGGAACACCCGCAGCACGGCCTCGGTGGTATAGCCGGCGCCGCGCTCGCGCACCGCGTGCGCGGTGAGGTACTCGCCCTGCGTCATCCAGAGCTCTGCGCCGAAGCGCTCGCACAGCCAGGCCGCGTTGCCCGCGTGGTCCGGGTGGTAGTGGGTGACGATCACGCGCCGCACCGGCTGCGCACCGATTCTCTCCCCGATGACCTGCTGCCACAGCGCGCGCGTCGCCGCGTTGCCGATCCCCGTATCGACGAGGGTCCAGCCCGGCTCGCCGTTCGCCTCGTCGCGCAGCAGCCACAGGTTGATATGGTCGAGCTGGAACGGCAGCGCCATGCGCAGCCAGTACACGCCGGGCGCGACCTCGGTCGTGACGCCCGGCGCGGGCGGCTCGGAGAACGGGAATTGGAGGGAGGAAGCGCGCGCCACGATGCAGGGGTAGAATTCGGCGCGACCGTTGCCGCGCAACCGGCATTGTAGTGCGTTCGCCGCGACATGACCGCCCAAGCCCCCTCGCCCGAGCCCAAGGATCGCTCCGAGTATTCGATTGGCGACCTCGCGCGCGAGTTCGACGTCACGCCGCGCGCGATCCGCTTTTACGAGGACCAGGGCCTGCTCGCGCCAAGGCGCGAGGGCCAGCGCCGCATCTACACACTGCGCGACCGCGCGCGGCTCAAGCTGACGCTGCGCGGCAAGCGCCTCGGCCTGACGCTGTCGGAAATCCGCGAGCTGATCGACATGTACGAGCCGGGGCGCGACGAGCGCCCGCAGCTGGCGCGCTTTCTCGCCGTGCTCGAGCAGCACAAGGCGCTGCTGGAGCAGCAGCGCGCCGACCTGGAAGCCCAGCTGTCGGAGATCACCGCGTTCGAGAAGCGCATCCGCAAGCGCCTCGGCGCGGAGCGCCGCCGGCGAGGTTGACGTTTACGTAAACGTCAAGTAGCCTCGCCCCATGAACGCCCCGCTTCGCCCCGAGCCGCCCGACCCGCGCTTCGCCGAGCGCTGCCGCGCGAGCTTCGCGCGCCAGCGCGCGATGGCACTGATCGGCGCGCGCATGGCGCGGATCACCCCCGGGCGCTGCGAGATCGAGCTGCCCTTCCGCGCCGAATTGACGCAACAGAAGGGTTATGTGCACGGCGGCATCGTCGGCATGATCGCCGACACCGCCTGCGGCTACGCGGCCTACAGCCTGATGCCGCCCAGCGCGTCGCTGGTTACGGTCGAGTACAAGATCAACATCCTCGCGCCGGGGCGCGGCGAGCGGCTGCTCGCGCGCGCGGAAGTGATCAAGTCCGGGCGCACGCTTTCGATTGCGCGCGGCGAGGTGTACGCTGAACAAGGCGGCGCGCAGACGCTGTGCGCCGTGATGCAGCAAACGCTCATGATGCTGCCCGACACAGCCGACACCCCGGAATGAACTTCCTGGCTTTCGATCACGGTGAGACCATCGCACTGCTGCGCGAGTCGGTGCGCAGTTTCGCGGCCAAAGAGATTGCGCCGCGCGCAGCGGAGATCGACCGCCGCAACCAGTTCCCGCCCGACCTGTGGCCGAAGCTGGGTGCGCTCGGCCTGCTCGGCGTCACCGTCGAGGAGGACTATGGCGGGACCGCGATGGGCTATCTCGCGCATATCGTCGCGATGGAGGAGATCAGCCGCGCTTCGGCTTCCGTCGGGCTGTCGTACGGCGCGCACTCCAACCTGTGCGTGAACCAGATCCGCCGCAACGGCAGCGAGGCGCAAAAGCGCAAGTACCTGCCCCGGCTCGTCTCCGGCGGGCATGTCGGGGCGCTCGCAATGTCGGAGCCCGGCGCCGGCTCCGACGTCGTGGGAATGAGACTAAGAGCCGAACGGCGCGGCGAGCGCTACGTGCTGAACGGCAACAAGATGTGGATCACCAACGGTCCCGACGCGGACGTGCTGGTGATCTACGGCAAGACGAGCGACCAGGGCATCACCGCCTTCATCGTCGAGAAGGGCATGAAGGGCTTCTCCACCGCGCAGAAGCTCGACAAGCTCGGCATGCGCGGCTCGAACACCTGCGAGCTGGTGCTGCGCGACTGCGAGGTCCCGGCCGAGAACGTGCTCGGCGAGGACGGCAAAGGCGTCAAGGTGCTCATGTCCGGCCTGGACTACGAGCGCGCGGTGCTCGCCGGCGGGCCGCTCGGGATCATGGGCGCCTGCCTCGACGCAGTGCTGCCCTACGTGCACGAGCGCAAGCAATTCGGCCAGCCGATCGGCGAGTTCCAGCTGATGCAGGGCAAGCTGGCCGACATGTACGCCACCTATTCGGCCTGCCGCGCCTACGTCTACGCGGTCGGACAGGCGCTCGACCGCGGCGAGACCACGCGCAAGGACGCCGCCGGCGCGATCCTGTACGCCGCGGAAAAGGCGACCTGGATGGCGGGCGAAGCGATCCAGGCGCTGGGCGGCATGGGCTACATCAACGAGACGCCCACCGGCAGGCTGTGGCGCGACGCCAAGCTGTACGAGATCGGCGCCGGAACGTCCGAAATCCGCCGCTGGCTGATCGGCAGGGAGCTGTTCCAGGAAACCACCTAGCAGGAGGCTGCAATGTCGAACGATCCCGTTGTCATCGTCTCCGCCGCACGCACCCCCATGGGCGGGTTCCAGGGCGAGCTGAAGGGCTTCGCCGCGCCCGAGCTCGGTGCCGCGGCGATCCGCGCCGCAGTCGAGCGCGCCAAGCTCAAGCCCGAGCAGGTCGAGGAAGTGATCATGGGCTGCGTGCTGCCCGCGGGCCAGGGGCAGGCGCCGGCGCGCCAGGCGAGCCTGGGCGCGGGGCTGCCGCTCGCGGCGGGCTGCACCACGGTGAACAAGATGTGCGGCTCGGGCATGAAGGCCGCGATGCTGGCGCACGATCTGCTCCGCGCGGGCAGCATGGAGGTCGTGGTCGCCGGCGGCATGGAGTCGATGACCAACGCGCCCTACCTCATGCCGAAGGCGCGCGCCGGCTACCGCATGGGCCACCAGCAGGTGCTCGATCACATGTTCTACGACGGCCTCGAGGACGCCTACGACAAGGGCAGGCTGATGGGCAGCTTCGCCGAGGACTGCGCCGACAAGTACCATTTCTCGCGCGAAGAGCAGGATGCGTTCGCCATCGCTTCGCTGGAGCGCGCGCAGAAGGCGAACAAGGAGGGCTGGTTCGCCTGGGAGATCACTCCGCTCGCGATCAAGGCCGGCAAGGAGGAGCGCTTCGTCGAGACCGACGAGCAGCCGTTCAAGGCCAACTTCGCCAAAATCCCTAGCCTCAAGCCGGCCTTCCGCAAGGACGGCACGGTGACCGCGGCCAATTCGAGCTCGATCTCGGACGGCGCCGCGGCACTGGTGATGATGCGCCGCTCGAGCGCGGACAAGCTCGGCCTGGCGCCGCTCGCGACGCTCGTGGGACACGCCACCCACGCCCAGGAGCCGGGCTGGTTCACGACGGCACCGGTCGGGGCCATCAAGAAATTGCTTGCAAAGACCGAATGGAACGCGCAAGCGGTCGACCTCTACGAGATCAACGAGGCCTTCGCGGTCGTCGCCATGGCCGCCATGCGCGAGCACAGGCTGCCTCACGAGAGGGTCAACGTGCACGGCGGCGCCTGCGCGCTCGGGCACCCGATCGGCGCCTCGGGCGCGCGCATCGTGGTGACGCTGATCGGCGCGCTGCGCAAGTACGGCGGCAAGCGCGGCGTGGCGAGCCTTTGCATCGGCGGCGGGGAAGCCACCGCGCTGGCGATCGAGCTCGCGTAAATGCCGGGCTCGAAGCTCGCGGCGACCAAGCGCCAGCTCCAGGCGCTGCTGGACCGTTCGCGCTTCGTGCGCAGCTACGGCTTTCGCATGATCTCGGTCGATGCCGACGGCGCCACGATCGAGCTGCCGTTCCGGCGCGCGCTCGAGCGCCCGGGCGGTATCGTCAACGGCCCTGCGCTGATGGCCGCCGCCGACTGCGCGATGTGGATCGCGATCAAGGCGCGCATCGGCGTCGAGCGCGACGCGCTCACCTCCGAGCTGAACACCGCCTTCCTCGCGCCCGCGATCGAGGAGCCGGTGCGCTGCACCGCGCGCATCCTCAAGCTCGGCAAGCGCAGCATCTACGGCGTCGCGGAGTGCCACAGCCGCGCAGGCAAGCTGTTCACGCACCACACCGTGACCTACGTTCGCCTGTCGGGGGTCTGAAATGCGTTTGTCCGAGCAGCACGAGATGATGCGCGACGGCGTGCGCCGCTACGCGCGCGAGCGGCTCTGGCCCAATTCCGGGAAGTGGGACCGCGAGCGCCACTTCCCGCGCGCGGAGCTCGCCGAGATGGCGCGAATGGGGCTGAACGCGGTCGCCGTTCCCGAGCAGTGGGGCGGTGCCGGCATGGATTGCACCGCCGGCGCGATCGCCTTCGAGGAGGTTTCGGCCGGGGACGCGGCGCTCGGCACCGTGCTGTCGGTCAACAATCTCGTCTCGGGCATCCTCAACGGCTACGGCAGCGAGGCGCAGAAGGAGAAGTACCTGCGCCCGCTCGCCGCGGGGCGCATGATCGGCGCGTTCTGCCTCACCGAGCCGCAGGTCGGCTCCGACGCCGGCGCGATCGCGACGCGCGCCGAGCGCCGCGGCGGGCAATGGGTGCTGAACGGCACCAAGCAGTTCATCACCTCGGGCAAGAACGCCGACGTGGCGGTGGTGTTCGCGGTGAGCGACCGGGACGCAGGCAAGAAGGGCATCAGCGCGTTCGTAGTGCCGACCTCGAGCCGCGGCTGGCGCGTGGCGCGGGTCGAAGACAAGGCCGGCCAGCACGCCTCCGACACCGCGCAGATCGCGCTCGAGGACTGCGCGATCCCGGCCGAGAACCTGCTCGCGCGCGAGGGCATGGGCTACCGCATCGCGCTCGCGAATCTCGAGTCCGGACGGATCAACATCGCCGCGCAGGCGACCGGGATCGCGCGCGCGGCGCTCGAGGCCGCGCTCGCCTACGCCAGGGAGCGCAAGAGCATGGGCAAGACGCTGATCGCCCACCAGGCGGTGAATTTCCGCCTGGCCGACATGGCGACACAGGTCGAGGCCGCGCGCCAGCTGTACCTGCACGCCGCGGCGCTGCGCGACGCTGGCGAGCCCTGCCTCAAGGAGGCTTCGATGGCCAAGCTGTTCGCCTCCGAAATGGCCGAGAAGGTGTGCTCGGACGCGATTCAGATCCACGGCGGATACGGCTACGTCGCCGATTACCCGGTCGAGCGGCTGTGGCGCGCGGTGCGGGTGTGCAAGATCTACGAGGGCGCGAGCGACATCCAGCGCCTGGTGATCGGGCGCGCGCTGGAGCGCGGCTAGGCGCGATGCCGGTCATCAAGTCCCAGCTCAATCCCCGCTCGGCCGAGTTCCGCGCCAACGCCGAGCGCATGCGCGCGCTCGTGAACGACCTGCGCCAGCAGGTCGCGCGCGCGACGCAGGGCGGCGACGCGCAGGCGCGCGGCAAGCACGCCGCGCGCGGCAAGCTCCTGCCGCGCGAGCGCGTGCGCACGCTGCTCGACCCCGGCTCGCCCTTCCTCGAGGTGGGACAGCTCGCGGCGCACGGCATGTACGGCGACGAGGCACCGAGCGCGGGCATCGTCACCGGCATCGGCCGCGTCTCGGGGCGCGAGTGCGTGATCGTCGCCAACGACGCGACGGTCAAGGGCGGTACCTACTTCCCGATGACCGTGAAGAAGCACCTGCGCGCGCAGGAGATCGCGGCGCAGAACCGCCTGCCGTGCATCTACCTGGTCGACTCGGGCGGCGCGAACCTGCCCAACCAGGACGAGGTGTTCCCCGACCGCGAGCATTTCGGGCGAATCTTCTTCAACATCGCCAACATGTCGGCGGCCGGGATCGCGCAGATCGCGGTGGTGATGGGCTCGTGCACCGCGGGCGGCGCCTACGTGCCGGCGATGTCGGACGAATCGATCATCGTCAAGGGCCAGGGCACGATCTTCCTCGGCGGGCCGCCGCTGGTGAAGGCCGCGATCGGGGAGATCGTGACGCCCGAGGAGCTCGGCGGCGCCGACGTGCACACCCGCGTCTCGGGCGTAGCCGATCACTACGCGCTGAACGACGCGCACGCGCTGGCGATCGCGCGCCGCATCGTCTCCAACCTGAACGGCGCCAAGAACGTGACGCTGCAGCTGCGCGAGCCGCGCGAGCCGCTTTACCCGGCCGAGGAGCTCTACGGCGTGATCCCGGCCGACGCGCGCAAGCCCTACGACGTGCGCGAGGTGATCGCGCGCATGGTCGACGGCTCGGAGCTGGACGAGTTCAAGGCCAACTACGGCACCACGCTGGTGACCGGGTTCGCGCACGTGCACGGCTACCCGGTCGCGATCCTGGCCAACAACGGCATCCTGTTCTCCGAGTCCTCGCTCAAGGCGGCGCACTTCATCGAGCTCGCCTGCCAGCGCGGGATTCCGCTGCTGTTCCTGCAGAACATCACCGGCTACATGGTGGGCAAGAAGTACGAGGCGGCGGGAATCGCCAAGGACGGCGCCAAGATGGTCACCGCGGTCGCCACCGCGCGGGTGCCGAAGTTCACCATGATCATCGGCGGCTCGTTCGGCGCCGGCAACTACGGCATGTGCGGGCGCGCCTATTCGCCGAGGTTCCTGTGGATGTGGCCCAATGCACGGATCTCGGTCATGGGCGGCGAGCAGGCCGCGAGCGTGCTCGCGGTGGTGCGCGGCAAATTCAACTCGCAGCTCGACGAACAGGCCTTCAAGGCGCCGATCCTCGAACAGTACGAGCGCCAGGGTCACCCCTACTACGCCAGCGCGCGCCTGTGGGACGACGGCGTGCTCGACCCCGCCGATGCGCGCCGCCTGCTGGGGCTCGCGCTATCGGCCTCGCTCAACGCGCCGATCGAACAGACCAAGTTCGGCATCTTCAGGATGTAGCCATGTCGCAAGCCCTGCTGGTCGATACCCGCGCCGGCGTCGCCACCGTGACGCTCAACCGCCCCGAGGTGCGCAACGCATTCGACGACGCGCTGATCGCGGCGCTCGCGGCGACGTTCAAGGCGCTCGACGACGACGACGCGGTGCGCGCGGTGGTGCTGGCGGGCAACGGGCCGGCGTTCTGCGCCGGCGCGGACCTCAACTGGATGAAGCGCATGGCGGGCTACGGCTACGAGCAGAACCTGCACGACGCGATGGGGCTGGCGGTGATGCTGCAGACCATCGACCGGATGCGAAAGCCGACCGTCGCGCGCGTGCACGGGCCGGCCTTCGCCGGCGGCACCGGGCTGGTGGCGGCCTGCGACATCGCGCTCGGCTCCCCGGAAGCCAAGTTCTGCCTCTCGGAGGCCAAGCTCGGCCTGTCGCCCGCCACGATCAGCCCCTACGTGGTGCGCGCGATGGGCGAGCGCGCCGCGCGGCGCTATTTCCTCAGCGCGGAGGTATTCGACGCGGACGAGGCGCTGCGCATCGGGCTGCTGAGCGCCCTCGTTCCGGCGGCGCAGCTCGACGCGGCGATCGGGTCGCTGCTCGGGCACCTCCTGGCGGGCGGTCGCGAGGCGCTGGCCAGGATCAAGGACCTGATCCGGACCGTCGCCTCCGGGCCGATCGACGACACGATGGTCGCGGATACCGCACGGCGCATTGCCGAGATCCGCGTTTCGCCCGAAGGAAGGGAAGGCATCGCCTCGTTCCTCGAGAAGCGCAAGCCCTCCTGGGTCCAGGGGGGGAAGTAGCGTGTTCGGCAAGATCCTGGTCGCCAACCGCGGCGAGATCGCCTGCCGCGTGATGCGCAGCGCCGAGCGCATGGGGATCCACACCGTGGCGGTGTATTCGGACGCCGATCGCGACGCGCTGCACGTGCGGCGCGCCGACGAGGCGCGCCGCATCGGGCCGGCGCCGGCGCGCGAGAGCTACCTGAACGCCGAGGCGGTGATCGCCGCCGCGCGCGAGACCGGGGCCGAGGCCATCCACCCCGGCTACGGCTTCCTGTCGGAGAACGAGGCCTTCGCGCGCGGCTGCGCGGCGGCGGGCATCGTGTTCATCGGGCCGACGCCGGAAGCGATCGCCGCGATGGGCGACAAGTCCGCGGCCAAGACCCTGATGGAGAAAGCACGCGTGCCGCTGGTGCCGGGCTATCACGGCGAGAACCAGGACCCCGCTTTCCTGCTCGGGCACGCCGAGGCGATCGGCTTTCCGGTACTGATCAAGGCCTCCGCCGGCGGCGGCGGCAAGGGCATGCGCATCGTGCGCCGCGGCGCGGAGTTCGACGCGGCGCTCGCGTCCTGCCGCAGGGAGGCCAAGTCCGCGTTCGGCGACGACCGGGTGCTCGTCGAGCGCTACCTCGAGCGGCCGCGCCACATCGAAGTCCAGGTCTTCGGCGACGCGCAAGGCAACTGCGTGCACCTGTTCGAGCGCGACTGCTCGGTGCAGCGCAGGCACCAGAAGGTGCTCGAGGAAGCGCCGGCGCCGGGAATGACGGTCGAGCGCAGGCGCGAGATGGGCGAAGCGGCGGTGGCGGCCGCGCGCGCGATCAAGTACCAGGGCGCCGGCACGGTCGAATTCATCGCCGAGCAGGATGGCCGGTTCTACTTCATGGAGATGAACACGCGGCTGCAGGTCGAGCACCCGGTGACCGAGATGATCACCGGCCTGGACCTGGTCGAATGGCAGCTGAGGGTGGCCGCGGGCGAGCGGCTGCCGCGCACGCAGGACGAGCTCGCGATCCGCGGCCACGCGATCGAGGCACGCCTGTACGCCGAGGATCCGGCGCGCGAGTTCCTGCCGGCCACCGGGCATATCGCGCACCTCGCCTTCCCCGCCGCGACCGAGACGGTGCGGATCGATACCGGGGTCGAGCGCGGTGCGATCATTGGTCCGCATTACGACCCGATGATCGCCAAGCTGATCGTTTGGGGCGAAGACCGCGCTGCGGCGCTCGCGCGCCTGCGCGCCGCCCTCGCCGGCTGCGAGATCGCGGGGTTGGCGACCAACGTCGAGTTCCTGGCGCGCCTGGTCGCCAGCGGCGCGTTCGCGCGCGCCGAGCTCGACACCGGGCTGATCGAGCGCTGCCGCGACGAGTTGTTCGCGCCGCGGCCGCCGGCCCCGCCGCAGGCGCTCGCCGCGGTCGCGCTGGCCGAGCTGCTGCTGGAGCAGGACAGCGCACGCGCGAGCGCGCGTGCCTCGGGCGACCCGCACTCGCCCTGGAACGAGGTCGACGGCTGGCGCATGAACGAGGACTCGCACCACGACTTCGTCTTCACCGAGGGCGAAACGCAGTACCCGGTGAAGGTGCGCTTCCTCGCCGCCGGCCAGCGCGCGCTGATCGCGGGGCGCGACTACGCGCTGGAGGGCGAGCGTCTCGCGCACGACGCGCTGCTGGTGCGCCTGGACGGACGCGCCTTCAAGGCACGCGTGCTGCGCGAGGCGCAGGACTGGCATCTGTTCAGCGAAGGCGGCTACCGGCGCTTCGCGCTGCGCGACGAGCTGCACGGACTGGACGTCGATGCCGGCGGCGGCTCGCTCGCCGCGCCCATGCCGGGCAAGGTCATCGCGGTGATGGTCAAGCCGGGACAGAAGGTCGGCAAAGGCGCGCCGCTGGTGATCCTGGAAGCGATGAAGATGGAGCACACGATCGCCGCCCCTGCGGACGGCGTGGTGAAGGAAGTCCATTACGCGCCCGGCGAGCAGGTGCTCGAGGGCGTCGAGCTGATCGCCTTCGAGGCGCTAGAATCGGACGCGAGGTAAGGATATGACGCTGCCGCAGCGCGTGAGAATCGTCGAGGTCGGTCCGCGAGACGGCCTGCAGAACGAGAAGACCGAGGTGCCGACCCGGATCAAGCTCGAGCTGATCGAGCGGCTCGCCGACGCGGGCCTGCCCGCGGTCGAAGCGACCGCGTTCGTGTCGCCCAAGTGGATCCCGCAGATGGCGGATCACACCGAGGTTCTAGCGCGCATCCGCAGGAAGCCCGGCGTGTCATATCCGGTGCTGACGCCGAACCTGAAGGGCTTCGAGGCCGCGCGTGCCGCGGGCGCTGCCGAGGTGGCGATTTTCGGCGCCGCATCGGAAGCCTTCTCGCACAAGAACATCAACTGCTCGATCGCCGAGAGCCTGGAGCGCTTTCGGCCGGTCGCGCAGGCCGCGCGCGCCGCGAACGTCAGGCTGCGGGGCTACATCTCCTGCGTGCTGGGCTGTCCCTACGAGGGCGAGATCGCGCCGGCGAAGGTCGCCGAGGTCGCCGCCGCACTGGCCGAGATGGGCTGCTACGAGGTGTCGCTCGGCGACACCATCGGCGTAGGCACCCCCGGACGGACGAAGGCGATGATCGAAGCGGTGGCGAAACGCGTGCCGATCGAGCGCCTGGCGGGGCACTACCACGACACCTACGGTCAGGCCCTCGCCAACATCTACGCTTCGCTTGAGACCGGGGTCGCGACATTCGACGCTTCGGTCGCAGGGCTCGGCGGCTGCCCCTACGCCGCCGGGGCGTCGGGCAACGTCGCCACCGAGGACGTGGTCTACATGCTGAACGGCCTGGGGATCGAGACCGGCGTCGACCTCGAGCGACTGGCCGAGGTCGGGCGCTGGATCAGCGCCGCGCTCGGGCGCGAGCCCGGCTCCAAGGCCGGCAGGGCGCTCGCGGCGAAAAAGGGCGCGGCCGTGCGCGCGGCATGATCGATTCGCCCTGCATCAACGTCTGCCACATGAGCCCGCGGCTCGGCGTGTGCACCGGCTGCTGCCGCACGCTGGACGAGATCGCGCGCTGGAGCGAGCTGAGCGAAGCCGAGCGCAGGCGCGTGACGAGCGCGCTGCCGCGCCGGCGGCAGCGCCTCGGCCTTGCCGAGGCGGCCCCGGCGCCCGAGCGCTAAGGCTTACTCGTGGGTGTAGATGATGTCGTCGCGGCGGTTCTGCGCCCACGCGGCTTCGTTATGCCCGGGCGCGCGCGGTTTTTCCTTGCCCCAGCTGACGGTCTCGATGCGCTGGTCGGACACTCCGAGCAGCACCATCGCCTTGCGCAGGCTGTCGGCGCGGCGCTGGCCCAGCGCGAGGTTGTACTCGCGGCTGCCGCGCTCATCGCAGTTGCCTTCGATCCGGATCGTCGCCGAGGCATGGCCGGTCATATAGCCGGCATGCGCCTCGACCAGCGGATTGAACTCAGGCTTGATATTCGACTTGTCGAAGTCGAAATAGACGCTGCGCTTGGCGAGGATGCTGTTGGGATCGTGCAGCGGGTTCATCGCCATTGCCGGCTGCTCGACCGGTTGCGCCTGCGGCGCAGGAGCCGGTGCCGAGGACTGGGGCGCCGGCGCAGGTTGCGGTGACTCCGCGCTCTGCTGGCTGGCGCAGGCGCCGAGCAGCAGCGCGAACGAGGATGCGATCAGGATTGCGGGCGTATTCATTCTCATGGTCTATCTTTCCTTTGTGACAGCATCATGTCGCCGATGCGGAGCGGTTTTCGCCGTCGCGAAGAGGCACGCGCTAAACGTTCGCCCTGCGTAGCGGTTGACGTGACAGGCCGGAGTCAGAAGTCTCCGAAATCGCCGTGCCTGCCCCTCCCCGACGCGAAGCGGTTCGCTCCAACGGCGCCTTCCGCAACAAACGCCAGGATACCGTTGTACCACTCCCTGCGCATCGCGTCACGTAGTTCGAGCCCTTCCTGCATACGCGCCGAGCGCCGGTCGGCGCGCACGCAGGACTGGGGAAAACGTGCGATTTCGCACGCCAGCGCCTCGGCAGCCCTTCTCGCGGCCCCGTCCGGAACCACCCTCTCGCAGGCCCCGATGCGGTACGCCTCCTCGGCCGGCAGCTTGCGGCCGGTCAGGATCAGCTCCATCGCGCGCCCCGCACCGACCAGCCGCGGCAGGCGCACCGTGCCGCCGTCGATCAGCGGCACGCCCCAGCGGCGGCAGTACACGCCGAAGTATGCCGACTGCTCCATCACCCGCAGGTCGCACCACAGCGCCAGCTCGAAGCCGCCGGCCACCGCGGGTCCCGCGATCGCGGCGATCACCGGCTTGTCGAGCTCGAGCCGGGTCGGCCCCATCGGCCCCCTCGGCGGGGGTCGGTCATCCAACGGGTAGGCGAGTTCCTGCATCGGATGCGGATCGTCGGCGAGCGCGGCCGCGGCCTTGAGGTCGAAGCCCGCGCAGAACGCGCCGCCCTCGCCCCACAGCACGGCGACCGCCGCGTCCGGGTCGTCGTTGAAGGCCGTAAACGCCTCCACCAGCGCCTCGGCGCTTTGCGCGTCCACGGCATTGCGCGCCTGGGCGCGCGCGTGGATCACGGTCCAGACTTTGCCCTGCTTTTCGACCCGGATCGTCATGCTTTCCTCCCGCCGCTCGGAATCGGCTTTCCGCTGTCGCGCCATTTCACCGCCTCGTGAAAGCCGTGCTGCTCGGCGTAGTGCTTGAACCACACGCCCTCGGGCGAGTGGCGCGTGATGCCGTCGAACAGCGTGGCGATCATCTGCGTATTGGCGAGGCCCATGTTCTCGTAGGCCTGGTTGATCATCAGCTTCTGCATCATGAGCTGGTTCTGCGGCACCCCCGCGATGCGCGCGGCGAGCTTTGCCACGGAACCGTCCAGCTTGTCCGCCGGCACCGCGTCGTAGACCAAGCCCCAGTCGCGCGCCGTGCGTCCGTCGATGGTGTCGCCGGTGAGCAGCATTCGCTTCGCCTTCTCGGCGCCCAGCCGATAGACCCACATCGCGGTGGTCGGACAGCCCCAAACACGGCTCGGCATATAGCCGATCTTCGCGTCCTCGGCCATGAGCACCAGATCCGCGCACAGCGCGATGTCCGAGCCGCCCGCCACCGCGTAGCCGTGCACCTTGCAGATCACAGGCTTGTAGCTGCGCCAGATCGAAAAGAAATCCTCGGTCCAGCCTTTCATGATCCGGTAGTCGAGCATCGGATCCCAGGGCATGTCCTGAATGATTTCGTTGCCGGCCTCCGCGAACTCCTTGAGGTCGTAGCCCGCGCAGAATGCGCGTCCCGCCCCGGCGAGCACGATCACGTGCACCCGCGAGTCGGCGTTCGCCGCCTCCACCGCGCGGCGGATCTCGCCCGGCATTTCGCGGTTGATCGCGTTCAGCCGCCGCGGCCGATTGAGCGTGATGCGGCATACGCGCCCGCGCACCGCGTACTTCAGCGTCGAAAATCGCATGTCTCCTCCGTGACTCGCGCACGTCGCGCAATGTTACATTCGGCCATGCGCAGCGTGACCTGGTACTTCGACTTCGTTTCACCCTTCTCCTACCTTTGCCTTGCGCGCCTGGGCGAGCTGCCCGAGGTCGAGCTCGTCTACCGGCCCGTGCTGCTGGCCGGTCTGCTGCAGCAGTTCGGCCAGAAGGGCCCGGCGGAAATCGGCCCCAAGCGGCGCTGGACCTACCGCTGGTGTCAGTGGTCCGCCGAGCGGCTCGGCTTGGCGTTTCGTTTCCCGGCCGCCCACCCGTTCAACTCGCTGCAACACCTGCGGCTCGCCATCGCCGCGGGATCGACTGCAACGGCGGTGAAGCGGATTTTCGAGGCCTTGTGGACCAGCGGCGGCGATCCCGCCGACGCGCGGGGAATGGCCGACCTGTGCGCCCGGCTGAACGTCGCTCCCGCCCGCCTGCAGGAGCCGGAGGTCAAGCACGCGCTGCGCCAGAACACGGAGCGGGCTGCGGCCGCGGGCGTATTCGGCGTGCCGAGCTTCGAATCCGACGGCGAGCTTTTCTGGGGCGTCGATTCGATCGACTTCCTGAAGGCCTTCCTGGCCGATGCGTCGGTCGTGCGTAACGCGCAGATGAAGCGCCTCGACGCGCTGCCGGTCGGCGCCAGCCGGCGCGGCTAACCGTACTTGCGCAGGTCGTCGATGACCTTGCCGTCGTTCGGCAGGCTGCCGGGCGCGACGAACTCGGTCTCGCCGCGCAGCTTGGTGACCTCGCGCATCGAGGCGACGATCGCCTCGGCGAGCCCGGCCGGGCGCTCCTTCGCCTCGCACTTGAGCGTCATGCGGTCCTGGCCGACCTCGCCCTCGACCACCAGCCGCGCGCGCAGCACTTCGGGGTGACGGCGCAGGATATCGTTGACCTGCCTGGCGGTGACGAACAGCGCGCGCACCTTGGTGCTCTGGTCGGCGCGCCCCATCCAGCCCTTGATTCGGGTGTTGGTGCGCCCGCAGGGGCTGGGCCCCGGCAGCACCGCCGACAAGTCGCCGGTGGCGAATCGCACCAGCGGGTAGTCCCGGTTGAAGGTGGTGATCACCACCTCGCCCACCTCGCCCGCGGGCACGGGGTCGCCGGTACCGGGCCGCACGATCTCGAGGATCAGCCCTTCGTCCAGCACCATGCCCTCGTTCAGCGTGCCGTCGGGCAGCGCGGTCTCGTAGGCGAGATGGCCGAGATCAGCGGTTGCGTACAGCTGCATCACGCGAATGCCGCGCTCACCCATCGACTTTCTGAGCGCCGGCGGCAGGTACTCGGCGCCGACAACGGCTTTCCTGAGTGCCGATATGTCGTGCCCGAGCTCGTGCGCCCTGTCGGCGATCAGCTTGAGAAACGACGGCGTGCCGATGAACGCGTTGATCCCGAGGTCGCCGATGGCCGCCACCTGCATCTCGGTCTGGCCGACGCCGGTCGGCACCACCGTGCAGCCGAGCGCGAGCGCGCCGGACTCGAGCATCGACCCGGCGGGCGTGAAGTGATAGGCGAAGGTGTTCATCACCAGGTCGCCCGCGCGCAAGCCGCCCGCGTACAGGCCGCGCGCCGTGCGCCACCAGTCCTTGCCGCCGCCTTCGGGCTCGTAGATCGGGCCGGGCGAGATGAAAAGCTTGGCGAGCCTTGCGCGCGCGGTCGCGTTCAATCCGCCCAGCGGCGGGATCGTCTTTTGCAGCTCGCCGAGGTCGGACTTGCGCGTCACCGGCAGGCGGGCGAGCGCCGCGCGCGAGCTCACTGCGGCGGGGTCGACCCCGGCCAGGATGCGGCCGAAGCCGGGCGCATTGCTCTTCGCGTGCGCAATCTGGCCCGGCAGCGCCGCCATCAGCGCCGCTTCGCGTTGCTCCGGGGACCGGGTTTCGAAGGCGTCGTAATAATCCATCACAGCCAGCGCTTGCGCCGGCGATAAGACTTGACGTCGCGGAAGCTCTTGCGCTCGCCGGACGAGAAGCCGAGGTAGAACTCCTTCACATCCTCGTTCTCCGCGAGCGACTTGCCTACGCCGTTCATCACCACGCGACCGTTCTCCAGAATGTAGCCGTAATCGGCGTACTTGAGCGCGATGTTGGTGTTCTGCTCCGCAAGCAGGAAGCTCACTCCCTCCTTGCGGTTCAGATTCTTGACGATCTCGAAGATCTCGGCGACCAGCTGCGGAGCAAGCCCCATCGAGGGCTCGTCGAGCAGGATCATCTTCGGCTTCGCCATCAAGGCGCGGCCGATCGCGGTCATCTGCTGCTCTCCGCCCGAGGTGTAGCCCGCGAGCCCGTTGCGCCGCTCCTTCAGGCGGGGGAAATACGAATACACGAGCTCCATGTCGCGTGCGATCGCGGCCCTGCCGTCGCGCCGTGTGAACGCGCCCGTGAGCAGGTTCTCCTCCACGGTCAGATGGCCGAAGCAATGACGCCCTTCCATGACCTGCACGCAGCCGCGGCGCACCAGCTCGTTCGGCGAAAGCGCCTGCACCTCGGCGCCGTCGAACACGATCGAGCCCTTGGTGACTTCGCCGCGCTCAGAATGCAGCAGGTTCGAGATCGCCTTCAGCGTCGTCGTCTTGCCCGCGCCGTTGCCGCCGAGCAGCGCCACGATGGCGCCCTGCGGCACATCGAGCGATACGCCCCTCAGCACGAGGATCACGTGATCGTAGACGACCTCGATGTTGTTGAGCGAGAGGATCTTCTCGCTCGCGGGCTCGCTCGAGGCTCGCGCCCCGCCCTGCGCTGCAGCGCTCATTGCGTGCTCCGAAGCTCCGCCTCCCCCGCCCAAGGCGGCTCGCATTGGCGAGGGAGGAGGGCCGCTTAGCTCAAGACGACTTGTCGCAAGCCTCGGTGCGCTTCGGCCAGGGCTGGTTCTTGCTCACGTAGTCCTTGGCGGCTTCATCCAGCAGCGGCATCACCTTGTCCTTCACCGGACTGATCCAGTCCGAGACCTTGACCCACTTCGTGCCGCTCCACTGCTGCACATAGACGGATCCGTGGCCGTTGTGGTCCTGGCAGGTCACGTCGATCGGCGGCCCGAACCCGGCCAGGCCGATCTGCTTCCAGCGATGCTCCGAGATCTTGAGCGTCTCCAGTCCGCGCCGCATATCCGCGCCGTCGATCACTTTCTTGCCGGTGATCTTCTGCGCGTTGCGGATCGCCTCGGCGATGACCACCGCGTTCATGACGCCTCGGTTGTAGAAGTTCTCGCCGACCATGTCCTTGGGCGTCTGGCTGTTGCCCTTGGCAATGACGTACTTCTCGATATCCTTGATCGCCTTGAAGTTGGCGCCAACGGCGTTGAAGTTCATCGACAGGTAGCCCTTGCCGCCCGCGCCTGCCGGCCGCGCGTCGTCCTCGCTGCCGGACCACCATACGCCGATGAAATGGTCCATCGGGTAGCCGGTCTTGGCCGCTTCCTGCACCGCGGTCGGGTTCATCGCGCCCCAGCCCCACATGATCATCCAGTCGGGCCGGTCGCGACGCACCGCAAGCCACAGCCCGGACTGGGTCTGCATCTGGGACGGCGGCACCGGGTACAACTTGACGTCGAAGCCGTAGTCCTTGGCGAAGTCCTGCAGCAGCGGGATCGGCTCGCGGCCGTAGCCGCCGTCGAAATAGATGAAGCCGATCGTCTTGCCCTTGAGCTTGTCGAGGCCGCCCCCCTCCTTCTGCCCGATGTACTTCAGCGCGATCGACATCCCGTCCCAGTAGGTGTCCGGCGGATTGAAGATCCACGGGAAGTCAGCCCCGACCGCCGAGGCCGACAGGCCGTACGCCATCGACAGGATCGGAATGCCGTCGACCGACGCCTTCGGGATGAGCGCGAGCGTGATGCCGGTGGAATACGGATTGATGACCAGCGGGTGCTGGCTCTTGAACGAGTCGTAGCATTCGACGCCCTTCTCGTTCTTGTACTGCGTCTCGCATTCCTGCACGTTCAGCTTCACCCCGCCGATGCCGCCATCGCGCGCGTTCAGCATGTTCAGATAGTCGTGCATGCCGTTCGCGATCGGGATGCCGGAATTGGCGAAAGGCCCCGTGCGGTAGGTGAACAGCGGCACGAGCATCGAATCTTGCGCGAGGGCCTCCGAAGCCGGGACTGACGCCCCGAGGACTCCTGCGACCGCCGCGCCGAGTACCAGATATTTAAGGCGCATTTCCCTTCCTCCTCTCCATGGTGGCCGGCGCGACCGGCGCCGGCCTTATCTTGATATCCTGCGGAGAGTGTACCCCTCTTGCCTCAATATGGGAAAGGCCAGACCCTGAGCTTCTGCTTGCCGATCTGCCACAGTCGGGCCAGACCGTGCGGCTCGACGATCAGGAAAAATATGATGAGCATGCCGAGGATCACGAACGTGCTCTGATCCACCGTCGCGCTGCGGATATGCAGGCCCAGATAAGCGGGTGCCTGGCGCAGCACGATCGGCAGCCCCCAGATCAGGGTCGCGCCGAGAAAGGAGCCGAGCAGGCTGCCGAGCCCGCCGATGATCACCATGAACAGGATCAGGAACGACTGGTTGATGTTGAAGCTCTCGGACTCGGCGTTACCGAGCCAGAGAAACACCATCATCGCCCCGGCGACGCCGCAATAGAACGAGGACACGGCAAAAGCGAGCAGCTTCGTCTGGTACAGCCTGATGCCGATCAGCTCCGCGGCGAGGTCCATGTCGCGCACTGCCATCCAGGTGCGGCCGATGCGCCCGCGCATCAGGTTCGCCGCCATCAGCACGAGGACCGTGACGATCGAGAGTACGAGCAGGTAGCGGGTCGTCGAGGACGCGGTCGGTCCGGTCACGGCCAGGCCGAACATTGTCTTCGTCGGCACCTCGATCGAAGCCGAGATGTTGTTGTTGTACAGCCACGGAATGCGAATGAAGCACCATGAAAGGAAGAACTGTGCGGCGAGCGTGGCGACCGCGAGGTAGAAGCCCTTGATGCGCAGCGACGGCAGGCCGAACACGGTCCCGACCGCTGCGGCGAAGAATCCCGAACACAGGATCAGAACGATGATGTTGACGTTGGGAAAGAACGTCGTCAGCTTGTAGCAAGCGAACGCCCCCACGCCCATGAAGCCGCCGGTGCCGAGCGAGAGCAGTCCGGTATAGCCGGTAAGGAGGTTGAGTCCGGTCGCCGCGAGCGAGAACACCAGGATCGGGATGAGCACCGAATCGAGGGCGAAGTTGGAGGCCGTGAGCGGCACCCCGACGAATGCGATCAGCAGGATGATGGCGATGCCGATCCGGTCCTGCAGAATCGGAAGCAGGGCCTGGTCGGCGGCGTAGCTCGTCTTGTACTGCCCGACTTCGCGGTAGAACATTGCGTCTCTCTTATAGCCGTTCGATGATGCGCTCGCCGAACAGTCCCTGCGGCCGGAACAGCAGGAACACGAGCGCGATGACATAGGCGAACCAGCTCTCGATCCCTCCCCCGACCAGCGGCCCCCAGTAGAACTCGCCCATCTTCTCGCCCACCCCGATGATGAGGCCGCCGACAATCGCGCCCGGGATCGACGTAAAGCCGCCCAGAATCAGCACCGGCAGGGCCTTGAGCGCGATGATCTCCAGCGCAAAGGAGACGTTCGAACGTGCGCCCCACATGATCCCGGTCGCCAGTGCGACGACGCCGGCGGCGAACCAGACCACGACCCAGATCTGCTCGAGCGAAATGCCGACCGACAGGGCCGCGCGGTGGCTGTCGGCCACCGCGCGCAGCGCGCGGCCGATGCGCGTGCGGTTGAACACGATGCCAAGCACCGCGACCATGAGCGAAGCGATGACCGCGGCCGCGACGTCGATCTTCTGCAGCTGCACGAACCCGCCGAGCGTGTTGATACGCCAGGCACCGCTCGGCAGCCCCAACTGATCGGAAATCATGACCTTGGGGTCGCCGCCAAAGATCAGTTCGCCCAGCCCGATCAGCACGTAGGTGAGCCCGAAAGTCGCCATGAACAGGATGATCTCGGGCTGGTTGACGAGCGGCCGCAGGATGGCGCGCTCCACGGCGACGGCGAGCACGAGCATCACCACCACCGTGAGCGCGAGCGCCACGTAGGCCGGAACCCCGTGCTCGTTCAGGCCGACCAGGGTAAGCGCCGCGAACACGACCATGATGCCCTGGGCGAAATTGAAAACGCCCGAAGCCTTGAAGATGAGAACGAAGCCGAGCGCGATCAGGGCGTACAGCACGCCGCTGACCAGCCCGTCCCACAGCGTCTGCACCAGCAGGTCGGGGGCGTGGCCCATCTGCATGAACGGATCGACAAAGACGCTGTAGAGCAAGTGCATCGTCGTCCCCTCAGTGCGCGACGCCGAGATAGGCGTCGATTACCGCCTGATCGGTTCGCACCTCGTCGGGCGTGCCGTCGGCAATCTTGCTTCCGTAGTCGAGCACCACGACGCGATCGGAGATGTCCATCACCACGCCCATGTCGTGCTCGATCAGAACGATCGTGGTGCCGTAATGGTCGTTCACGTCGAGCACGAAGCGGCACATGTCCTGCTTCTCCTCGAGATTCATTCCCGCCATCGGCTCGTCGAGCAGCAGCACCGAGGGCTCCATCGCCAGCGCGCGCGCGAGCTCGACGCGCTTCTGCAGGCCGTATGGCAGCTGGCCGACCGGCGTGCGCCGGATGTGCTGGATCTCGAGGAAATCGATGATCTCCTCGACCGCGCGCCGATGCTCGATCTCCTCGCGCCGCGCCGCCGGCAGCCAGAGCGACTCCTGCAGCAGGTTGCCGCGCATCTTCAGGCTGCGCCCGACCATGATGTTGTCGAGCACCGTCATGCCGCGGAACAGCGCGATGTTCTGGAACGTGCGGCCGACCCCCATCTCCGCCGCGGCGTGCGGCTTCATGCCGCGGAACTCACGTCCCCTGAAACGGATGACGCCGTGCTGCGGCTGGTAGAAGCCGTTCAAGACGTTGAGCATCGAGCTCTTGCCGGCGCCGTTCGGCCCGATGATCGCCCGCACCTCATGCTCGCGCACATCGAACGAGACTTCGCTCAGCGCTCTCACCCCGCCGAAAGTCAGCGAAACCTCCTCGACCGCGAGAATCGGGGGGCCGATGCGCTGCGCGCGAGAGTCGGTCTGCGTCATGCCGTCAGGCGGCCTTGCGTGCGGCCGCCGGCGGGAAAGTGCGCGCGTCGTAGATCGCGAGCTCGGCGGCGATCTGCGCCGTACGGCCGTCCTCGTAGCGCACCTGCGCCTCGACGTGCACCGAATCCTTTCCGGCGTAGAGCGCCTCGACCAGCGGCGCATACTTCTCGGCGATGTGGCCGCGCCGAACCTTGCGCGTGCGCGTGAGCTCGCCGTCGTCGGCGTCGAGCTCCTTGTGCAGCAGCAGGAAGCGGTGAATCTGGCTGCCGGCAAGCTCCGGGTCCGCCGCGAGGTCCGCGTTCACCTGCTCGACGCACTGCGCGATCAGGTCGCGGACCTCCTTGCGCGAGGTGAGGTCGACGTAGCCCGTGTACGCCAGCTTGCGCTTCTCGGCCCAGTTGCCGACCGCCTCCATGTCGATGTTGAGGAAGGCGCACACGCGATCGCGCATGTGGCCGAAAACGACCGCCTCCTTGATGTAGGGAAAGAACTTGAGCTTGTTCTCGAGGTACTTGGGGGCAAACAGCGTGCCGTCGTCGAGCCTGCCGACGTCCTTGACGCGGTCGATGATCTTGAGATGGCCGTCGCTGTCGAGGTAGCCGGCGTCGCCGGTATGGAACCAGCCTTCCGCGTCCTTCGCCTGCTCGGTTGCCTGCGGGTTCTTGTAGTACTCCCTGAACAGGCCCGGGGAGCGGATCAGCAGCTCGCGCTGCGGCGTGAACTTGAGCTCGACCCCGCGCACCGCCGGGCCGACCGTGTCCGCCTTGACCTGGCCGTTCGGCTGCACGCAGACGAACACCGAGGTCTCGGTCGAGCCGTAGAGCTGCTTCAGGTTGATGCCGATCGAGCGGTAGAACTTGAACAGGTCCGGACCGATCGCCTCGCCGGCGGTGTAGGCGACGCGCACCCGGCTCATGCCGAGCACGTTGCGCAGCGGCCCGTACACGAGCAGGTCGCCCAGCGCATAGTGCAGGCGCTGCGCCAAGCCGATGCGTTTGCCGTCGAGGATCGCGCCGCCGACGCGCCGCGCCACGTGCATGAAGTGCCGGTACATGATGCGTTTCAGGCGCCCGGCATCCTCCATGCGGATCGATACCTGAGTGAGCAGGGCTTCGAGCACGCGCGGCGGCGCAAAGTAGTAGCTGGGGCCGATCTCGCGCATGTCGGTCATCAGCGTCTCGGCCGACTCTGGGCAGCAGATGCAGTAGCCGGTAACGAAGGGCTGGGCGTAGGAGAAGATGTTCTGGCCGATCCAGGCCGGCGGCAGGTAGGCGATCACCACGTCGCGGTCGGTGAGGCCTTCCATCTCGGCCGCCGCCCTGGCGCGGTCGATCAGGGCATGGTGCGTGAGCACCACGCCCTTGGGCGTGGCGGTGGTGCCCGAGGTGAAGAACATGGCCGCCGGGTCGTCGCCCGCGCCCTGCTCGATCTCGCGCTCGAGGAACGCGGGATCGCGCCGGGCCGCGGCGGCGCCGATCTCGCGCAGCCTGTCGTAACTCGCCAGCTGCGGTTGGCTGTAGTGGCGCAGGCCGCGCGGATCGTCGTAGTAAATGTGCTTGAGCGTCGGGCACTGCGGCAGGATCTCGAGCAGCTTGTCGACCTGCTCCTGGTCCTCCGCCACCGCGTGCGCAATCTCGGCGTTCTGGATCGGGAATGCCATCTCGGCGGCGACCGCGTCCTGGTACAGCGGCACCGGCACCGCTCCCAGGCACTGCGCGGCGCACATTGCGGCGTAGATGCGCGGACGGTTGTCTCCGACCAGCGCCATGTGGTCACCGCGCCTGAGCCCCTGGTCCGCGAAGCCGTACGCGAGCGCGCGCACCTCGTCGGCGAGCTGGGCCCAGGTCCAGGTCTGCCAGATGCCGCGATCCTTCTCGCGGATCGCGGGACGTTGGCCCCTCACGCGGGCATGATGCAGCAGCAGCTTCGGGAACGTGTCGAGGCCGGACAGTGACTCCGCCATCGCGCTCTCCTCCTCCAAGGTATTGCGCTCCGGCCCGGCGGAACAGCCGCGCAAGGCGGTCGGCCGGACCCTATGCCGAATATTCTTACACAGAAACGGCGAATTCGCTGCGCGGAACGGGCGCCTGCGCCGCGCGCTACGTGCTGCGCCTGTGCCGGCCGCCGACCTCGAACAGCTGGGCCGAATGCGCGCGCGCCACGCCCGCAGCGCGCAGCTGCTCCCACGCCGCGGCGAGCGAGCCGTCGAGGTCGATCGCGCGGCACGCGTCCTCGATGACCGTCGCCTCGAAACCCGCGGCCCGCGCATCGAGCGCCGACCACAGCACGCAGAAATCCGTCGCCAGCCCGCAGAACCACAGCCGCCGGATGCCAAGCTCGCGCAGCCAGCCGGCCAGCCCGGTCGAGGTCTTGCGGTCGGCCTCGACGAACGCCGAGTAGCTGTCGATCTCGCGCCGATAGCCCTTGCGCACGATGAGCTGCGCGCCCTCGAGCGCGAGGTCGCGGTGAAACGCCGCGCCATGCGTTCCCTGCACGCAATGATCCGGCCACAGCACCTGCTCGCCGTAGGCGAGCCGTACCGTCTCGAACGCCTTCTTGCCCGGGTGAGCGGAGGCGAACGAGGCGTGTCCCGCCGGGTGCCAGTCCTGCGTCGCCACGATCCAGTCGAAATTCCGCGCGACGCGATTGACCACCGGCACGATCTCGTCGCCGCTCGGCACCGCGAGCGCACCGCCAGGCATGAAATCGTTCTGCACGTCGACCAGGATCAGGCAAGCATCGTTCACGGCCATCTCGCCTCAGTCGGGGTCTGCAGTGTCCCGCAAGATGCGCTCCGCCGCCAACTGGCCCGACCGGACCGCACCGTCCACGGTTCCGTTGCGCCCGCCGCGGTCGGTGTGCTCGCCCGCGAAGTAAAGCGTTCGCTCGATCGGGCGCGCCAAAGCCGCGCCGGCGCCGACTCCGCCCACGCCCGGATAGCTGTAGGCGCCGCGCGCGAGCGAGTCGGTATTCCAGTCATGCATATAGGTTGCCCGGACGTGGCCGGATAGCGACCGCTTGGGCATGCGAAGGATTGCCGCGATCGAACGAACCGCAGCGTCGATCACCACGTCGCGCGGCTCGGCCGACAACGCGCGCGCCGCCGGGCCGCCGCACCAGCCAACGAGCAGCGGTGCACGCAGCGGATACTGCGTCCACCAGACCCGGAACGCTGCGTCTGCTCGTCCCAGCAGGAACGACAACGCGTGGAAGTCGGTGCCAGGGTGCCGCGCCGCGAACCTGCGCGTGAGCCATAGCGGCTCGTCGAGCACCAGCGCGACACGAACGGCCGCGCCCATCTCCAGCCGTTGCAGCGCGCGCGCCTGCGATCGAAGCGGAGGGTCGAACTCGATGCGAGCCGGCGCGCCGGGCGGCGCCTTCAGCACGCCGAGCGGAACGGTGATGATGGCGGCGTCGGCCGGGAGGTCCGCTTGGTCGCGTCCGTCCGCCGATTGGGTGCGAGCCGTTACCGCGCCGGCGCGCCAGCGCACGCGCGTCACGACTCGGCCAAGTCGAATGCGGCTTCTCACCGGCGAAGCGAGCGCGTCTACGATGCCGTCGTAGCCACCCAGCACGCGTCCCGTGCAATCTTCGCCGGCCTGCTTGCCTGTGTGCGCGCGCGCTGCGCCCGCCGCGAGCCACCGTTCGCTGATAAGTTGCGGATCCGCCGCCTCGAAGCCCCGCACGAACTGCTCCGCCGCGAGCCGATCCGCCGCGCCGACCGAGCGCATCCTGGCGAGCGCAGTCGCGAATGAGCGGTCGGAACGCCGTTTGGCGTCGAGTCGGCCCAGCACGCGAGCCACGCGCGACAGAGGATCGCCGCTCGTGCGCAGTCCTGCGCCGCCCCCGGCCCAGCGCCGGCCGGCAACGTCGATGACGGCGAGTCCGGCCTCGCGGGCGGTCGCATACACCGGTGCCGCGAGGCCGTGCACGAACTCCGCGCCCAACTCGATCGGCACCGCGAGGCCGGGTTCGCGCACGGTCCAGACGCGTCCGCCGATCCGCTCGCGCGCCTCGACGAGCGTCACTTCGCAGCCGCGGGCCGCCAGACGGCGCGCGGCGGCGAGTCCGCTGACGCCGGCACCGACGACAAGGACACTGCGCGCGCTCAGCCTTGCTCCGACGAGGACGAATCGGTGCCTGCGGCGGTCGCCGCCTTGTTGCCGCCTTGTGTGACCAGATAGACCGCCACGTCCCAGGCGTTATGAATTCCGATGAAGAGCAGGAGCAGGGAAACGGTCGCCGCCCCGACGACCGCGAGCGCCTGCGACGCCGGAACCAGCAAGGCGCTTGCGGCGAGCGCGAGGTAGGCAAGCAACGGAAGGATGACGTGCCAGGCCCAGTCTTCCGCCCCGGCCGCGTAGGTCTCGAGTCGTCTCATGCGGGCTCCGGCAAGGCCGGTCGACACCAGTCCGAATATCGCGCAGCCGCCGAGGCACAGGCTGAGGCTGAGGACGCGATGCACCGGCACGGTCATGATGCCCGCCAGCAGCAGCGTATTGGCAAAGTGCGTCACGGAAGGCGTGGAAAAGGCCCCCACGCCGTCGGGCGGCGCGCCCTCCGCGCGGTCGCCGGTGAGCGCAATGACAACGAACATCAAGCCGGTGAGCGCCGCGCCGGCAGTGCCGGTGATGACGTAGAACGACTCCCACCGCGCGAGCGATATGGGCATGACGAGTCCCCTGTCTCCTCACATGCTGCGCCGGTACTGCCCTCCCACCTCGAACAGGGCGTGCGTGATCTGGCCCAGCGAGCATACGCGCACCGCGTCGACCAGCACCTCGAACACGTTCTCGTCACGGATCACCGCCTGGCGCAAGCGCTCGAGCATCGCCGCTGCGGCCTTGGCGTGCCTCGTGTGGAAATCGCGCAGGCGCTTGAGCTGGGACTGCTTTTCCTCCTCGGTCGAGCGGATCAGCTCGAGCCTTGGCGGCGCTGCGTCGCCGCGCGGGTTGCGGAAGGTGTTCACGCCCACGATCGGGTAGGAGCCGTCGTGCTTCTTGTGCTCATAGGTAAGCGACTCTTCCTGGATCTTGCCGCGCTGGTAGCCTGTTTCCATCGCGCCCAGCACGCCGCCGCGCGCCGAGATCGCCTCGAACTCTTTCAGCACCGCCTCTTCCACCAGGTCGGTCAGCTCGTCGATGATGAACGAGCCCTGGTTCGGGTTCTCGTTCTTCGCCAGCCCCCACTCCTTGTTCAGGATCAGCTGGATCGCCATCGCGCGGCGCACCGATTCCTCGGTCGGGGTGGTGATCGCCTCGTCGTAGGCGTTGGTGTGCAGCGAATTGGTGTTGTCGTAGGTCGAGATCAGCGCCTGCAGCGTGGTGCGGATGTCGTTGAACGCGATCTCCTGCGCGTGCAGCGAGCGGCCCGAGGTCTGGGAGTGGAACTTGAGTTTCTGGCTCCTCTCGTTCGCGCCGTAGCGGTTTTTCATCGCCACCGCCCAGATGCGCCGCGCCACCCGCCCGAGCACCGCGTACTCCGGATCCATGCCGTAGCTGAAGAAGAACGACAGATTGGGCGCGAAGTCGTCGATATGCATGCCGCGTGCGAGGTAGGCCTCGACGAAGGTGAAGCCGTTGGCGAGCGTGAAGGCAAGCTGGCTGATCGGGTTCGCGCCGGCTTCCGCGATGTGGTAGCCCGAGATCGACACCGAGTAGAAATTCTTCACCCCGTTGTGGATGAAGTACTGCTGGATGTCGCCCATCACCTTGAGCGAAAATTCGGTGGAATAGATGCAGGTGTTCTGGCCCTGGTCTTCCTTCAGGATGTCGGCCTGCACCGTGCCGCGCACCGTGGCCAGGGTCCATTCGCGGATCTTGTCCGCCTCGTCCTCGGTCGGCTCGCGAGCGTTCTCGGCGCGGAACTTTTCGACCTGCTGATCGAGCGCGGTATTGAAGAACATCGCCAGGATGGTCGGCGCCGGTCCGTTGATGGTCATCGACACCGAAGTGTTGGGCGCGCACAGGTCGAAGCCGCCGTACAGGACCTTCATGTCCTCGAGCGTGGCGATCGAGACGCCGGAGTTGCCCACCTTGCCGTAGATGTCGGGCCGCTCGTCGGGGTCGAAACCGTACAGCGTGACCGAGTCGAACGCGGTCGACAGGCGCTTGGCCGGCATTTCCCTGGCCAGCAGGTGGAAGCGCTTGTTGGTGCGAAACGCGTCGCCTTCGCCGGCGAACATGCGCGTGGGGTCCTCGTTCTCGCGCTTGAAGGCGAACACGCCCGAGGTGAACGGAAACGACCCGGGCACGTTCTCGCGCATTTGCCAGCGTAGGATTTCACCGTGGTCCTCGTAGCGCGGCAGCGCCACCTTCGGCACTCTTGTGCCGGAAAGCGTCATGTGAGTGAGGCGCGTACGGATCTCGCGCCCGCGGATTTTCACCACGTATTCGTCGCCCGCATAGGCCTTCAGCGTCTCGGGCCACATCTCGAGCAGCTTCCTGGCGCGCGCATCGAGCGCCGAGTTCTTCTCGTTTATCAGGGAGTCGAGCTCGCGCGCCTCCTTGCCGGCCTTGAGCAGCATCGCCTTGGCCGCGATCAGCTGCTGGCGCTCGCGCGCGAGGCCCGCCTGCTCGCGCACATGGCCGTGATAGCCCCGAACCGACTCCGCGATCTCGGCCAGGTAGCGCTGGCGCTTGGGCGGTATCACCACGTGAACGCTCGAGGAAACCTTGGCTTCGACCTTCGGCAGCGTTCCCGGCTCGAGCGCGAGGCCCTTGGCCGCGAGCTTCGCCGCAAGCGCCTGGTACAGCGCGGTGACTCCGTCGTCGTTGAAGCGCGAGGCGATGGTGCCGAACACCGGCATGTCCTCGGGCCGGGTCTTGAACGCCTCGCGGTTGCGCTGCACCTGCTTCCTGACGTCGCGCAGCGCGTCCTCGGCGCCCTTGCGGTCGAACTTGTTGATCGCGACGAAGTCGGCGAAATCGAGCATGTCGATCTTCTCGAGCTGGCTCGCGGCACCGAACTCCGGCGTCATGACATACAGCGACACGTCGACGTGGGGCACGATCGCGGCGTCGCCCTGGCCGATTCCGGAAGTCTCCACCAGCACCAGGTCGAACCCGGCCGCGCGGCAGGCGGCGACCGTTTCGGGCAGCGTTGCGGCGATTTCCGCGCCCGAGGCGCGCGTGGCGAGCGAGCGCATGAAAACCTGCTTGCCGTGGATAGCGTTCATGCGGATGCGATCGCCGAGCAGCGCGCCGCCGGTCTTCCTGCGCGAAGGGTCGACCGCGATGATCGCGATCTTCAGCCGGTCCGCCTGGTCGAGGCGAAAGCGGCGCACCAGCTCGTCAGCGAGCGAGCTCTTGCCCGCGCCGCCGGTGCCGGTGACGCCGAGCACCGGGGCCGGTTCGGCCTGCGCGGCATTCAGAAGCTCCTGCTTCAGGTTCCCCTCCAGAGCGCCCAATTCCAGCGCGGTGATTACCTGCGCCAGCGCCCGGCGGTCTCCCGCCTTGAGCGCCTTGAGGTCCTTCGGCGCGTACTGCGACGGGTCGAAGTCGCAACGCGCCAGCATGTCGTTGATCATGCCCTGCAGGCCCATCTTCTGCCCGTCCTCGGGCGAGTAGATGCGCGCCACACCGTAGTCGTGCAGGGCCCGGATCTCCTCGGGCACGATCACCCCGCCGCCGCCGCCGAACACCCGGATGTGCTCGCCGCCGCGCTGTTTGAGCAGGTCGATCATGTAGCGGAAGTACTCGATGTGCCCGCCCTGGTAGGAAGAAACGGCGACGCCCTGGACGTCTTCCTCGAGCGCGGCGCTGACCACGTCCTCGACCGAGCGGTTGTGGCCGAGGTGGATCACCTCGGCGCCCGAAGCCTGCAGGATGCGGCGCATGATGTTGATCGACGCGTCGTGGCCGTCGAACAAGCTCGCCGCGGTGACGAAGCGGATCTTGTGCTTGGCCTTGTAGACCAGATTCTTCGACACGGACAGGTCGGTCATCGGGGACCTCCGGGGAGCGTCAGGCTACTTGACGTTTACGTAAACGTCAACACGCGGCGGTGGCGGCCGCGGCGCACCGCTTCACGTCGGAGTATAGCTAGCCCTCTAGGCGCTCGGCCACCAGCTCGGTGAGGCTCTGCATCGACTTGTCCCACTTGTGGTACGCGGCGCCGTCCTCGAAGCTCAGGCGGCAGTTGGCGCAGCTGGTGGCGAGCAGCTCGGCGCCGGTGGCGTCGATCTCCTCCATCTTGATGCGGAACGCCCCTCGGCGCAGTTCGTCGGCGCGCTTGATCGCCGCCACCCCGCCGCCGCCGCAGCAGCAGTACGCGGCGTCGGCGTGGTCGGCCATCTCGCGCAGCTCTACCCCTAGTGCCGCCAGCACGTCGCGCGGCGCCTGGGCCGCGCCGCCGCGGCGCGACACCTGGCAGGGATCGTGGAAGGTGAGCGACTTGGCGAGCGGTTTGAGCCGCAACTTGCCCGTCCTGGCGAGCGCAGCAAGGTATTCGGAAATGTGCAGCACCTCGAACGGCAGCGGCGCGCCGTGCACGTTGGCGCCTTCCCATCTGAGCGCGCCGTAGGCGTGCCCGCACTCGGGCAGCACTACGGTCTTCGCCTTGCACGCGATCGCCGCGGTGATGACGCGCTCGCTCAAGTCGCGCTGCCAGTCGAGGTTGCCCGAGAGCATGCCGAAGTTAGTCGCCTCGTAGCCCCTGGTCGAGACGGTCCAGCTCTCGCCCGCATGCTTTAGCACTTTCGCCGTCGCGACCAGCGCGTTCGGATACTTCATGATCTCGACCGACGAGAACGTGACCAGCACGTCGGCCTGCGGCAGGTCGAGCGGGATCTTGATGTCGTGCTCGTCCTCCAGCCAGGCGATGCGCTCCTTGAGCACCTCGGGCGTCGCGCCGAGCGGGCTCATCTCGTTCTCGGCGCGCTCGGCCGCCGCGCGCAGGTCCTCGGGCACGAGCCCGGCGGCGAACATGCCGTGGCGCGCGCGCGAAATGAGCGCCGCAATGTCGATCCCCATCGGACAGACCAGCGTGCAGCGGCCGCACATCGTGCAGGCGTCGTAGATCAGTTCCTGCCAGGACTCGAGCTCGCCCAGCGTGATTTTCCGCTCGGCGCCGAGCAGGCGTGCGAGCGGCGCCCAGGGCGCGCTGGTGCGCCGGTAGGCGTGCAGGAACGGCTCGAGCTTGTTGATCGGGGTGTACTTCGGATCGCGGGTGGACTCGTAGAAGTGGCAGGCCTGGGCGCAATGCCCGCAGCGGATGCAGGAATCCATGTGCACCGCCGCTTCGCGCGTGAAATCGCGCGCGAAGGCCCGCATCGCCGCCGCCACGCGCTCGGGCACCGGACGCGCGCTTTCGACGCTCACGGCAATGCCCCGCGCCGCGCGTACTTCGCGCCCGTGATGCCACGCGACCAGAACGCAAGCCCGGCGTGCATCAGCTTGCCGAACGGGAACCACAGCAGCAGCAGTTCGACCGACAGCAGATGTACCGCGATCATCGGGCTGTCCGAGCCGCGCTCGACGTCTATGATCGCCATTCCCGTTATCACGGGCAGGAAGGTCACGAGCCAGCTGAAGTAGTCGTCGAAGCGCGACAGCATGCGCTTGACGGGGTCGCCGCGCCGCTGCACGAAAGCGATCACGAGCGCCGCGGTGGTCAACGCGCCGGCGAAGTAGGTCACTGGATCGGGCAGCGCCGGCCAGTGCAGCCCGGTGAGCTGTCTGATGAACTTGATATGCGGCAGGAAACCGAACACGATCACGGCCAGGCCGAGGTGATAGACGTAGCCGATCGCGGTGGAGAATCCTATCTTGGCGCCGAAGCGCGGGTGCGGCCAGAAGCGGCGCACGATCCCGTGCAGCGCGCCTGCGGCGGCGCTGCCGCGCGGCGCCGACAAGTCTCGGGGCGCCGGGCGCGCGGCGAGGCGTGCGATGCGCCAGAGCGTGCCGGCGACGAACACCGTCAGGGCGGCCGTCAGGGCTGGTCCGCGGGCGAATTCGAGCAGGGTCATGCGGAGCTCCTTTAGTCGATGCTGATATGCTCGCCGATGTGATCGGTACAGGTTTGATCGACGTCAAAGAACGGCGCGGCTCGCGGTCGTGAGCGGCCCCCTCGAGCCCCCGCGCCGCAGCGCGCTCGAATTCTTCGACCGCCAGTTCGAGCGTCAGGTCGAAGCGCGCGACTATGGCCTGAACCCCTTTGAGCGTGCGGTCCTGCCCCACTTGTCGGGCGACGTGCTTGACCTGGGATGCGGGCTCGGCAACCTCGCGCTCGAGGCTGCCGGGCGCGGCTGCCGCGTTACCGCCCTGGATTCCAGCTCGACGGCGATCGCCGATCTTGCGCGCCGCGCCGGCGCGCGCGGCATAGCGCTCGAGGCGCACAGCGCGGACCTGCGCCACTACGTCCCGGCGCGCGACTACGACTGCGTCGTCTCGATCGGTCTGCTGATGTTCTTCGCCTGCGGCGACGCCCGCCGCCTGCTGGCACGCATGCGCGAAGCGGTGCGGCCGGGTGGCCTCACGGCGGTCAACGTGCTGATCGAGGGCACCACCTACCTGGACATGTTCGACCCCGAGGCCTGCTGCCTGTTCGGGCACGACGAGCTGAGCGAGGCGTTCAGTGGCTGGGAGGTCGCGCTCTCGCGCCATGAAGATTTCCCCGCGCCGAGCGGGACGCTCAAGCGCTTTCACACCCTGCTCGCGCGCAATCCCGCGCGGCCTTAGAGCTTGCTTCGTTGATCCTGGAAAGCGTCCTGACGTGCCCTGCCCGTCGGTTCAGTCGCCCGGATCATCTTAGCGCTATTCACTGCGGCGCCTGATGCCCGCATCTCCCGATCGACCCCGACAGAGCGCCTACGGCTTGGCGCAGCACATGCTCGCGGCCTTTCCCGAACTCGACGAGCTCGACCAGCGACTCTCGATCGCGCTCTACCGCGAGCTCGCGCGTGGCGAACCGGTCGCGGTGCAAATGCTCGCGACCCGCTTAGATGCAGGTGCCGACGAGATCGCCCGGCGGCTGGCGCAGTGGCCGGCGCTGCAACGCGACGAGCGGCGGCGGATTGTCGGCTATTGGGGCCTGACGATCGTTCCCTCGAGACATCGGCTGCGCATCGGGGAGCGGGACCTTTACGCGTGGTGCGCCTGGGATACGCTGTTTCTTCCCGCGCTCCTGGGCGCACGGGCCGAAGTGCAATCGACTTGCCGCGCCACCGGCGCCTCAGTGCGCCTGACTGTAGGGCCTGACGCAATAGATGCGGCGCCCTCCACGGAGCTCGCGCTCTCGTTCGTGCTCCCGGAAGTTCAAAAGCTGCGCAGCGACGTTGTCGCGAGCTTCTGTCGCCACGTGCACTTTTTCGGCTCCCGGGAACTGGCGCACAGCTATCTTGATCCGCAGTCTTCGGCCTTCGTCCTGACGCTCGCCGAGGCGTTCGAAGCCGGGCGCCTGCGCAACCGCAGTCGTTACTGGGCCATCCCGGAGCTCAACTGAGTCGGGGCGCGGTCATGCCGGCACCGACCGATACCAGCCTTCGGTGGCGTTGACGATCTTCACCACCACGAGCATCACCGGCACCTCGACCAGCACTCCCACAACGGTGGCGAGCGCCGCGCCGGAGTCGAAGCCGAACAGGCTGATCGCCGCGGCCACCGCCAGCTCGAAGAAATTGCTCGCGCCGATCAGCGCCGAGGGGCAGGCCACGCTGTGCTTTTCGCCCAGAGCCCGGTTGGCGAGGTAGGCAAGGCCCGCGTTGAAGAACACCTGGATCAGGATCGGCACCGCGAGCAGCGCGATGACCAGCGGCTGGGCGATGATCGCGTCGCCCTGGAACGCGAACAGCAGCACGAGCGTCGCCAGCAGCGCGAGCGTCGACCACGGCTGCAGGCTCGAGAGCAGGCGCCGCAGGGCGGCCCCGCCGCCGCGCGCCAGCGTACGGCGGCGGATGAGCTGCGCCGCGACCACCGGTAGCACGATGTACAGCACCACGGAGGTGAGCAGCGTGTTCCACGGCACGCTGATCGCCGAGATGCCGAGCAGCAGGCCGACGATCGGGGCGAAAGCGAACACCATGATGGTGTCGTTGAGCGCTACCTGCGAGAGCGTGAAGAGCGGGTCGCCGTTGGAGAGTCGGCTCCAGACGAACACCATTGCGGTGCACGGGGCGGCGGCGAGCAGGATCAGGCCCGCGATGTAGCTGTCGATCTGCGCCGCGGGCAGCCAGGGCGCGAACAGGTGGCGGATGAAGATCCAGCCGAGCAGCGCCATCGAGAACGGTTTGACCAGCCAGTTGACGACCAGCGTGACGCCGATGCCGCGCACGTGCTCGCGGATCCGGTGCAGGGCGCCGAAGTCGACCCGCACCAGCATCGGTATGATCATCACCCAGATCAGCAGGCCGACCGGAACGTTGACCTGTGCGAGCTCCATGCGGCCGAGCGCCTGCACCGGCCCGGGCAGTTGCCGGCCGAGAACGACGCCGGCGACGATGCACAGCGCGACCCACAGCGTGAGCCAGCGCTCGAAGAAGCTCATCGCTACTCGGTCTTCGCTTCGCTGCCGACGCGGCCGATTTCCGCCAGCTTGTTCTTCAGCGCCAGCCGGTCCAGCTTGCCGAGCGGCAGGCTGAGGAACAGATTGATGCGCGTCGAGAGCTCCGAGAAAGCGCGCACGAATGCCCTGCGCTTGTGCTCCTCGGTGCCCTCGACCTTGGCCGGATCGTCCACGCCCCAGTGCGCCGTCATCGGCTGCCCGGGCCACATCGGGCAGGTTTCGCCCGCCGCCTGGTCGCATACGGTGAACACGAAATCCATCGCCGGCGCGCCCGGCCGGGCGAACTCGTCCCAGCTCTTGGAGCGCAGGCCGGAAGTCTCGAGCCGGTTCTTCGCCAGCAGCTCGAGCGCGAACGGATTGACCTTGCCCTGCGGATGGCTGCCCGCGCTGTAGGCGACGAAGCGCCCCTTGGCCGCGGTGTTGAGGTAGGCCTCCGCCAGGATCGAGCGCGCCGAATTGCCGGTGCACAGGAACAGGACGTTGTGGGGCTTCACGCCGGCTCCCGCAGGGAAGGGGCGCAGCAGGCCTTGCCCGTCTTCGCCTGCGCCTCGGACACACTGTCGTTGCCGAACACCGGAATCGTGTCGAGGGTATGGAACGACTCCCACGCGATGCCCTGCGGGTCCAGGGTCCAGTACTTGTCGCTCTTGACGTAGCAGCACGAGGCGTTCTTCTGCGGCAGCACGGCCACATCGGCCTGCGCCAGGCGCGCGCCGAGCTGCTCGAGCTCGGCGTCGTCCTCCGCCTGGATCCCGAGGTGGTCGAGGCCGGCTTTCTTGCCGCGGGTCGAGATGGCGAAATTGACGCGCGGATCCTCGAGCTGCCACTTGGCGTAGTCGGAATGGCGCACGCTCGGCTCGGCGGCGAACAGCGCGGAGTAGAAGCGGATGCTGCGTTCGAGGTCGGCGACCCCGAGATGCACGTGCAGGCGTTTCATGATGCCTTCCTTTTCACGACTTTCACGGGTTGGGGGAGGGGGGCGCAGGATTCGCCGCCGCAGCAGTTCTCGGTCAGAAAACCGAGCAGCGCGTTCATGCGCTCGAAATCGGCCGAGTAGATGACGAAGCGCCCCTGCGTGCGCGAGGCAAGCAGCCCGGCGCGGGTGAGTTGCGCGAGATGGAACGACGCCGTCGCGGCCGGCAGCCCGAGCCGGGTGCTGATCTCGCCCGCGGGCAGCCCCGCCGGCCCGGCCTCGACCAGCATGCGGAACACCGCCAGCCGCGTTTCCTGCGCCAGCGCGCCGAGCGCGTCGACCACCTGTTTTGTTTCCATATTTCCAAGAATATGGAAATATCTGTTCGACGTCAAGCCGAACATTTGGACCGGGGCAGCCAACGGCCTAGTAGACGGCTGCGAGCTCGCTTTCGACCAGGCTCTTCAACTGCTTCCAGCCCCAGCTTGGCAGCGGCTTGCCGTCGACGAAGAACTCGGGCGTCGCCGTCACGTTCAGTTTTTGCGCATCGCCAAGGTCCTGCTGGAGGATCTTGTCCATGACCGGCGAATTCATGTCCTGCCCGAGCCGTTCCATATCGAGACCAACGCCACCGATGTATTTCCAGACCAGGTCCGGCTGCGGACGATGGTTCGGCGCCCAGTCGGACTGAGCCGCAAAAACTGCTTCCAGGGTTTGCCAGAATTTCCCCTGCATGTGCGCTGCAGCCAGAATCTTCGCTACGAAATCCGAGCCGGCGTGAAACGGCGCATAGCGCTCGTACAGACGAATCTTGCCGGGATGATCGTCCATCAGCTGCCTGACCATGGGATAGAACTGCTTGCAGGTATCGCAGGCGGGGTCGAAGAATTCGACGATCTCGACCTTCGCGGTCGGACTGCCGGTCGATGGCGAATAGTCCCGGACAAAGGTCGTCCGGTCCCGCCGGTACGCTTCGGCAGCCGCCTTCGATCCTTGGCTCTGGTAGTAGATCGCGCCGGCGACGATCGCAATCATCACCAATATGATGGAAAAGATGACGAAATGTTTCTGCTTCATCTGGCTCACCTCAACCCGCCACTAGGCTTGCCGGATATCCGGCCTCCTCCAACGCCTTGTGCAAAGCGCCGACGCAGTGATTGCAGGTCATGTCCTTGACGCTCAATTCGATCATGGCAGTTCTCCCTCGACGGATATGAAGTGGCACATGAGCGGGCTTCAGCCACGCTTCCTGCAGTACGCGCGCTCATGTGCCGTTGCTTCTCCTTAGCGGCCCTGCCAGCCGCGCTGGAGCTGTTCGCGCTGCTCCTTGGTGAGCACGGCGTCGATCTTCTTCTGCGCGTCTTCCCAGCCCTGCGAAATCGCTTCGCGCATCTTGTTCATGGTCTCCCACTGCGAGCGCGCGGCGTCCTCCTGGATCTTTTGGATCTTCGCACGCTGCGCATCGCTGAGGTTGAGCGCGTTGTAGCCGTAACCGTAGCCGCCGCAGCCTGCGAACATCCCCGGTCCCATGCCGTAGCCCGGACCGTAGCCGCCCATCATCCACGGCCCCATGCCATAGCCGTAGCCCGGACCGTAGCCACCGGTCGCTCCCGGTGCAACGCCGTTGCCCGGCCCGTAGCCGCCCCCGTAACCGGGACCTCCCATCATTCCCGGGCCCGGGCCGTAGCCGGGGCCGTATCCGCCCATCATCGCCGGATAGCCAGGTTGGGCATCCGCAAAGGTCGGGATCGCGGCGGCCGCCAGACCGATGCTCGCGATCAGGGCAACCAGGGTTTTGCGTGCTGTCGTGCTTTGGATCTTCATGGTGAATCTCCTTTCGAGTGTCGCTACCAAATATGTACATTCGCTGATTGCGATGCGCGATCCGCGCGCAAATTGCGCGAATCGAAGCGCCCTGCCCTTGTCGGGGGCAGATGGCGGCGGATGGCAGGGGCTAAAGCAGAAGCCGCGCGCTGCGCGAGTGGTACGACGCGCGGCGATCCGGCGGACGCTCGACGGCGCGCGAAAGGCCTAAGGTGATCGGGGGAACGACGCTGCCGTCGCGGCTAAGCGGCGGGCCCAATACGGGAGACCGGTCGTTCCACACCAAGGTTGCCGGCAACGGCGCCGCATGATGCATCGCCGCCTGGATTACGCAACAACCATCCGTTCCGGAGCGCTGGTGTGTGACCGCCGCATCCGCCGACGCGCAGCACAGCGGCTGCGTGAAATAGCCGAGCACGGCGAAAAGCGCGATTCCCGCCACCCAGCCTCGCAGGCGCGCCATGCGCGCGAACGGCGTCCCGGCCCCGGTAGCTCCGGTGCGGGGACGCGTCGCGGCTTGGGTATGGCACATATCGCCTGGCTGGACTCTCGCCATCGGTTTTCATTTAAAGGCTACGCTCCCGATGTCCGGGCGCTTTGATGCACGTCAAACTGGCGTCTTGCGGCCGCGTGGCTGCGGGCTGGACCTTCCTATAATGGGAACCCTTGGGCTGAAACATATGTCAGAGCGCTTCGAATAGAGCCATGTCCGCCTCACTTGCGACTACGGCACCAGGCGCCGCGCCGGATTCTGCGGCGCGCGATCTGCGCTTGCCGATCGCCGGCATGACTTGCGCCTCGTGCGTGGCGCGGGTCGAGAAGGCGCTGGCGGCGGTGCCCGGAGTCCAGGCCGCGTCGGTCAACCTCGCCACCGAGGCGGCGACCATCAAGCGCGCGCCGTCGGTCACGATCGACGCGCTGGCGAAGGCGGTGCAGCGCGCCGGCTACGAGGTTGGGCGCGAGGAACTCGATCTCGCGATTCGCGGCATGACCTGCGCGAGCTGCGTCACGCGGGTGGAAAAGGCGCTCGCAAGGGTGCCCGGGGTGCTCTCGGCCTCGGTCAACCTCGCGACCGAGCGCGCCCACGTGGTGATGGTCTCCGGCACCGGGATCGATTCGCTTCGCTCGGCGGTCGAAGCGGCCGGTTACCAGGCGGATTCCGTCGATCTCGAAGGCGCAGGCGCGGCGGGCGCCGCGCGCGGGCTGCCCGATTGGTGGCCGGTAGCCGTATCTGCGCTGCTCACGCTGCCGCTCCTCGCGCCGATGGCCGGAATGGTTTTCGGCGCGCACTGGGCGCTGCCGGGCTGGGTGCAGCTCGCGTTCGCAACGCCGGTGCAGTTCTGGCTCGGAGCGCGCTTCTACCGCGCGGGCTGGAACGCGCTCAAGGCGCTCACCGGCAACATGGACCTGCTGGTGGCGCTTGGAACCAGCGCGGCCTACGGCCTGTCGCTATATGGGCTGCTCGGCTCGGGCGCGCACGAGCTCTATTTCGAGACCTCGGCGGCGCTGATCACCTTCATCCTGCTCGGCAAGTGGCTCGAGGCGCGCGCCAAGCGCCAGACAACGGAAGCGATCCGCGCGCTCAACGCGCTCAGGCCGGACCGCGCGCTGGTTCGGCGCGGCGGCAAGGACGTCGAAGTACCGCTCTCGTCGGTCGCCGTCGGCGACCTGGTCGCGGTGCGCCCGGGCGAGCGCGTGCCGGTCGACGGCGAGGTGCGCGAAGGCCGCAGCCACGTCGACGAGTCGCTGATCACCGGCGAGAGCCTGCCGGTCGCCAAGGGGCCGGGCGAGCGCGTCACCGGCGGTGCGATCAACGCCGAGGCCCTGCTGCTGGTCGAGACGCGCGCCGTGGGCGCCGAATCGACGCTGGCGCGCATCATCCGGCTGGTGGAGAACGCACAAGCCGCCAAGGCGCCGATCCAGCGCATCGTCGACAAGGTGAGCGCGGTCTTCGTTCCGGTCGTGCTCGCGATCGCGCTCGTCACGCTGCTCGCCTGGGGCTTCGCCGGCGGGAACTGGACCTCTGCGCTGCTGTACGCGGTGGCGGTAATGGTCATCGCCTGCCCCTGCGCGCTGGGGCTCGCCACGCCGACGGCGATCATGGCCGGCACCGGGGTGGCGGCGCGCCACGGGGTGCTGATCAAGGATGCCGAGGCGCTCGAAATCGCGCATTCGATCACCACCGTCGTGTTCGACAAGACCGGAACGCTGACCGAAGGGCGGCCGCAGCTGCTTGCGGTGGAGCCGCTGAGCGGCGACCGGGCCGAGCTGCTGCGGCTCGCGGCGTCGCTGCAGCAGACAAGCCAGCACCCGCTCGCGCGCGCAGTCATGGAGAAAGCCGGCGCAGAAGGCATTTCTCCTCCCTCGGCCAGCGAATCGAAGGCTCTCCCTGGCCGCGGCGTTCAGGCCATGGTCGAGGGGCGCACTTTGTACCTTGGCAGCTCGCGGCTGATGCAGGAGCTCGGCGTCGATACCGCGCCGCTCGCCGAGCGCGAACGGGCGCTCCTGCGCGAGGGACGCTCGCTAGCGTGGCTCGCGGCGCAGGCCGGCGGCGCGCGCGGCCTGCTGGGCCTGTTCGCCTTCGGCGACGCGCTCAAGGCCGGCGCGCGCGCGGCGATCGCGCAGCTGCAGGCGCGGGGCATCAGAACCGTCATGCTGAGCGGCGACAACCGCGGCAGCGCGCAGGCCGCGGCGCGGGCGCTGGGCATCGACGAGGTGCGGGCGGAAGTGCTGCCCGCGGACAAGGCGCAGGCGGTGTCCGAGCTGCGCGGCAAGGATCGGGTGGTCGCGATGGTGGGCGATGGGATAAACGACGCGCCGGCGCTCGCCGCCGCCGACGTCGGCATCGCGATGGCCACCGGCACCGACGTGGCGATGCACACCGCGGGCATCACCCTGATGCGCGGCGACCCGCGGCTGGTGGCAGACGCGATCAGCATTTCGCGCCGCACCTACGGCAAGATCCGCCAAAACCTGTTCTGGGCCTTCTTCTACAACATGGTCGGCATCCCACTGGCGGCGTTCGGCTTCCTGAACCCGATCATCGCGGGCGCGGCGATGGCCTTCAGCAGCGTGAGCGTGGTGACGAACGCGCTGACGCTGCGGCGCTGGCGGCCAAGCGGGGGTTGAACATGGATGCGATGCAGATGAACATCGGCGCCGCGGCCAGGCGTTCCGGCGTGTCGGCCAAGATGATCCGCCACTACGAGGGGATCGGCCTGATCCCGAAGGCGGCCCGGACCTGTTCGGGCTACCGCACCTACTCCGACAGAGACGTTCACACCTTGCGCTTCGTGCGGCAGGCGCGCAGCCTCGGGTTTTCGATCAAGCAGATCGAGCAGCTACTTGGGCTCTGGCGCAATCAGCGCCGCTCCAGCCGCGATGTGAAGGCGCTCGCGCTGGAGCACGTCGCGGAGCTCGATCAGCGCATCGCCGAGCTCGAAGCGATGAAGCGCACCCTGCAGGCGCTCGCCGCGCGCTGCCACGGCGACGAGCGGCCCGAGTGCCCGATTCTCGACCGCCTCGCCGCCGCTCCCAACCGCGCAGCCTCCGGCGTCAGACGAAAGTCGGCTTCGTCCGTCAAGCACTGAGCAAAGCAACCGGAACGAGCCGGCGAGTCAGCTGCGCAGGTCGCGTTTTTTCTGCTCGAATTCGTTCTTGTCGATTTCGCCCCGAGCGTAGCGTTCCTTGAGAATCTCCAGCGCGCGATCGCCCGCCGTGCGCCCGCCGCCCGGTCCGCCGCCGAAGACCCATTTCACGAGCAGCACAATGCCGAGGATGATCAGCACCCACCACAGCAGCATGCCGATGATGCCGAAGCCCCAGCCCCCGCCCCAGCCGTAGCCGCCCATCATTCCCGGCCCGTAGCCGTAGCCCTGGCCATAGGCGAACGGCGCAACCGCAAGGTCGAATGCGAGCGCCGCGGCCGCCATTGCGAGATTGCGTTTCATGGCCTTTCTCCTTTGCGATGTCCAGATCTTACGCTGCCCATCCCGCCGCCCCAGGTTATTCCCCACGCGTACCGGTATATCTAGGGCGCCGGGGCATATCACCGCAAGCTGCACGATAATGCGCGCTACCCCGGCCCGTCATCCCTCTTGGAGCCACGATGCACACCCACGACCTGAGCCCCTGGACCCATAGTCACGTGTTCAATCCCGGCAGCCGCGCCGCCGAACGGGGCACCCGGGCAGTGATGTGGATCACCGCCGCGATGATGGTCGTCGAGATATGCGCCGGATGGTGGTTCAACTCCATGGCGCTCCTCGCAGACGGCTGGCACATGAGTTCACATGCGGTCGCCATCGGCCTGAGCGCGTACACCTATGTCGCAGCGCGCCGCTATGCGCAGGATTCCCGCTTCGCGTTCGGGACCTGGAAGATAGAGATCCTCGGCGGCTACACCAGCGCGGTGTTCCTGGTCGGCGTCGCCGCGATGATGTCCTTCGCCTCGGTCGAGCGGATCGTCACGCCGCAGACGATTCACTTTCCGCAGGCGATCGGAGTCGCCGTAGCCGGCCTGATTGTCAACGTCGCCTGTGCCCTTATTCTTGGACGCGCCGGCGATCATCACGACCACTCGCACGACGATCGCGGTGCCCATCATCGGCGCGATGACTTGAATCTGCGATCGGCTTACATTCACGTGATTGCCGACGCCGCCACGTCCGTGCTCGCCATCGTCGCGCTTGCCGGCGGTATGGTATTTGGATGGAACTGGCTCGATCCGGTCATGGGAATTGTCGGCGCAATCCTTGTCGCGCGCTGGGCCTCGGGGCTGCTGCGCGACACGAGCCGGGTGCTGCTCGACCGGGAAATGGACAACCCGGTGACCACCAAAATCCGAGAAGCCGTTGCGAATGTCGACCCCAGCGGGTCCACCCGCATTGCCGACCTTCATCTCTGGCGAGTCGGGAAGGCTTGCTTCGCCTGCATCCTGAGTTTGGTCACCCACGACACGGCGATGACGCCCGCACGCGTCAAGGCGCAGCTGCGGGAATACCATGAGCTCGCCCATGTCACGGTGGAGGTCAACCAGTGCGGCTAAATACTGGCAGGTGGGGGCAACCGGGGAAACCTTCCTAGACGTGAGCTAGGCTCCGCGCGGGACGCGCCTGCGTTCCACCAACTTGAGCATCGTATCGAGCGTGATCGAGCGGAAGGTCGCCTTGGCGATCTCGTCTATCTCCTTCAGCACCACGCCGAGCGCGTCCTCGACTTCGTGCGGCGCAGCGATCGCGTCCGCGGCGCTGCGCCGGCGGGCGGCTTTCGCTATCGCGCGGCGCGGCGCGCTGATGTCCTCGAACAGCTCGATCACGTCCATCAGCGTGAGGCGCTTCGCGTTGCCTGCGAAGCGGTAGCCGCCGCCGACGCCACGCACTGCGCCGACCAGGCCGGCGCGGCCGAGCGTGCGCAACACCTTCGCCAGGTGATGCGGCGAGACGCAGTACTTCTGCGCCACCTCGGCCGCCGACAGGTGGCGCCCCGGATTGGCGGCGAACTCGAGCACGCTGTAGAGCGCGAGCAGGGTGTTTGTCTGCAGCTTCACCGCGCCCCCGTCACAGGTCCTTCTCGAGCGCAATGAAGGGCGCGGCCATCATGCCCTGGCTGCGGAAGAACGACAGGATCAGCTGGTTGTCGCGCGCCAGCATCGTGCGCAGCTTGGAAACGCCGGCGCGCCGGAAGCTGTCGCTGATCGCCCCCAGCAGGCGTGTTCCGGTCCCGCCGAGGCGCGCATCGGGCCGCACGCTGATCGCGAACACCCAGCCGCACGGCGCCGAGCCGAACTCCCAGTCGCGCACCTCGCCGATGACATAGCCGTCGATGCGCCCGTCCGCCTCGGCGACCAGGAAGTGGCGTTGCCGGCGTGCGCCGCCGTAGCGGCTAAGGATCTCGGCCCAGTACGCGGCCTTGCGCAGTCCGGTGACCGCGGTGTCGATCTCGATCACCTGCTCGAGGTCGCCCGGGAGCACGCCGCGTACGCGCGCCTCAGGCACCTCGCGAGCCGGCGCAATGCTGCTTTTCTTGCGATAGATCAAATTGCTCCCTAGGCAGTCGCGCTAACGTTCAAATACGCTTTGGAGTACCGGAATACCTTACCGCGCAGCCGCGCCGCACGCAACGGCCCGGCCGACCATTCCACTTTCGAGGAGGAGCGTCATGAATCTCAGGAGCGGCCTAAGCACGTTTGCCCGATTTGCTTCGATCGCCACCATCGCCTTCGCCGCGCACGCGGCGGCGCCGATCAAGATCGGCTCGTTCCTGTCGGTCACCGGGCCGGCCGCCTTTCTCGGCGACCCGGAGCAGAAGACGCTCGAGCTCTACGTCGACAAGATCAACGCTGCGGGCGGCGTGCTCGGAAGGAAGCTCGAGCTGATCGCCTACGATTCGGGCGGCAACGCCGAAAAGGCGCGCACCTTCGTCAAGCGACTGATCGAGGAGGACAAGGTGGACGCCATTGTCGGCGGCTCGACCACCGGCGAGACCATGGCCGTGATTCCGCTCATCGAGCAGGCGCAGATCCCATTCATCTCGCTTGCCGGGGCGATCGACATCGTCGAGCCGGTCAAGAAGTGGGTGTTCAAGACGCCCGCCACCGACCGCATGGCGTGCGAGAAGATCTTTAGCGACATGCGCACGCGCGGCATCTCGAAGATCGGGCTGATCTCGGGCGACGGGGGCTTTGACAAATCGATGCGCGCCCAGTGCATAAAGGTTGCGCCGAAGTACGGCATCGAGATCCTGGCCGACGAGGCGTACGCCTCGAAGGACACTGACATGACTCCGCAGCTCACCAAGATGCGCCAGAACGCCCAGATTCAGGCGGTGCTCAACTGCGGCTTCGGCCAGGCCCCGGCGATCGTCACCAAGAACTTCCGCCAGATCGGCATGACCGTGCCGCTGTACCAGTCGCACGGCGTCGCTTCGAAGGTGTACATCCAGCTCGCCGGCGGTGCCGCCGACGGCGTTCGCCTGCCCGCCGCGGCGCTGCTGGTGGCCGAGGCGATGCCCGCGAACGACCCGCAGAAAAAAGTGGTCGAGGGCTACAAGCACGACTTTGAATCGCGCTACCACCAGGACGTATCTACCTTCGGCGGCCACGCCTACGACGGGCTGTACCTGGTGGCCGATGCGATGAAGAAGGCCGGGAGCACCAACAAGGCGGAGGTCCGCAACGCGATCGAGTCCACCCGCGGGTGGATGGGCATCGACGGCGAGTTCAACATGTCGCCTACAGACCACATGGGGCTCGACCTGTCGGCGTTCCGCATGCTCGAGATCAAGAACGGCGACTGGACCCTGGTGCACTAGGGCGCGCGCCCCGGCGATGAGCGCGCAGCTGTTGCAGTACTTGCTCAGCGGGCTGACCGTCGGGGCGATCTACGCGCTGGTCGCGCTCGGGTTCTCGATCATCTACAACGCCAGCAACGTCATCAACTTCGCCCAAGGCGAGTTCGTGATGATCGGCGGCATGGCCACCGTGTCGCTGATCGCGACCGGGCTGCCGCTGCCGCTCGCCGCCGGGCTCGCCATCGCCGCCACGACCCTGGTCGGGCTGGTGCTGGAGAAGCTCGCGGTCGAGCGGGTGCGGGGCGAGTCGGTGGTGACGCTGATCATCATCACCATCGGCGCCTCGATCCTGCTGCGCGGCCTGGCGGGACTGCTATGGGACAAGAACCTGCACGCGCTGCCTGCGTTCAGCGGCGAGCGTCCGATCGCGATTGGCGGCGCCACCATCGTGCCCCAGAGCCTGTGGGTAGTGGGGGTGACGCTCGTCGTGGTGGCAGCCCTGTGGTGGTTCTTCAACCACACTCTGCACGGCAAGGCGATACTCGCCACGTCGCACAACAGGCTCGCCGCGCAGCTGGTCGGCATCAGCGTGCGGCGCGTTCTGCTGATTTCCTTCGGCCTATCCGCCGCGCTGGGCGCGCTGGCCGGAATCCTGATCGCGCCGATCACCTTCACCGCCTGGGACGTGGGAGTGATGCTCGGCCTGAAGGGCTTCGCCGCCGCGATCCTCGGTGGCCTGGGCAGCGGGCCGGGCGCGGTGCTTGGCGGGCTGGCGCTGGGTCTGCTCGAATCGCTCTCGGCGGGCTACGTGTCCTCCGCCTACAAGGACGTGATCGCGTTCGGCATCATGCTCGCGGTGCTGGTGCTGATGCCGGGCGGGCTGCTCGGCCGCCGCTCCGCCGAGCGCGTCTAGGGCCCCGGCGCCGATGCCGGCCGCACTCCGCACGGCACGCAACGGGGGACTGCTTGCGCTCGCGGCGGTGATCGCGCTGCTGCCGCTCGCGCTCGCGAACAATTACTTTTACGACGTCGCGGTCCTGGTCGGGCTGAACGCGATCGTCTGCGTCGGGCTGAACCTGCTGATCGGCTACGCCGGCCAGATCAGCCTCGGCCACGCGGGTTTCTTCGGTCTTGGCGCCTATGGCTCGGCGATCCTCACCGCGCGCTACGGCTGGCCACCGCTCGCGGCGCTCGCGGCCGCGACCGCCGGCGTCGCGCTGCTCGCCTACCTGGTCGGGCGGCCGATCCTGCGCCTGCGCGGCCACTACCTGGCGATGGCGACCCTCGGCCTGGGCGTGATCATCTCGATCATGCTGTCCAGCGAGGACCACTACACCGGGGGCCCTGACGGCATGAGCGTGCCGCCGCTCGCACTTTTCGGCCACGCGCTTTCGGGCGAGAAGGCCTGGTACTGGGTGGTCGGCGCGCTGCTGCTGCTCGCGGTTTGGCTAGCCCTCAACTTGGTCGAATCACCAGGCGGGCGCGCGCTGCGCGCGCTGCACGGCTCGGAGACCGCCGCCGAGGTGGTCGGCATAGACAGCGTGCGCCAGAAAGTGATGGTGTTCGTCCTGTCGGCGGTGTTCGCGGCCTTCGCGGGCGGCCTGACGGCGTATTACTCTGGCTTCATCACCCCGGGCAGGGCCACCTTTCTGCACTCGATCGAGTTGGTCACGATGGTGGTCTTCGGCGGCATGGCGTCGACCTTCGGCGCAGTGGTCGGCGCGGCCGTGCTCACCACGCTGCCGCAGCTGCTCACGGTGCTGAAAGACTACGAGATGGTGGTGTTCGGTGCGGTCATGATGCTCACCATGATCTTCATGCCCAAAGGATGCGTGCCGACTCTGGCCGCGCGCTTCGCACCCGGGGAGCGCAAATGAGCCTGCTTCGGGTCGAGGCCCTGTCGAAGGAGTTCGGCGGCGTGCACGCCGTGCAGGCGCTCCAGTTCGAGATTCCGGCGCAGGAGGTTTACTCGATCATCGGCCCCAACGGCGCCGGCAAGACCACGCTGCTCAATCTGCTCACTGGCGTATATCGCCCGAGCGCCGGCCGCATCTGGCTCGACGAACGGGAGCTGACCGGCCGTGCGCCGCATCATTACGCGGCGGCCGGCGTGGGCCGCACGTTCCAGAACCTGCAGATCTTCTTCAACATGAGCGCGCTCGAGAACGTCATGGTCGGGCGCTACCTGCACGAGCGCTGCGGCCTGCTCGCCGCGCTGCTGCGTTTTCCGAGCCTGGCGCGCGCCGAGCGCGCCTGCCGCGCCGAGGCGCTCGAGCTGCTCGAATTCGTCGGCCTCGCCGGCTACGCGCGCGCGGCCTCCGATAGCATGCCCTACGGCGCGCTCAAGCGGCTCGAGATCGCGCGCGCGCTCGCCGCACGCCCTCGGCTGCTGCTGCTCGACGAGCCGGCGGCGGGCCTCAACCCGACCGAAACGCAGGAGATCGTGCGGCTGATCGAGCGCCTGGCCGCGCGCGGCATCACGATCGTGCTGGTCGAGCACAACATGAAGCTGGTGATGGGTGTTTCCGACCACGTCCTGGTGCTCGACTACGGCCGCAAGCTCGCCGAGGGAAGCGCGGAGTCCGTGCGGCGCGACCCGAAAGTGATCGAAGCCTATCTCGGCAGCCAGGCCCAGGTGCATGCTTGAAGTCAGCGCCCTCGAGAGCCGCTACGGGCGCATTCCCGCGCTCAAGGGGATCGACGTCGCAGTACGCGCGGGCGAGCTGGTCGCGCTGGTGGGCGCCAACGGCGCCGGCAAGACGACGCTGCTGCGCGTGCTGTCCGGCGTGCAGCGGGTGAGCGGCGGTCGTGTGCGCTACGAAGGCGCCGACATCACGAGCGCGCCGCCCGAGCGCCGCGTGCGGCTGGGCATCGTGCAGGTGCCCGAGGGACGGCAGATGTTCGCCCCGCTTTCGGTCGAGGACAACCTGCGCCTGGGCGCCTATACCCGGCCGGCAGCGGAGTCCGCCTCGACGCTCGAGCGCGTGTACGCGATGTTCCCGGTGCTGCGGCAGCGGCGGCAGGCGCCGGCGGGGACGCTTTCGGGCGGCCAGCAGCAGCTGCTCGCGATCGGCCGCGCGCTGATGGCGCGCCCGCGCTTGCTGCTGCTCGACGAGCCAAGCATGGGGCTTGCGCCGCGCCTGGTGGAGGAGATTTTTGCTTGCGTGCGCAGCTTGCGCGCCGCCGACAGTGCGATCTTCCTGGTGGACCAGAACGCGCGTGCGGCGCTCGCCATCGCCGACCGCGGCTACGTGCTCGAGACGGGGCGCATCGTGCTCACCGGCAGCGGCGCCGAGCTGCTCGCCAACGCCAACGTGCAGGCCGCCTACCTGGGGCTTTAGCGCGCGGAACATGGCTTGACCTGGATCAAGCAGGGGCGAGGCGCGCCGTGCTGGGATTGACCCTTGGAGCGGAGGGAGAAGGATCATGAAAGCCACACTTGTCGCGGGATTGTCGACCGCCCGCACGTTCGCGGTCGACCGCGAGCGCACCATCGACTTCATGGGCGAGGCGGCGCGCGTTTACGCCACGCCCATGCTGGTGCGCGACATTGAGGTCGCCTGCCGCGAATTTCTGCTCGGGCACCTCGACGCGGGCGAGGACTCGGTCGGTACGCGCGTCGAGCTCGACCATACCGCGCCGACGCTGCTCGGCATGACGGTATGCATCGAAGCGACGGTCGCCGAAGCGAAGGGCCGCGCCGTGACTTTCGAGATCGTGGGCTCGGACGGCGTCGACACGATTTGTCGCGGACGGCACATGCGCTTCGTGGTCGACGTCAAGCAGACCGAGCAGCGCCTGGCCGCGAAGGCGCAAAAAGCCGGCCTCAAATGAAGCTCAAGACCTACTGCTACCAGTGCGTGGCGGGACCCGACCTGCTTACGGTCGAGGTGCGCGACGGCGTCGCCACCGCGGTCGAGCCGAATTTCGGTGCGGCTTCGGTGCACCCCGGCGGCGGCAAGGTCTGCGTCAAGGCCTACGGCCTGGTGCAAAAGCTCTACAACCCGAACCGCGTGCGCTCGCCGATGAAGCGCACCAACCCCAGCAAGGGCCGTGACGAGGATCCGGGCTTCGTGCCGATCTCGTGGGACGAGGCGCTCTACAGCATCGCCGCCAAGCTGAACGAGGTGCGCGCACGAGGCCTGCTCGACGAGTCGGGCTACCCGCGGGTGGCGGCGAGCTTCGGCGGCGGCGGTACGCCGCAGTCCTACATGGGAACGCTGCCGGCGTTCCTCGCCGCGTGGGGGCCGATGGACATGGGCTTCGGCTCCGGGCAGGGCGTGAAGTGCTACCACTCCGAGCACCTGTACGGCGAGTTCTGGCATCGCGGCTTCACTGTCTCGGCCGACACGCCGTCATGCGACTACAACATCTCCTGCGGCGCGAACATCGAGGCGTCGGGCGGCGTCGCCGGCGTGTGGCGCCACGCCAACGCGCGCGAACGCGGCATCAAGCGGGTGCAGGTCGAGCCGCACCTGTCGGTGACCGGCGCGTGCTCGGCCGAATGGGTGCCGATCAAGCCCAAGACCGACGCCGCGTTCCTGTTCGCGCTGGCTCACTGCCTGCTGCACGAGCATCCGCGCGAGCGCCTCGACCTCGCGTTCCTCGCCGGGCGCACCTCCGCGCCCTACCTGGTCGGGTCGAACGGCTACTACCTGCGCGATCCGGTAACCAAGAAACCGCTGCTGTGGGATGCGAAGCGCAACGCTGCGCTAGCGTTCGACACGCCAGACACGGTGCCTGCGCTCGAGGGCGGCCCATATGCCGCGGCGGCGGTCGAGATCGGACCGGACCAGGAAGTACTGGGCGAGGGAGAATTGCTGGGCGAGACCGCGTTCAGCAAGCTGGTCGCGCACCTCAAGCGCTATTCGCCCGAGTGGGCGCAGCGCATCTGCGATGTCTCCGCGACCACCATCCGGCGCATCGCCGGCGAATACCTGTCGCACGCACGCGTCGGCGCGACGGTCGAGATCGACGGCCAGATCCTGCCCCTTCGCCCGGTCGCGGTGACCCTTGGCAAGACCGTCACCAACGGCTGGGGCGGTTACGAGTGCTGCTGGGCGCGCACCGTGATTTCGTCACTGGTGGGTGCGCTCGAGGTGCCCGGCGGCATCCTCGGCACTACGGTGCGGCTGAACAAGCCGCTCGGCGAGCGCCTGAAGAGCGTGCGGCCCGGCACCGACGGCTTCATGGCCTACCCGCTCAACCCGACGGACCGCGGGCACTGGAGCGCGAAACCCAACATCCGCAATGCCTACCGCAGCATGGTCCCGCTCGCCGCGGACGGGCCCTGGAGCCAGGCGCTCGGGCCGACGCACTTCTCGTGGATGTTCCTCGACGAAACGCCCAAGGGCCTGCCTCGCGTGACCTTGCCGGAAGTCTGGTTCGTGTATCGGACCAACCCCGCGATCTCGTTCTGGGACACCGGCCGGATCGAAAAACAGATGGCGCGCTTCCCGTTCACGGTCGCGTTCGCCTATACGCGCGACGAGACAAATCACTTTGCCGACATCCTCCTGCCCGACGCGGTGGACCTGGAAAGCACGCAGCTGATCCGCATCGGCGGCTCCAAGTTCATCGAGCAATTCTGGGACCACGAGGGATTCGCGCTGCGCCAGCCTGCCGTGGCGCCGCAGGGCGAGGCGCGCGACTTCAGCGACATCGCCACGGAGCTCGCGCGCCGCGTCGGCTTGCTGGAGAAGTACAACGCCGCGATCAACCGCGGGGTCGCGGGCGTCGCCCTCAAAACGGACAAATGGGATTTTTCCCTGGACCCCGCGACACCCCACCCCGCTGAACAGATCTGGGACGCCGTTTGCCGCGCAGCGAGTGCCGAGCTGACCGACGGGTCGGAATCGCAGGGACTGGACTGGTGGCGCGAGCACGGGCTCCGCACCCGGCCGTTCTCGCGCCTGGACTGGTACCTGTATCCGACTTTCGTCGAACTGGGTTTGCGCTTCGAGCTGCCCTATCAGGAGCGCCTGCTGCGCGTGGGCAAGGAGCTCGAGCGCCGGCTGCACGAGCACGACATGCACTGGTGGGATGCGCAGCTGACCGAGTACCAGGCGCTGCCGGCGTGGAAGGATTTCCCCGCCATGTGGGAAACATCGCTGCGCGCGATGGGCGGACAGCCGGACGACTTCCCCTACTGGCTGCTCACTGCGCGCAGCATGCAGTACGCCTGGGGCGGCAACGTCGGCATGCAGCTGATCAAGGAAGTCGCCGACAGCATCGCCGGACACAAGGGCGTGATCGTGAACACGCGCACCGCCGAGCGGCTCGGCGTGGCGGAGGGCCAGCTGGTCGAGATCGCCACGCCCAAGGCGAGCGTGCGGGCGCACGCGGTGCTGCGCCAGGGCATCCGCCCAGACACGCTGCTGCTGCTCGGGCAGTTCGACCATTGGGCGACGCCGTTCGCCAAGGACTTCGACATGCCGAGCATGAACAAGCTGGTGCCGATGTCGCTCGCGCTGACCGACGCCACCGGCTCCGGCGCCGACGTGGTGCGCGTTTCGCTGCGGAGGCTGGCTTGACCCGTTGGGCCATGGTGGCCGATCTGCGCCGCTGCGTCGGCTGCCAGACCTGCACCGCGGCGTGCAAGCACGCCAATTCCACCCCGCCCGGAGTGCAATGGCGGCGCGTGCTCGACATGGAGGTAGGCGAATACCCCGATGTACAGCGCGCGTTCGTTCCGGTCGGCTGCATGCACTGTGCCGATCCGCCTTGCATGCACGTCTGCCCCTCGACGGCGACCCGCCAGCGCGCGGACGGCATCGTCACCATCGACTACGACCTGTGCATCGGTTGCGCCTACTGCGCGGTGGCCTGTCCTTACCAGGCGCGCTACAAGACCGACGATCCGAGCTTCGCCTACGGCGAGGCGATGCCCTCCGAGCAGCAGGGCTTCGATGCGCGACGCATCGGCGTCGCCACCAAATGCACCTTCTGCGCCGAGCGCATCGACGCGGGCCTGGCGCAAGGCATGGTTCCGGGTATCGACCCGGACGCGACGCCCGCCTGCGTCAATTCCTGCATCGCCAAGGCGCTGCACTTCGGCGACGCCGAAGACCCCGCGAGCAACGTGTCGCAGCTGCTGGCGGAAAACCAGCATTTCCGCATGCACGAGGAGCTCGGCACCGAGCCCGGCTTCTATTACCTCTGGGACAAGCGAAGATGAGCTACGGCCCCAAGCCCTGGTTGCAGGCTCACTGGGATTTGCGCGCCGCCGGGAACTTCATCCTAGGCGGCACCGGCACCGGGCTGCTGCTGGCGGCGGCGCTCGCGGGCCCCGCGGCATGGCGCTGGCCGCTCGCCGCCGGCATGGCGCTGATCGCGGCCGGACTGGGCGCGGTATGGCTCGAGATCGGGCGCAAGCTGCGCGCGATCAACGTGCTGTTCAATGCGCGCACCTCGTGGATGGCGCGCGAGGCGTACGTTGCGGTCCTCGTGTTCGGACTCGGTCTCGCGGCGCTCGCGCTCGGGCGCGCGCCGCTGGCGCAGGCTGCGGCGCTCGCCGCGCTCGGCTTCGTCTACTGCCAGGGCCGCATCCTGTTCGCGGCCAAGGGTATTCCGGCTTGGCGCACGCGAGGGGTGGTCGCGCTGATCGTCGCCACGGCGCTGGCCGAGGGCGGCGGCTTGCTCTTCGCCGCCGCCGTGTGGGTGGTCCGCCCGCTGCCGACGTCATGGCTGGTGGCGCTCGCGCTGGCGCTCTTCGCGCGTGGCGCCGCTTGGTCGCGCTACCGCAGCCGGCTCGGGGCCGGCGCGGCACGCCTGGCGCTCGAGGCAAGCGGCCGGATCCTGCTCTACGCCGGTACCGCTGCGCCGCTTGCGCTGCTGACGATCGGCCTGCTGCTGCCGGGGCTCGCGCCGGGCGCCGATTTCCTTGCCGGCCTGGCGGCGCTCGCCGCGGGCTGGAGGCTCAAGTTCGTGCTGCTCAGGCGCGCCGCCTACAACCAGGGATTCTCGCTGCCGGAGCTGCCGGTGCGCGGCGGGCGCTAGAGCCCGGGGGAGGAAGGGCAATGAACGCTTTGCTGCAAACGCGCTACGCCAAGGTCCATCACCGCGCCGGCGTGAGACGCGCGCCTCGCCCTGCGCCATTCTATTTCGAGCGTCGGGCGGAGACTGCACCGCGCGACGAATTGCGAAGACTTCAGCTGCGCCGCCTGCGCGCGACGCTCAAGAACGCGGCCGAGAACGTGCCGCTGCACCGCGAGCGCATGAAGGCTGCGCGCATCGAGCCGCAGGACATACGCACGCTGGAGGACCTTCGTCACCTGCCGTTCACGGTCAAGACGGACCTGCGCGACCACTACCCGTTCGGCATGTTCGCGCGCCCGCGGGCGGATCTGTTGCGCCTGCACGCCTCCTCCGGCACTACCGGCAAGCCGACGGTGGTCGGGTACACGAAGCAAGACCTCGACACCTGGGCCGGCCTGATGGCGCGCTCCATGGCCTGTGCCGGTGCGCGGCCTGGCGACGTAGTGCACAACGCCTATGGCTACGGCCTGTTCACCGGCGGCCTGGGCGCGCATTACGGGGCCGAGCGCCTGGGCGCAACGGTGGTGCCGATGTCGGGCGGCTCTACGGAGCGCCAAGTGGTCCTGATCAAGGACTTCGGCGCGCGCGTGCTGTGCTCGACGCCCTCCTACGCGCTCAACATCGCCGAAATCGCCGAGCGCGACGGCATCGACCTGCGCGCGAGCGCGCTCGAGATCGGCCTGTTCGGCGCCGAGCCCTGGAGCGAGGCCATGCGGCGCGAGATCCAGATCCGGCTCGGGCTCAAGGCGATCGACGTCTATGGGCTATCCGAAATCATGGGGCCCGGCGTCGCCGTCGAGTGCGAGGCGCAGGACGGGTTGCACGGCTGGGAAGACCACTTCCTGTTCGAGATCGTCGATCCCGAAACGGGCCAGACGGTGCCCGAAGGCCAGGCCGGCGAGCTCGTGATCACCACGCTCACCAAGGAAGGCCTGCCGATGATCCGCTACCGCACGCGCGACATTACGCGCATGAGCACTGCGCGCTGCGGCTGCGGCCGCAGTCACCTGCGGCTGCGGCGCATCACCGGCCGCAACGACGACATGCTGATCATTCGCGGCGTGAACGTCTATCCGTCCCAGATCGAGGCGGTGCTCGTCGGCCTGCCCGACATCGCTCCGCACTATCAGTTGGTGGTCTCGCGCCGCGGCAACATGGACGAGCTCGCGGTCGAAGTCGAGGCCGCGCCCTCGCTTGCGGCGGGCGAAGCCGCCTACCGCCAGCTCGCCGAGCAGGTGCGCTACCAGATCAAGTCCCTCATCGGCATCACTACCAATGTGGCGGTGAAGAAGCCGGGCGAGGTGCCGCGCTCGCAGGGGAAGGCGGTGCGGGTGCGCGACGAGCGCCCCAAGCTCGGATGACAGGGCGCATCCGACATGAATCGGCAAGACGTGAGCTGAAGGCCTCGCTCAGGCGAGCGTCTTGACGAACGCGAGCCGCTGCGACGGGCCGAACCCGGCGCGGTAGAGAAAGCCAAGCAGCTCGAAGTGCTCCTTCGCCACCACCGACTCGACGCGCTCGACCCGCAGGGCGTCGAGGTTGATAAACAGCTGCGACAGCAGCGCGCGTCCGATGCCGGCGTGCGAGAAGCCCGGATCGACGCCGATGGTATCGATCACCGCGACCGGCTCGGCACGCCCGAAATCCCCGTAGTCCGCGCTGGCCATCAGGTAGCCCGCCGTAGTGCCGTCCTTGTGCGCGACCAGTGAAATGCGCAGCGCGGACTCGCTCAGCGCCTGCTCGAACTTGTGGCGAATGTACGCGCCGCGGTCGTGGCCCGTCAGGCGGCGATCGATGCGTGTGACCGCTTCCAGATCAGTCTCTGCAAGCGAGTGCACCTCGGCCATGTCGCGCGCGAGATGCTCGAAGTCGTTCGCGGGCGTGTCGCCGTAGTCGTTGCGATCCCCCGGCCGGTCGCGCTCCTCGACCACCACTGCTTCGTCTTCCCTCGCGCCGAGCTTCACCTCGGCGATCGTGCAGTCGACAACCTGATTGCCTCCCAGCCGATAGCCGGCCGCGTCCAGGAACTGCAGCATCTGGTGGTCGCGCCAGCTTGCGCCGGTGCGCATTTCCTTCAACCCCAGGCGCTTCGATTCATCCTCGATCGCCCGCTCGAGCGCCAGCCCCAGCCCGCGCCCGCGCGCGTCCCGCTTGACCCCGATGATCTCGAGCCGCATGGCCGGCTCAATGCGGCCGAACTCGCCCTCGAGCACGCGGCCGAGCACGTAGCCGGCGAGCCCGGCTTCATCGTCGATCGCGAACTGCGCATGAAGCCTGCGTTCGCGCAGCGCCGCCGCCAGCCGCCGCTCGAAGTAGCCGCGCCTCATTCGGCCGCTGATCGAGGCGTCGATCGCGACCACTGCGTCGAGGTCGGCGGCGGCGAGCGGCCTTTGCTTGATCTTCATCGCGGGCGGCGCTCAGCCGTGCAGGCTGTGGTACTTCTCCATCAGCTGCTCGGGCGTCTCGGCGTAGTCCGGGTTCTGCACGATGCAATCGGCAGGGCAGACGAGTTTGCATTGCGGCTCGTCCTCGGCGCCAACGCACTCGGTGCACTTGAGCGGATCGATCACGTAGATCGGGTCGCCGACGCTGATCGCCTCGTTGGGACACACCGGCTTGCAGGCGTCGCAGGCGGTGCAGTTGTCGTCGATCAACAGTGCCATTTCCAGTCTCCGTAAGGTTTCAGGCAGCCGCCTTTTCCTGCAACGCCTTGAGCTTGTCGTGGCGGAAGGCGCCCCAGAGCGCGGCGCCGATCGCGCCGGCGTAGATCGAATCGGGATGGTTGACCGTTTCAAGGCCGGTGATTTTCTCGTTTACCAGCTCTTCGCGCAACGCGGCGAGCAGGCCGGCGTCGAGCGCAAGTCCGCCGGTAAGCAGCACCGTGCCGCTCTTGATGCCGGTGACCTTGAGCAGCTTCACCAGGCGCGAGGCCATCGAGATGTGAATGCCCTTCAGGATGTCCGGCGTGGCTATGCCTCGCGAAACCATGTTGATCACGTCGGTCTCGGCAAGTACCGCGCAGATCGAGCTCACCTTTTCCGGGTTCTTCGAGGTTAGGGAGAGCGGCCCAATTTCATCCACCGCCACCCCGAGGTAGCGCGCGATGTTCTCCAGGAACTGGCCCGAGCCCGAGGCGCACTGGCTGGTCATCTTGTACGACAGCACCTTGCCGCGCTCGTCGATGTAGATCGCGCGGCCGTTGAGCGCGCCGATATCGACCACCGCGCGCGCATTCGGCTGCAGGAAGACGCCGCCGCGCGCGTGCGTGGTCATCGAGTAGAAGTGGCCGGTGGCGAACTTCACGTTCTCGCCTTCGCCGGTGGTGGCCACGTAGTCCACGTCGCCGGGCTTGAGGCGCGCTTCCTCGAGCACCTCGTCGTAGCCGTCCTTGGCGAGCTGCATGTTGTCGCGCCGCCGGATACGCTCGCAGCGCCTGGCAAGCCACTCGCTCCTGGCGTTTTCGCCCGAGCCCTCGGTGCTGAACAGCGTCGTCTTCACGACTCCGGAGCCGATGTCGATGCCGACGGTATGGATCATTGCCTCGCCTCCGCGGTCCTGCCTTCCTCGACCACCGCGCGCCAGGCGAAGGTCGCCCCCCCCAGCGCACCGGTGTAGATCGAATCCGGATTGATGTTTAGGGTCACCTCGCCGTAGTTCTCCTTGACCAGCTCCATCAGCGCCTTCACCGCGGCCTCGTTCTTCGCCACCCCGCCGGTGAAAGTGAACTGGTCGCGAATGCCCCCGGAACGCGCCAGGATCGACATGGCGCGCAGGATGATGGCGCGGTGCAGCCCCGCCATGATGTCCTCGCGCTTCTCGCCCAGCGACAGGCGGTCGCGCAGCTCAGCTCCGGCAAATACCGTGCAGGTCGAGTTGATGCGCACCGTCTTGGTCGCCTTCATCGCCAGCGGCCCGAGCTCGTGCAGGCCCATGTTCATCTCGTCCGCGATGTAGCCGAGGTAGCGTCCGCAGCCTGCGGCGCAGCGGTCGTTCATCTGGAAGCTCTCGACAATGCCGTGGCTGTCGACCTGGATCGCCTTGGTGTCCTGGCCGCCGATGTCGAGCACGGTCGCGGTGCGCGGGTACATCACGTGCGCGCCCAGGCCGTGGCACAGGATCTCCGAACGGATGTGCTCCTTCGAGAACGGCAGCCGCGCACGGCCGTAGCCGGTGCCGACCACGTAAGCTTCCTCCAGGGCCGTATCGAGCACGCCCTCTATGGGTGCACGCACCGCGTCCCGGGTCTTTGCATCGTTCTTCAGAACCGCAAAGCTCCGTTCCAGCGCGGCAAGCAGGTGTGGCTTGATCGAATCCCCGTAGACACGGTTTTCGACTTCGATGATCGAGCGGTCGAAAACGTTGAGCAGCATGTCGTAGCGCACGCCCGCTTCCTTCGCAACCGCCTCGCCCACCGCGAGGTAGCGGCTGCCGGCGATGTCACGGAAGAAGTCCGACTTGCGCTTCGCGCCCGGCGCGAACAGCTCTGGTGCCTCCACTTGCAGTCGTTTGAACACCTCATCGAGCGCTGCGAGCACCCCGGCCGCGGCATCGCCGAACCGCGTGCCCTCGGCGTTGCGCCGGCAGGTGGCCTCGAGATCCGCCAACTGCTCGAGGAACTGCTCGAGCCGGAAGTCGCGTTCGAGCTGCGCCACGAATTCCTCCAGCCGGTCGTCCTTGAGCGCGCCCGATCGCGACAAGGCATCGCGGAACAGATGGAAGCGCGCGTTGAGCAGCGCCTCCTGCTTTGCGATCGCCGCCGCGGTGTCATAGTTCGAGCGCGAGTTGGTGATGCCGCGCCCGAGCACGTTCTTCTGCTCGTCGATCACTACCGCCTTGGTGGTGGTCGATCCCAGGTCAATTCCGATGAAGCACCTCATGGTCAGTGAAGCGCGGCAGCGCGCTTTTGCTTGATCATCTGGAAGTAGCTCTCGAGCCGGTTCTTGATGTTCGCCGCCGAAAAGTAGCGCGGGTCGACCAGGTCCGACTCGATGAATGCCGCCGGCTTGCCGGTGCGCTTCTCGACTTCGCGCAGGATCAGCAGCTGCCCCGCCGAGAAGCTGTTGCAGCTCTTGATCGAGTTGATCAGCAGGCCGTCGGCCTGGTACTGGTCCATGTACTTGCAGATCATGTCGATGCGCTGCGGGAAGTTGAGGTTGGTGTAGCATCCCAGGCAGTACTCCGCGAGCGACTCGAGCGGGCGCTCGGGGTCGTGGCGAAAGCCGAAATCGTATACGCCGCCGACCTTGGCGTAGGTCGAAGCCACCACCACCGCGCCCTCGTCGTAGAACATCTTCCAGAAGTCGCGGAAGCTGGTCCAGTTCGGAGGGCCTTCAACCACCAGGCGGTACTTTTCTTCCTTCATCTCGCCTTCCGGCGTGATCGGGCCTTTGCCCGCGCGGATGCGCTGCTCGATCTCGCCGCGCAACACCCGGTAGTACTGCGTCGCTTGCGGCGTGCCGCGGAAGGCAGTGAAGATCGGCCCGATGTAATACACCGCGCCGAAGTAGCCGTCGATCGGCGACGGCCGGTTCTTCGCCGACTGCAAGGTCCACACGAGATCTTCCTCGGCTTTCACCGACTCGCGCATGTACTGCCGCAGGCGGTCGATGTCGAACTTCACGCCGGAGACCTGCTCCAGCGTCGGTATGACCTTTTCCTTGAGCTGCTTGACCACGTAGTCGCGCATGCTGGGCGAGATGTGACCGTCGCCCTGATAGGGCACGTGCAGCATGACCGTTTCGCAGTCGTACTTCTGGCGCACCAGCTCGAACCACTTCATGAAGGTGAAGCAGCCGGTATAGGAAAGCAGCAGCACGTCGGGGGTCGGCAGCGGCTCGCCGGTGGGCCCGACCTGGCCCTGCAGCATCATGCCCAGGTCGGTCTTCACGTAGGTGCACACGTCCTCCGAGTGCCCGTCACGTTCCGCGTCCATGATGAACTTGCCGGACTTCTTGCGCATCCCGCTCTGCAGCGCGTTCGTCTCCGGCAGGCTGCGCGCGAAATCGAAGCACATCAGCAGCTCGTTCAGGTTGCCGGGCACGAAGGTAGCGGACACCTTCTTGCCCAGCTGGCGCGAGTTCGCGAGCTCATGGTAGTTGCTGTTGATCAGCTCCTTCTGCAGCCACATCGCGTCCTCCTTCTGGACGACGGGCTTGGCCTTGGGGCTTACTTGGGGTTGCATCGCTGGCGTGGTCGTCATTAGGCGGCGCTCCAGAGTTTGATCGAATCGGCGAAGGTGCCGGCCTGCTCGCGGATCGGCGCCATCTGGCCGGTGTTCTCCGCGTACTTGAACGCGGTGTAGGGAACCTTGTACTTGGCGAGCACCTCCTGCAGCATCGGGCGCTCGAGCAGCGCCGGGTCGCAAAAAGACGGCGCGGCGAAGATCACTCCCTCGCCCGCGTTGGTCTTGACCTGCTTGAGCAGGTACTGTCCCTTGTCCGACTTCTTCTCGTCGTACTTGGACGAGGTCGACGCCGAGCGGTGCAGGAAGGCCTTGGAGAGCTCCTGCAGCGGGTCGCCGGCAGCCGGCACATCGTCGAGAAGCCAGCGCATGACGAGCATGAAGTCGTCGTCGACGATGTAGCAACCGGCCATTTCGATCGACTTGATCAGGCTGAGCGGCGGCTGCTCGCAGAACGCACCCGTGAGAACGACCCGTGCGTTGTCGCGCACGGCGCGCTTTTCAGCGTCGGCGCCCGCGATGTAGTCGCGCACCAGCCTGGTGTGCTCCTCCGGCGGGAGCACGCATCCCGCCCGCAGCAGCAGGTACACCTCCGAGGTCGGCGCCTGCCACGGCTTTTGCGCCCGGTAGGCGTACAGGTCGCGCAGCGCGCGGCGGTTCTCGTTGTAGACCGAGATCGATGCGCGCAGCTCGTCGTCCGTAATGGGCTTGCCGCGCAGCTTGCCCAGGTCTTCGCGTATCACCTGCATCTCGCGCACGTAGAATTCGCCGCCGATCGAGTCGTCGTAGTTCTGCGGTACGTCGAAGTACTTGACGTATTTGTCCTTGAACAGGATCTGCCACATGCCCGAGAGGTTGCGGATCACGTCGCAGATCGACGGAAACAGCATCCCGTCGAGTACGTCCAGCCGGCCGGTGAGCCCGAGCTCGAGCGTCGAGCGCGGGATGCGGCAGATGTAGCTCTGGTAGTAGGCGTCACCCTGGATCACTTCCATCTGGTCGCCGCCGCCGAAGATGCCCACGGGCAGCATTCCCGCGGCGTGCACAATCTCGCGCGGGACGTAGATCGGCATGTAGCCGATCGCCTTGCGCCCCGGCGCGGCGGCCTTCCACTCCTTTACCGCGTTGAAGTGCAGGTCCTCGAACAGGGCTTCGCAGCGTCCGACGATGTCTTGGACGTTCATCTGTGCTCCCACTTTGGTGTGCGCTTGTCGAGGAAGGCCCGCAAACCTTCGACCGCATCGCGCGTCTGCATCAAGCCGTCCAGGTACAACGCCTCGACTTGCGCCAAACGGTGGCGAAGCTGCTCGATCAGCGGTGCGCGCGCGGCGCGCAGCGCGAAAGCGAGCGAGCTGGCGCTCTTGCCCGCAAGGTGCGCGTCGAAGTACGCCAGCGCTGCGGCAGCGGGATCGTCGGCCAACTGGTTGACGAGCCCCCAGGCCAGCGCCGTCTGGGCGTCTATCGAGCGGCCCGAAAAGAGCAAGTCCTCGGCCCGCGACTGGCCGACGCGCGGCGGCAGCAGGCACGACGCCGCCGGGGCGAACACTGCCAGCTTCATCTCGGGCTGCCCGAACTGGGCGTCCGGTGCGCCGAACAGAAAGTTGCCGGCGCAGGCGAACTCGAGCCCACCGCCAAGGCACTGGCCACGGGCAGCGACAAGGATCGGCGCGGGCCATTCGAGCATGCGCAGGACCAGCGCGTGCAGGCTCTTCAGCATCGCCGCGCACAGCTGAGGCAAGTGCTCCTCGACGCTCGCGCCGAAGGAGAAGTTCGGCCCCTCGTGGTCGATCAGCATGCCGCGCAGGGCGGAGTTTCCGGCGTGCTCGGCGAACGCCCGTTCAAGCGCAGCGACCATCGCCGCGTCGAGAATGTTCGCCTTAGGGCGCGCAAGCCGCAGCCGGAGCAGCGCGCCCTCGCGCTCGATCCAGACCTTGAGCGGCGTCTCGGCCATGCTCAGGCCTCGCGCCTGGCCTTCGGCTGGATGCGGTCGTGCAGCGGACCGACCCAGCTCTCGTTGCGCGCGAGGGCCTGCCTCAGGGCCACGAAATCGACCTCGCGGTCTTCCTTGCTGCCCTCGTTGAATGCAGTGAAGCCGGCGCGCGCCTCGGTCATCATGTTGAGCGCGAGCCAGGCGCGCGAATCCTCCTTGTTCCGGTTCCAGGCCTCGAGCTTGGGCTTTCTGAGCTCTTCGAGCGTCTTGGTGGTGCAGTCCGGGAAGGTGAGCAGGATCTTGGCGCACAGCTCCTCGACCGTGGCGTCGAGCAGCGACAGGTCGACCGCGCCCCTGGCCATCAGAGCCTTGCCCTGCTTGAGCGCGTCCCCTGTCTTCGACTCGCCGAAGGCCAGGCGCCCGAACTCGTCGAACACGTGTCCGGTTTCGACCAGCGGGTTGGCGACGAACCTGCCGTCGACTTTCAGCGCCGGGACGATGTCGCTCAGGATCCCCCAGTAGTAGGCCTTGTGCGCCGAGAATGGCTCGCACAGCACGCAGGCCGCCATCGAGCGCTCGGCGCCGATCACGACCGGCAGGAAGTCGGTCGCGCCGCCGATGGGCGCCGAACCGTGCTTGGGGCCGGCCTGGCCGAAGCGCGCCAGATCCTGCGCGATCGAGAAATCGCACGCCATGCCGATTTCCTGCCCGCCGCCGACGCGCATGCCGTTGACGCGGCAGATGACCGGCTTGTCGCAGGCCAGGATCGACGACACCATGTCATTGAACAGCCGCATGTACTGGCGGTATTCCTGCGGGTGCCCGGCGTAGTACTCGGCGTACTCCTTGGTATTGCCGCCAGTGCAGAACGCCTTGTCGCCCGCCCCGGTAAACACGACCGAGCTGACGTCGCGCGCGTTGGACGCAGCGCGGAAGGCGAGGATCACGCCCTTTACCATGTCGGTGGTGTAGGAGTTGAACTGCTGCGGGTTGTCGAGCCAGATCCAGGCGTTGAAAAGTCCCGGCGCCGCCTTGCCGTCGGGCGTTCGGGCCGGTCGCTTCTCGAGCCTTACGCCCTGCACCGCGATTTCGGCCAAGTCATGATTCTTCATCGGCATCTCCTAGGGCACGAGCACTGCGCGCTTCGAGATTTCGTGGCGGTGCACGGCCTCGAACACGCGGTTGATGTCCTTCAGCGGCAGCGGCTCAACAAAAGGCTTGACCTTCACTTTGCCCGCGAGCACCAGATCGAGCGCCGCGGGGTACTGTTCCGGCGGGCAGCCCCAGTTGCCGATGGCGCGCGCGTCGAACGCCATCAGGTTCGAAAGCCTCAGCTCGACCTTGTCCATGGTAAAGCCGACCACGCTCAGGGTGGCGCCGTGCACCAGCAGCCCCCAGGCGGTTGCCTGGCCGGCGGCAGTCCCGGAGCATTCGAAGATGAACCACTCGGTAGGGCGCAAGCCGTTCTGCTCGGCGAAGTCGGCGATCGCCGCCTTGAGCGCTTTGTGCTCTAAGGTCCTCGCATTGAGCGTCAGGCGCGCGCCGTAGCGCTTCACGGCCGCAAGCTTGATGTCGTCCACATCGACCGCGACGACCTTGGCACCGAAGGCGCTCGCCACCTGCACGCAATAGCCTCCGACGCCGCCCGCGCCGATGACCACGGCGAGTGCGCCGGGTGCGACGCCCGCGCGCCGGACCGCTTGGAAGGGCGTGGTGAGCGCGTCGGCCACCACCGAAACCTCTCCCAGCTCGAGGCCGGCCGCGGCGAGCCGCTGCTCGTCAACCTGGCACAGGCCGCGCGCGGGGACCACGATATGCGAGGCGAAACCGCCCTGGATGTCGTTGCCGGGCATCTTCTGCTTGCGGCAGATGGTGCCGAGGCCGCGCTTGCACAGGTCGCATTCGCCGCAGGGCAGCACCGCCGGAACGATCACCGCCTTGCCCAGCCACGCCTCGGCCCCGGGGCCGGCAGCGACGACGCGGCCGGAAACCTCGTGCCCCAGCGCCAGCGGCAGCGGGTGATTGGTGCGCACGCCGTCGTAGAAATAGCCCAAATCGGTGTGGCACACGCCGCAGCCCGCCACGCCGACGGCCACTTCGCCCGCGCCAGGAGACGCGTCGAAGGCCTCCAGCACCAGCGGTGCCTTGGGCGCCGTCATCAGCCAGCGTTGCGCGTGGATTGCTGCCGCCATCTCGCTCTCCTCGACTACTTGATCTGGGCCGCGTTTTCACCTATTGTGGTATTCACGTACCACATTACCAATTTAGCCGAGGAGCCCTGCGGCGTCAACGCCCCGGATCCAGCGATGAGCCCCCTTTTTACGCCCCGCTTGCGGGCGCGATTTGATCCAAAGCAAGTAATTCGCGGTTCGATGCGCGAGCATGCCGGATCAGGAGGAATTGCATGAACCTTCCAACCCAGGGCGCCGGGCAGCGCGAGAGCGTTTCGGTCGCCCTCGCCGGCTCCGGCGGCGCAGGCGTGATGACCGCCGGCAACATGCTGCTCGAGGCGGCGGCACAAGCCGGCTATTACGGGCTGATGACGCGCACCAGCGGGCCGCAGATCCGTGGCGGCGAGGCCGCCGCGATGCTGCGCGTGTCGACTTTCGCCTCCGATAGCCAGGACGACCGCTTCCATGTCCTGGCAGCGATCGACTGGCAGAACGTCAATCGCTTCGCCTCGGAAATCCCGCTCGCCACGGAGAGCCTGCTGCTGGGTGATCCGGCGCAGGGTGAGCCGCCCGCCAGCTTCACCGGCATGGGCGCGCGCTACGTGCCGCTGCCGCTGAAGGAGCTTGCCAAGCAAGTCAGCGGCGGCTGGCCCAACATGGTTGCGTTCGGCGTGCTGGGCGGCCTGATCGGGCTTCCGGCAGACGCGCTCGAGCGCGCGGTGAAGAAATCGATGAAAAAGGGTGGCGACGCGCTCGCCGCCGCGCTTGCGGCGGTCAAGCTCGGCCTGGCCGAAGCGGCCAAGCTCGATGGCGGGTTTGCGCTCGCGCGGGCGACAGGCGGCGCTAAGCGCTGGCTGATCAGCGGTAACGAGGCCGCTGGTATTGGCGCGCTGCGCGGCGGAGTGCGCTTCGTTGCGGCCTACCCGATCACTCCAGCGACGGAATTGCTCGAATGGATGTCTCCCGCGCTGAGCAAGGTTGGCGGCACGCTGGTTCAGGCCGAGGACGAGCTGGCATCGATCAACATGATCATCGGCGCCTCCTACGGCGGCGTGCCGGCCCTGACCGCGACTTCCGGGCCGGGGCTCGCGCTGATGAGCGAGGCGATCGGCCTCGGTGTTGCGGCCGAAGTCCCGATCGTGGTGATCGATGTGATGCGCACCGGGCCGTCGACCGGCATCGCGACCAAGACCGAGCAGGCCGACCTCAACATCGCCCTCTACGGACTGCATGGCGACGCGCCGCACGTGGTGGTGGCGCCGAACTCCGTGTCGGACTGCCTGAGCGCGACGCAATGGGCGGTGAGTCTCGCCGAATCGCTCCAGGTGCCTGCGATCGTCCTCTCCGATCAGTATTTCGGCCAGGCGCGCGCCATCGTCGAACGACCGGTGGACTCGAAAATCAAGGCCGAGCGCCTGCGCGCGCCCGAGAACGCCTCCGCTTACAAGCGCTACGCGATCACCGACTCCGGCGTCTCGCCAATGGCCATCCCCGGCACGCCTGGCAACATGTACACGGCCGACGGCCTCGAACACAACGAGCGCGGCACGCCGTCGTCCCAGGCGAGCGATCACCTGGCGCAGCTTGAGAAGCGCCAGCGCAAGCTCGCCGCCCTGGATTGCGCCGGGCGCTGGGCCAGCGTCGAAGGCGAGGGAGACATCGCGGTGGTGACGTGGGGTTCGTGCACGGCGCCGGTGCGGGAGGCGTTCGCACGCGCGCGCGCCGACGGCATAAGCGCACGCCTGGTCTCTCTGCGGCTGCTCGCGCCGGCGCAGCCGGAGCGCCTCAAGCAGGCGCTCGAGGGCGTCAAGCGCGTGCTGGTCGTCGAACAGAGCTTCGGCGGCCAGTTCTACCGCTACCTGCGTGCCGAGTACGACCTTCCGGCGGAGGTACAGAGCGTGCGCCGGCCCGGCCCGCTGCCCTTCCGTCCGCACGAGATTCATCAGTTGCTTCTGGAATGGAGCCGCAAATGAACGCGCACGCGAACGTAGCGACGCTTGCCGCAAAGGATTTCAAGTCCGACTACAAGCCGGTTTGGTGCCCGGGATGCGGCGACTACACTGTGCTCGCATCGATTACGCGTGCGCTCGCGGCGCTCGGCCTGCGGCCGGAGAACGTGGCGGTGGTGTCCGGCATTGGCTGCTCCTCGCGGATACCTGCGTATACGACGTGCTACGGCTTTCACGGCGTGCACGGAAGGGCCCTCGCCGCGGGCACTGGCCTCAAGGTGGCGCGCCCGGACTTGACCGTGCTGGTGGCGGGCGGCGACGGCGACGGCTACTCGATCGGCGGCAACCACTTCATGCACGCCTGCCGCAGGAACGTCGACCTCACCTACATCGTGATGGATAACCACGTCTACGGCATGACCAAGGGGCAGCCTTCGCCGACTACCGAGCCCGACTGGAACAGCAAGCTCTCGCCCGGCGGCACCGGACTGCGCGAATTTCACCCGCTCGTGATCGCGCTCGCCTCGGGCGCGAACTTCATTGCGCGGGCGTTTTCAGGCGACCCCAGCGGCACGGCGTCGCTCATCACCGAGGCGATCCGCCATCCCGGCTTTTCCTTCGTCGAGGTGCTTTCTCCCTGCGTCACCTTCCGCCCCGAGCAGCGTGCCTGGAAGGAGGCGGTGCGGCCCTCGCCGGTCGAGCCGACCGCAGACCCCGCGCGCGCCGCGCGCCGGCTGATGACCGACGACGGCTTCAACCTCGGCGTGCTGTACAAGGGCACGCGCCGCCCTTACGCCCCGCCCCTCCGTGCGTCGCATACGATTGCCGATCTGGAGCAGGAGTTCGCGCTATGACGGCCGGCAAGAAGAAGAAGGGACCCGACGCCGCTTTCGCAGATTTCATGGCGCGCGCCTACGTGATGGAAATCGATGCCTCGGAGCGCTACGCAGATTTCGCCGACCAGATGGAAGTGCACAATAACCTCGAGGTTGCGCAACTGTTCCGCAAGCTCTCGCGCATCGAGGGCCTGCACGCCAAGCGCATACTGCAAGAGATGGGCTGGAAGCGGCCGCCCGAGAACCTGCTGGCGTGGCGCTGGGACGACGCCGAGCCGCCGGAAACCGCGCCGGTCACGGATCTGCACTACCTGATGCAGCCTTGGCATGCGCTCGAGATCGCGCTCAGGAATGAGCGACGCGCGGAAAAGTTCTTCGCTCGCATCGTCCGCTCGGCCAAGACCCCGGCCGCGGTAAAGAAGATTGCGGCCGAAATGGCCGAAGAGGAACACGAGCACGTGCGGCTGATCCGCGACTGGATGAAGCGAGTGCCGAAGCCCGTGCCTGGCTGGGACCGCGATCCCGACCCGCCGGTGTATTCGGATTGAGCGCGGTCATGACCAGCCCCCACGGCGTGCTGCTGCCCCCGGACTGGGTAGCTCCCATCGGTTACGCGAACGGCGTTGCCGCAGCGCAGGGCCGACTGGTATTCGTCGCCGGCCAGGTCGGCTGGGACGCGCAGCAGAGGTTTCATGCCGAGGCGCTCGCGCCGCAGTTCGAGCAGGCGCTCAAGAACGTGCTCGAGGTGCTGGCGGTCGCGGGCGGCCGGCCGGAGCATGTCTGCCGCATTACCGCCTACTGCTGCGACAGGCCGGGCTACCTCGCCGCGCGCGCCGAGCTCGGCGCGATCTGGCGCCGCCACATGGGGCGGCACTTCCCGGCGATGAGCATGATTTTCGTATCCGACCTGCTCGATCACCCGGCCAAGATCGAGCTCGAGGCGACGGCGGTCGTTCCTACTTGAACTTGTAGTAGCGCTCGTTCAGCCAGGCCGCAACGCTCTGCTCGTCCTCGGCCGACAATCCCGCACGGGCGCGCACGTTGCAGTCCTGCACCTGCGCGAGCAGCGCCGCTGGAGTGTGGATCCTCCGGTCAGGGCGCGTGAACACGCGCGAGCCGTCGCCGCCGAACTGAGCCGCGTGGCAAGCCGCGCACTTTGCCGCATAAAGCTTCTGGCCCTGCTTCGCATCGCCGAACGCGAATTCGTCGGGCGCGGCATGTGCCGCTCCGATGTACAGGACCAATACCACGGCCAGGAATCTCGACATGGCCCTCCCGACAATGAAACTTGCAAGGCAAGGATAACTCAGCGTACAACCCGTGAACATGCTCAAGCGCCTCTCGCTCTGCGCGCTCACGGCCGCGCTGCTGACGGCCTGCCAATCGGGCCCGTCACCGCTGACGCTTGTGAATATCGCGGCGTCCCGCGACCCCGAGGCAGCGCTACGAGGGGCGCTCAAGCACCGCGCCGAGCTCTATGAGCGCGACCCGCGCGTCCTGCTGGCGGACCTGCGCGCTGCGAAACGGGATTTCTCGCGGCTACAGGCGTTCCTGTCCGGCAAGGCGCGCGCGAGCTGGGGGCCGAAGGAGGTCAAGCTTCCGAGCCGCACGCGCTATGTCAAATACACGCAGAATTACAGAAGCCGCGCGGTGGTCGACTTCGACACCGGCGAAATCACGGTCGAGACCGTCGACCGGCAGGAGCCGGGCGCGAGCCTGAAGAACGCGATCATCACGACTTTGCTTACCCCCGACGACCCGCGCGCAGTCGACCTCTACTCCGACAAGTCGGTCGCCCTGACGAGCTCGAGCCAGCCCTACCTTCTCGGACTGGTGCTGGACCGCGAAGGCAAGCCGATCGACAGCCCGGCGCAGGCCGAGCGCTTCGCCGATTACCTGCTGCGCGCGCGCTCGGCGACGCGCGACGTGAAGCTGCGCGGCGGCGTAGCGAAGGCACTGTTCGTAAAGATCCGCATGACGCCGAACTTCGAGAGCAGCCAGGCGAGGAAGTACCGTCCGTTGGTGCAAAGGTTTGCGGCGCAAAACAACGTCAGCTCGAGCCTCGTGTTCGCCATCATCCGCACCGAGAGCAATTTCAACCCATTCGCGGTCAGCCCTGCGCCCGCCTACGGCATGATGCAGCTCGTGCCCGCGAGCGGCGGCCGGGCGGCCTACCGTCGCATCAGCGGCCGGGACGAGATGCCCACGCGCGAATTCCTATTCGATGCCGCCAACAACATCGAGCTCGGCACCGCCTATCTGGCCCTGTTGTCTCAGGATCAGCTCGACGTCGTCGCCAATCCTGTCTCGCGGGAATATTGCGTGATCTCGGCCTATAACACCGGGCCCGGCAACGTCCTGCGCGCCTTCGCCGCGGACCGCGTCGCGGCGGTCAACCGCATCAATGCGATGCAACCGCCCGCCGTTTATGATCGCTTGCGCCGCCACCTTCCCTACCGGGAAACGCGCCGCTACCTGGTGAAGGTGGTCGAGTTCCGGCGCGAGTTCCTCAGCTTCGAGAACTAGGCGCAAACCGCGGCTCACTCCACAGTGACCGACTTGGCCAGATTGCGCGGCTTGTCGACATCGGTACCGCGCGCCAGCGCGGCGTGGTATGCGAGCAGCTGCAGCGGCACCACGTGCAGGATCGGAGACAGGGGGCCCGCATGCTCGGCGAGACGGATCACGTGCACCGTATCGCTTTGCTCGATCTGGGTCTCACGATCGGCAAAGACGTACAGCTCACCGCCACGGGCGCGGACTTCCTGCAGATTGGACTTGAGCTTTTCCACCAGCGCGTCGCCCGGCGCCACTGCTACCACCGGCATGTCGCGGTCGACCAGCGCCAGCGGCCCGTGCTTGAGCTCGCCCGCGGCATAGGCCTCGGCATGGATATAGGAGATTTCCTTTAGCTTGAGCGCGCCTTCCATGGCGATCGGCCAATGGATTCCGCGCCCGAGGAACAGGGCGTGATGCTTCTGCGCGAAGCGCCCCGCCCAGCGCTGAACCTGCGGTTCGGTTTCCAGCACCTTGCCGAGCGCCGCCGGCGCGTGCCGCAGGGCCTTGAGCAGTCCCTCCTCTGCCGGCGGCGAAAGACGGCGCCCCAGCTTCGCCAGCACCAGCACGAGCAGAAAGAGCGCCCCGAGCTGGGTCGTGAAGGCCTTCGTCGAAGCGACGCCGATCTCGGGGCCCGCGCGGGTCAGGAAGCGCAGGCGCGAGGCGCGAATGAGCGAGCTTTCCGGCACGTTGCAGATCGACAGCGTGCGCTCGATGCCGAGCGATTTTGCATACTCCAGCGCTGCAAGCGTGTCGGCGGTCTCGCCAGACTGCGAGATCGTGACGAAAAGCCCGTGCCGGTCCGGCACCACCTCGCGGTAGCGGTATTCGCTCGCGATGTCAACCTGCGCCGGCAGACGCGCGATCGACTCAATCCAGTAGCGCGCCACCATCCCTGCGTGGTAGCTCGTGCCGCAGGCGACGATCTGCACCGAGGGTACGTCCTTCAGCATGCCGGCCGCGTCCGCGCCGAACAGGCCCGGCTGCACGGAATTTGCGGCCGCGACCGCCTCCAGCGTATTGGCGAGCGCCCCCGGCTGCTCGAATATCTCCTTCTGCATGTAGTGCCGGTACGGCCCGAGCTCGACCGCCTGCGCAGTCATCTCCGACACATGCGCCGGACGCTCGACTCGGATTCCGCGCGCGTCGAGCACGCGCACCCCGTCGGGGCGAATCTCGGCGCAGTCACCGTCTTCGAGATAGATCACGCGCGAGGTGACCTGGATCAGCGCCGAGGCATCCGAGGCGGCAAAGTTCTCGCCCTCGCCTAGGCCGAGCAGCAGCGGCGCGCCCTTGCGCGCCAGTACGACGGCATGCGGATCGTCTTGCGACACCACGGCGATGGCGAACGCGCCCACCAGCTCGCCCGCCGCCTTGCATACTGCCGAGAGCAGGTCCGGACTGCTCCTGCGCAGATGGGCGATGAGGTGCGCGATAACTTCGCTGTCGGTTTCCGAGGAGAAGGCATAGCCTTCGCCCCTCAGGCGCGCGCGAATCTGCTCGTGGTTTTCGATGATCCCGTTGTGAACCACCGCGAGGCCGCCGGAAACGTGCGGATGCGCATTCTTCTCGCTCGGCGCACCGTGCGTGGCCCAGCGCGTGTGGGCGATTCCGGTCTCGCTGCCGAGCTTCTGCGCCTCTATCTGCGACGCAAGCTCGGCGACGCGGCCCACGGCACGCAGCCGCTTGAGCTGCGGTTTGTCTTGCGCGCCCAGCACTGCGACACCCGCCGAGTCATAGCCGCGGTACTCGAGCCGTCGCAGACCCTCGACCAGGACCGGAACGATGTCGCGGCGCGACGCCGCGGCGACGATGCCGCACATGCCGTCAGCTCTTCTTCCTGTTCGGCTTCCACGCAGGAATCGAAACCTGCTTGGCGCGCGCCACGGTCAGCTGCCCTGGCGGGGTATCCTTGCTGATGGTGGACCCGGCGCCGATGTACGAGCCTTTGGCGATCCTGACCGGCGCCACCAGGGTCGCATCCGAGCCGATGAAGCAGTCATCCTCGATCACGGTTCGGTGCTTGGTTACGCCGTCGTAGTTGCAGGTAATGGTTCCGGCGCCGATGTTTACCCGCGCGCCGACCTCCGAGTCCCCGATATATGCGAGGTGATTGGCCTTGGTGCCGGCCCCGAGGCGGCTCGCCTTCACCTCGACGAAATTGCCGATGTGCACTCCCTCGCCCAGGCTTGCGCCAGGCCGCAGCCGCGCGTAAGGCCCGACGCGGCAGCGCGCGCCGACCTCGGCGTCCTCAAGCATCGAAAAGGCAAGCACTTCAGTATCGGCGGCGATGTTCACGTTGCGCAGCACGCAGTTGGGCCCGATGCGCACTCCGTCTCCCAGCCGCACCCGCCCTTCGAACTGGCAATTCACATCGAGCACGACGTCGCGCCCGCACTCCAGGCTGCCGCGCACGTCCACACGGGCCGGATCGGCGAGCGTCACGCCAGCCTCGAGCAGGCGCTCGGCCTCGCGGCGCTGGAGCTCACGCTCAAGCGCAGCCAGCTCGCGCTTGGAATTCACCCCGGCAACCTCGGCCCAGTCGCGTGCCTTCACTGCCGCCACCGCGACGCGGTCTGAAACCGCGAGCGCCACTACGTCGGTTAGGTAGTATTCTTTCTGGGCATTGTGGTTGCGAACCTGCGCCAACCACCTGCCCAGCCGCTTGGCTGGCGCGCAGAGAAAGCCGGCATTCACCTCGTGCAGCTCAAGCTCGGCCGCACTCGCGTCGCGCTGCTCGACCACGCGCAGCACCTCGCCCTGCGCGCCGCGAACCACGCGGCCGTAGCCGTCCGGGTCGGGCGCGTCCGCAGTGAGTATCGCGAGTCCGCCACGCGTCGCCTGGGCAAGGCGCCTGAGCGTCTCGACTCCGATCAAGGGCACGTCGCCGTAAAGAATCAGCACGTCGTCGCCCGGAGGAATCTCGGGCAGCGCCTGCATGACCGCGTGCCCGGTTCCCTGCTGCGCCGCCTGTTCCACCCACGTCACGCCGGCGTCATCGAAGGCCGATCGGACGTCGGCGCCGCCGTGGCCGTGGACCACCACGGTCCGCGCCGGATCGAGCTCCCGCGCCGCCAGCAGCACGTGGGCGAGCAGCGGACGCCCCGCCAGCCGGTGCAGCACCTTCGGCAGAGAGGAGTGCATGCGCTTACCCTGACCCGCGGCAAGCACGATCACGGATAGCGGCATGAAAGCGTTTAGTCGCCCCCGAACACCGCGCCTCGCCTTTGCCCGCATTGGAGCACGAAGGCGCAGGACGTCATCTCGGAAGCTCGGAAAAGCCCATCAAAAATTCGTCGACCGCACGGGCGCACTGACGTCCCTCGCGTATCGCCCACACCACCAGAGACTGGCCGCGGCGCATGTCGCCGGCGGCGAACACCTTCGGCGCGCTGGTCAGATAGCAGTCGTCGCCGTCGGTGGTCGCCTTGGCATTGCCGCGCGGGTCCTTCTCCACGCCGAACGCGTCGAGCACGGCCTGGATCGGCGAAACGAAACCCATCGCTAGCAGCACGAGGTCCGCGGGCAGAATGAACTCGCTGCCGGGCAGCTCGCTCATCTTGCCGTTCTTCCACTCGAGGCGAACCGCTTTGAGTGCCTTGACCTTTCCGTCCGCGCCGACGAATTCCTTGGTGGCGATCGACCAGTCGCGCTCGGCACCCTCCTCGTGCGAAGAGGACGTTCTCAGCCGTTGCGGCCAGTACGGCCACACCGGATTGCGATCGAGGTCGGGGGGCATCGGCAGAAGTTCAAACTGCGTGATCGACGCCGCGCCGTGCCGGTTGGAGGTCCCGACGCAGTCCGATCCGGTGTCGCCGCCGCCTATCACAACCACATGTTTGCCGCTCGCCCACAGGTCTTCTACGTTTTTGTCGCCGGCCACGCGCCGGTTCTGAAGCGGTAGAAAGTCCATTGCGAAGTGGATCCCGTCGAGCTCGCGCCCAGGCACCGGCAGGTCGCGCGGCAGTTCGGCGCCACCTGTGAGCACGATCGCGTCGAACTCCGCCAGCAGCTTCTTCGCGCTGACCGGCTTCGCCTGCTTGTTTCCCGCACCAACCGGTGCCTGCCCGATCACGTGATTGACGCGGAACTCGACCCCTTCGGCTTCCATCTGCTCGAGCCTGCGGTCGATCAGCCACTTCTCCATCTTGAAGTCTGGAATGCCGTACCGCAGCAGCCCACCGACGCGGTCGTTCTTCTCGAACACGACCAAGTCGTGCCCGACCCGCGCTAGCTGCTGAGCACACGCAAGCCCCGCCGGCCCCGAGCCGACCACGGCGACCTTCTTGCCGGTCTTGTGCGAGGGCGGACGCGGAGCAACCCAACCCTCTTCCCAGGCTTTGTCGATGATCGCGTGCTCGATCGATTTGATCCCGACGGGATCGTCGTTGATGCGAAGCGTGCAAGCCTCCTCGCACGGCGCGGGACAGACCCGCCCGGTGAATTCGGGGAAGTTGTTGGTCGAGTGCAGCGACTCGATCGCAGCCTTCCAGTCCTGCCGGTAGACTAGATCGTTGAAATCCGGAATGATGTTGTTGACCGGACAGCCGGACATGCAGAACGGGATTCCGCAGTCCATGCAGCGCGCGCCCTGGACCTTCGCCTCGTCGTCGCTCAGGTGCAGGACGAACTCGCGGTAGTGCTTCTTTCGCGCCTCCTTATCCTCGCTCGCTTCCTGCAGACGCCGGTACTCGAGAAAGCCGGTTACCTTGCCCATCTAGGCCGCCGCCTTCTTCTGCGCCACGGCCAGCTCCCCCAGCGCGCGCCGATACTCGCGCGGAAAGACCTTGACGAACCGCGACCGGTACGACGCCCAGTTATCGAGGATCTCCTGCGCCTTGCTGCTGCCGGTATAGCGAACGTGCTTCTCGAGCAACTGCCTGAGCAGCGTCTCGTCCGCCTGCCCGAGATGCCACAAGTCCGTGATCAGCTTGGCCTGTTGCTCGGATTCCGACAGGACCGGCTCCAGATCGACCATCGCGGGATTGCAGCGGTTGACGAAGTCGCCGTCGACGTCCAGCACGTAGGCGATGCCACCCGACATGCCTGCGGCGAAGTTGCGGCCGGTCGTGCCGAGCACCACGACCGTGCCGCCAGTCATGTACTCGCAACCGTGATCCCCGACGCCCTGCACCACGGCGTGTGCGCCGGAATTGCGCACTGCAAAGCGCTCGCCCGCGACGCCGCGGAAGTAGGCCTCTCCCGCGATCGCGCCATAGAGCACGACGTTGCCGGTGATGATGTTGAGCGCCGGATCACCGCGGAACTTCGGCGAAGGCTGCACACTGATGCGCCCGCCCGACAGTCCCTTGCCGCAGTAGTCGTTCGTGTCTCCGATCAGGTCGAGCGTCACGCCCTTGGCCAGGAATGCGCCGAAGCTCTGGCCGGCCGATCCCGCCAGCCGTACGTGAATGGTGTCGTCGGGCAGGCCGTCATGCCCGTAGCGGCGCGCAATCTCCGACGACAGCATAGTGCCGACCGTGCGGTTGATGTTCCGGATCGGCATGTCGATTGAGATCGCCTGGCCGCGCTCGATGGCGGGCTGAGCCAGCTCGATTAGGCGGTTGTCCAGCGCCTTCTCCAGACCGTGGTCCTGCGCCTCACTGTGGAAGCGCGCCACGTCCTGCGGCATGTTCGGCATATAGAAGACTTTCGAAAAGTCGAGTCCCTTCGCCTTCCAGTGCTCGATCCCCTTGCGCATGTCGAGCAGCGCCGTGCGGCCGATCAGATCGTCGAACTTGCGGATGCCCAAGCTCGCCATGAGCTCGCGCACTTCTTCCGCTACGTAGAAGAAAAAGTTCACCACGTATTCCGGCTTGCCCGAAAATTTCTTGCGCAGCACGGGGTCCTGAGTGGCGACCCCGACCGGGCAGGTGTTTAGGTGGCACTTGCGCATCATGATGCATCCCTCGACCACCAGCGGTGCAGTGGCGAAGCCGAACTCGTCGGCTCCGAGCATGGCGCCGATCACTACATCGCGCCCGGTCTTGATCTGTCCGTCGACCTGAACCGCGATTCGGCCGCGCAGCCGGTTGAGTACCAGCGTCTGCTGTGTTTCCGCCAGGCCCAGCTCCCATGGCGTGCCGGCATGCTTGATCGACGACCAGGGCGATGCGCCAGTGCCCCCGTCGTGGCCGGAAATAGTCACGTGGTCGGACTTCGCCTTCGTCACGCCAGCCGCTACCGTGCCGACCCCGACTTCGGACACGAGCTTGACGCTGATCGAAGCCCTCGGGTTCGCATTCTTGAGGTCGTGGATCAATTGAGCCAAGTCCTCGATTGAGTAGATGTCGTGATGCGGCGGCGGCGAAATCAGCTCGACGCCAGGGGTCGAGAAACGAAGCTCCGCGATGTACTCGGAAACCTTGCGTCCCGGGAGCTGCCCGCCCTCACCCGGTTTGGCGCCTTGCGCCATCTTGATCTGGATCTGCTCGGCCGACGCCAAGTACTCGGCGGTCACGCCGAAGCGCCCGGAGGCGACCTGCTTGATCTTGGACTTGAGCAAGTCGCCCTCCTTGAGCGCGATGTCGGCCTCGACCCGGCCCCTGCCTAGGCGCGAGGCGAGCGTTTCACCCGGCTTGACCGGCGCGTAACGGCGCCGGTCCTCGCCGCCTTCGCCAGTGTTCGACTTGCCGCCAATGCGGTTCATCGCCACCGCGAGGGTCGTGTGCGCCTCGGTGGAGATCGAGCCGAGCGACATGGCGCCGGTCGAGAAGCGCTTGACGATCTCGGCGGCGGGCTCGACCTCGTCGATCGGAACCGGCTGGGCGCGGTCGAACCGGAACTCGAACAAGCCGCGGAAGGTCATGTGGCGCTTCGACTGGTCATTGATGATGCCTGCGTACTCCTTATAGGTCGAGTACGACTTGCGACGCGTCGCGTGCTGCAGCTTTGCAATTGCGTCCGGCGTCCACATGTGCTCTTCCCCGCGCACGCGCCAGGCGTACTCGCCGCCCGCATCCAGCGCGTTCCTGAGCACAGGGTTTTCCTCGTCGAAGGCGGCGCGGTGTATCCGAATCGCCTCTTCCGCCACTTCGAAGACGCCGATGCCCTCGACCGACGAGGTGGTACCGCTGAAATACTTGTCGACCAGCGCGCGCGACAGGCCGACCGCCTCGAAGATCTGCGCTCCGGTGTAGGACATGTATGTGGAAATGCCCATCTTGGACATTACCTTGGCCAGACCCTTGCCGATCGCCTTGATGAATTGCTTGCACGCCTTGTGGGCGTCGATCCCCTGGGCGAGCCGTGCCTGCCCGGCGAGTTCGATGAGGCTCTCGAACGCGAGATAGGGATGCACCGCTTCGGCGCCGTAGCCGCCGAGCAGGGCGAAATGATGAACTTCGCGCGCCGACCCGGTCTCGACCACCAGGCCGGTCGACGTGCGCAGCCCCTTGCCGACCAGATGCTGATGAATTGCCGAAAGGGCGAGCAGCGCGGGGATTGCGACATTGTCGCGGTCCATTTTGCGGTCCGACAGGATGATGATCGAGGTGCCGGCGCGCACCGCGTCCTCGGCCTGCGCGCGCAAGGACGCGAGGCGCGCTTCGATCGCTTCCTTGCCCCAAGCCAACGGATAGGTGATGTCAAGCTCGCAGGACTTGAACTTGCCGTCGGTATAGTTCTCGATGTGGCGGATGGTCTCCATCTGCTCGAAGTCGAGCACCGGTTGCGATACCTCGAGCCGCAGCGGCGGATTCATCTCGTCGATCCCGAGCAGGTTCGGCTTGGGACCGATGAACGACACCAGCGACATCACGAGCTCCTCGCGGATCGGGTCGATCGGCGGATTCGTGACCTGCGCGAACAGCTGTTTGAAGTACTGATAGAGGGTCTTGTCCCTGTTCGACAGCACGGCGAGCGGTGAGTCGTTGCCCATCGAGCCGACCGGCTCCTGCCCCTGCTCAGCCATGGGGATCATCTGGAACTTGAGATCCTCCTGCGTATAACCGAACGCCTGCTGGCGATCGAGCAGACTGGCGCGCGCGGGCTCGCGTTTCTCCCTCGGCGCAGGCAGCCCGTCGAGCTTGACCCGGATGCGCTCGATCCACTCGGCGTAGGGCTTGGCCGAGGCGAGGGACTCCTTCAATTCCTTGTCGTCGATGATTCTCCCTCTCTCGAGATCGACCAGGAACATCTTGCCCGGCTGCAGACGCCATTTCTTGACGATATGCTCCTCCGGCACCGGCAGCACGCCGACTTCGGAAGCCATGATCACCAGATTGTCGTCGGTGACCACGTAGCGCGACGGCCGCAGGCCATTGCGGTCGAGCGTCGCGCCGATCTGGCGGCCGTCGGTAAACGCGATCGAGGCCGGTCCGTCCCAGGGCTCCATCATCGCAGCGTGATATTCGTAGAACGCTCGCCGACTGGGGTCCATCAGGGTGTGGTTTTCCCACGCCTCGGGGATCATCATCATCATGGCGTGCGCGACCGAATAGCCCGCCATGACCAGCAGCTCGAGCGCGTTGTCGAACGACGCCGAATCCGACTGCCCGTCGTAGATGAGGGGCCAGATCTTGCCCAGGTCGTTGCCGAGGATCGGGCTGGATATCGCGCCCTGTCGCGCCCGGATCCAGTTTACGTTGCCGCGCAGAGTATTGATCTCGCCGTTGTGCGCGATCATGCGAAACGGGTGCGACAGGTCCCAGCTGGGGAAAGTGTTGGTTGAAAAGCGCTGATGCACCAGCGCCAGGGCGGACTCCATGCGCGGGTCCTTGAGGTCGAGGTAGTACTCCCCGACCTGGTGTGGAAGCAGCATGCCCTTGTAGACGATGGTGCGCGCCGACATTGACGGAACGTAGTACTCCTTGCCGTGCGCGAGGTTGAGCGCCTGGATCGCGTGCCCAGCGCTCTTGCGAATGATGTACAGCTTGCGCTCCAGCGCGTCCGTAACTGTGACGCCCCTGCCGCGGCCGACGAACACCTGGCGAATCGTCGGCTCGACCTGTCTGACCGACTCGCCCAGATCAGAGCCGTCGACCGGCACGTCGCGCCACCCAAGCAGCACTTGTCCCTCGTCCTTGATTGCACGCTCAATTTCGTACTCGCAAGCGAACCGGCTCGCCGGCTCGCGCGGCAGGAACACCATGCCGACGCCGTACTGGCCGAACGGCGGTAGCTTGACGCCTTGCTTCGCCAAGTCCTCCCGGAAGAGCTTGTCCGGGAGCTGTACCAGGATGCCTGCGCCGTCGGAGGCCTTCGGGTCGGCGCCTACCGCGCCACGGTGGGTCAAGTTGCGCAGCACCGTCAATCCTTGCCCGATCAGCGCATGCGACTTCTTCCCCTTGATGTGCGCGACGAATCCCACGCCGCAGGCATCGCGTTCATATTTGGGGTCATACAGGCCGAGAGGATCCGAGGAGATTCGCTTGTCCACGTTTAAGCCTTTGAATACAAAGTAGCTTCTCAAGCTTCGCCGCTGCGCACAAAAGCGGCGGGCGAACTGGGAAATATACCTTTTCGGGCTAGCTGCTACAAGGGTTTGCCACGATGGCGCTGCTAGTGCGTTGCAGCAGCAGCGGCCGTCGCAGCGGCGATCGCTTCCCGTACCAGTCGTTCGCCCGGATCCGCCCGCAGGACCGCGCGGCCGATGCCATCGAGCAACACGAAGCGAACGCGGCCGTGTACGACCTTCTTGTCGACCGCCATCAGCTCAAGGTAGCGTGCAGGCGGCAGCTCCGCAGGACCTGCGACCGGCAGGCCGGCGCGGGCGATCAGATCGCGCAATCGCCGAGTGTCGCCCTCGCTGATCAGTCCGGCGCGCACAGACAGTTCCGCCGCCATCACCATTCCCGCCGCCACCGCCTCGCCGTGCAGCCATTTGCCGTAGCCCATGCCGGTTTCAATCGCATGGGCAAAAGTATGGCCGAAGTTGAGCACCGCTCGCCGGCCGCTCTCGCGCTCGTCGGCAGCGACCACCTCTGCCTTGAGCTCGCAGGAACGCCTCACCGCGTGGACGAGCGCATCGGCTTCCCCGGCCACCAGGCGCTCGATGTTCGCCTCGATCCACAGGGCGAACGCGCCGTCGAGCGCGAAGCCGTGCTTGATCACCTCAGCCAGGCCGGCACGCAGCTCGCGCGGCGGGAGCGTCGCGAGCGTCGCAACGTCGGACACGACCACCCGCGGCTGGTAAAAGGCGCCGATCATGTTCTTACCGCGAGGATGGTTTATCGCGGTCTTGCCTCCGACCGATGAGTCGACCTGCGCGAGCAGCGTGGTTGGCACCTGAATGAAGGGCACGCCGCGCTGATACACCGCCGCCGCGAGCCCCGCGAGATCGCCGATGACGCCGCCGCCCAGCGCGATGATCGGTGTCTGCCGGTCGCAACGGGCCGCAAGCAGCGCATCGAATATGCGATCGAGCGTACGCCAGTCCTTGGCCTGCTCGCCATCTGCAACCACTATTTCGACCGTGTCGACGTCAGCGGCGGCTAGCGCGCGCCGCAAACGCTCCAGATAGAGCGGTGCGACGACGGAGTTGGTCACTATCGCGGCGCGCCCCGCTCCGACGTGTTCTGCATACAAGGAAGAATCATCGAGGATTCCGGCGCCGATATGGATCGCGTACGCGCGCTCGCCAAGCTCTACGCGGAGACTTTGCATCTTTCCTCGATCTTTGCCAGCAAGTCGCGAGCGAGCGCCTGGACGGATTGCGTGCCCGTCTCGAGCACGATGTCCGCGACCTGGCGGTAGAGCGGATCCCGCTGCAGGTACAGCTGTGCGAGGCGCCGCGCCGGATCCGGCGTGTCGAGCAGCGGCCGGTTCTTGTCGTGCCGCAGCCGCCGGTGCAGATCCTCAGGCCGCGCGTGCAGATAGACCGTGGTGCCGCGCGAGGCGAGCTGGCGCCGATTTTCCGCCGACAGCACGGCGCCACCTCCCGTCGCCAGCACTACGCCCTCGAGCATCGCCAACTCGGCTATGGCCTGCTCCTCCCGCGCGCGAAATCCGTGCTCGCCTTCGATATCGAAAATTACCGGAATGCGAACGCCGCAGCGTCGCTCGATTTCCTGATCGGAGTCCACGAAGCGGCGTTTCAGGCGCCGGGCAATGAGCTTCCCCACGGTCGTCTTGCCCGCGCCCATCATGCCAACGAGGTAGATGTTGCTGCCCGGTTTCACGGGCCTATTGTAGCCGTACGGCGAAGTCGAAAAAGAAAACGGCCGGGAGGGCCCGGCCGTAACGTCCAGAGGAGACGCGGCAAATCAGCGAACGGTAAGACGCTCGTTTACGACCTTGGGCGTGATGAATACGAGCAACTCGGTCTTGCTCGAACTGGTCTGATTGTTCTTGAACATCCAGCCCACGAAAGGCAGGTCACCGAACAGCGGTATCTTCGTTATGTCGGTCCGGTCACTTTGCTGGTAGATCCCGCCGATTACCACGGTACCCCCATTGTCTACGAGCACTTCCGTCTTTACGTGTTTGGTGTTGATTTGCACGCCAGCGGGCGTGGTCGTGCCAACCGAATCATTGTTGACGTCAAGCGTCATGATCACGTTGCCGTCAGGCGTGATCTGCGGTTTGACCTTGAGCGACAGGCTGGCCTTTTGGAACGAAACCGCCGTCGCGCCGGAGGAGGTCGCCTGCTGGTAGGGTATCTCCGTGCCCTGCTCGATCACCGCCTCGACCTGATCGGCGGTAAGCACGCGCGGACTCGAAATTATCTTGCCCTTGCCGTCGGCCTCGAGCGCGCTGATCTCAAGATTGAGGAATTTTGTCATCGCGTTGTCGAAAAGGACGAACGAGAACTGACCCGCGCTGAAAGAATTCAATCCCGCCGCCGGCAAATTCACGCTGGTTGCTTGATTTAGGAAGTCCGGCACCGTCGAAGATTGCCCGGTCTGAAAACCTGTCGCCGCCAGTCCACCGCCGGCAACCACACTAGTTTGGCCGCTGCCGAGAAACTTTGCCGGCGCGGTCTGATTGAACCCGAGGCGCGCCCCTAAGTTCTTGCTGAACGTGTCGTTCGCTTCAACGATGCGCGCCTCGATCATGACTTGTCGCACGGGCACGTCGATTTTGGCGATCAGCTTGCGCACCTCTTCAAGCCGGCTCGGCGTGTCCTGGACGAACAGCGTATTCGTGCGCGGATCAACGACCGCGCTGCCGCGCTTAGACAGAATGCGCTGGTTCGGTTCAGACAGAAGCTTCTGTACGTCCGATGCCTTCTGGTAGTTCATCTGGAACGACTCGGTGCGCGTCTGCTCTAGATCGTTGATCTGCTGCGCCGCTTCGAGCGCGAGCTTCTCGCGCGTAGCAAGCTCGTCACGCGGCGCAATCCAGATCACGTTGCCGCTCTTGCGCATGTCGAGACCGCGCGTCTGCAGGATGATGTCCAGCGCCTGGTCCCACGGCACGTCCTTTAGACGCAGCGTGATGTTTCCCGTCACCGAGTCGCTGGTAATGATGTTGAGGTCGGTGAAGTCGGCGATCACATTCAGCACCGCCCGCACTTCGACGTTTTGGAAGTTGAGCGACAGCTTCTCTCCCGTGTACTTTCCTTGCCCCGGGAGCTTGGACGTTTCGGTGACCGGCTTGACCTCTACGACGAACTGGCTATCCGACTGATAGGCGTTGTGTTCCCACTGCCCCTTGGGTTCGATAACCATACGCACATTGTCGCCCTGCTGATACGCGCTTATGGTCTGGACCGGTGTCGCGAAGTCGTTGACGTCAAACCGCTTGCGCAGGCTCTCCGGCAGCGATGTCTTGAGGAAATCGACCACGATGCTCTGGCCCTGCTGCCGGATGTCGATGCCGGTCGACGAGTCCGAGAGATCCACTACGACCCGCCCTGCGCCCGACGCGCCACGGCGAAAATCAATATTGCGGATGGCGTGCGTTACGTCGGCCTTGCCTTCGGCAAAGTGCGCCCCGCCGCCGCTCTGAGCCATCGCCGGCGCCGAGAGCGTGATGACGAGGTCCCTGCCCTCGATTGCGGCTTCATGCGGGACCGAGCGGCTAAGATTCAGGACCATCCTGGTGCGGCCGGCGCCCGGCACTAAGTTCATGCTGCGCAGCGCGCCCTCGCCGATATCCTGGCTTGCACGTCCTAGCGCGTTGACAGTATTCGGGAAATCGAAGGCGATGCGCGCAGGCGAGGTAATGGCGAAGTTCGGCGGAACGCTCTTCAACGCCTCCTTGGTCGTTACCCGTACGATTGTCTTGCTGTCTTGCTGCAAGACGTTGAAAGCCTCGATACTATTGACTTGGGCAAGGGCGGTGCCCGCTCCCGCGAGCCACAGCGCGAGCGCATAGAGACCGATTGGCTTTTTCATCGTTTACTTACCTCCTGCAATTGCAGCGCGCTGGAGCGTTGCACCCACTCGCCGCTACCATCCTGGACCAGTTCGGTCAGTTTTATCTCGCTTTCGTTGATCGAGGTGATAACGCCAAAATTCTGACCCATGTAGTTGCCTTGCTTGACCCGGTAGAGATTCGAACCTGCCTTTACAAGGCCGAAGGTCTCCTTGCCTTGTGTAATGGTGCCGACCATCTGGATCGATTCGAGCGGAAATGCCTCGAGAGGCTCCTTGGGCCGATTCAGGTCTGGTCCCGGCGTGCCACCGACGCCCTTACCGGGTTGCGCGATGATGATGCGGTCCGGGCGGAAAGGATCGACCAGGTCTTCCGCCGTGTAGGGGACCGGCTCGTATGGCTTGACCTGCGGCAGCGGATTCACGTGTCCGCGCAAACCTTTGGTCAACGCGTTCAACTCCTGCCTCAGGTCGCTATGCTCGTCGCCGCCACAGGCGGCGAGCAGCAGGATGGTCGCCAACACGAGATACCTTTTCATCGCCCGCCACCTCTCTTGGTGGCTTGCCGAGCTTTGCGCTGGGCAGCGACTTCCTCTTCGTCCAGGTAGCGGAATGTCCGCGCGGTGGCTTCCATTTCCAGCGTGCCGTTCTTCGCGGCCGTGATCGACACGTCGTTAAGCGTAACGATGCGCGACAACTGTCCGACGTCGCTCGCAAACGCACCCATGTCGTGGTAGGTGCCGTTGACCTTCACCTGGATCGGGAGCTCGGCGTAGAACTCCTTCATGATCTCCGCAGCGGCTGGCTTGAACAGTTCGAACTGCAGACCGCGCCCAAGGCCCGCCTGATTGATATCGACGAGCAAGGCATCCATTTGGGACTTGTTGGGCAGCTGGCGCAGCAACGCGCCGAACTGGGTATCGATCTCGCGCAGTTGCTGTTGGTATAAATCGAGGTTCACCGACTGGCGTTTCTTGATGACGTAGGCGTCCTTCAGTTTCGATTCCTCCTGCCTTCCGCGCTCCAGTTCGTCAAGCTGACCCTGCCAGTCGACGAAATAAGCAGTCACCGGGATCGCGACGAGAATGCCCAGCAGCACGGCGAGTTTCGGCAACACCGGCCAGGTGCCCGGGTCGCGCCAATTGAGGCGCCGGAAATCTTCGACGATCTTGTTGAAGTCGATCGCCATGGATCAGCCCTTCTTCGCCGGCGCCTTGCCGCCCTTGCCGCCTTTGGATTCCTCTTCAGGCTTGAGCGGTTTGAGCGAAAGGTTCAGGTTGAACTCCGACAGTCGCTTTTTGTCTACTTGGGTGGCTTTAATCTGGACCAGCTCCGGCTTCTCAAGCCATGGCGAGGATTCGATGTTGCGCATGAGAGTCGAAACTCGGGCGTTGGACTGCGCATAACCGTCCAACTGAACCGATAGTCCTTTCTGTTTGACGCTCTTGAGGTAGACACCCTCGGGCATCTGGCGCACGAGCTGATCGAGCAGATGAACGGTCTGAGCGCGGTCCGCTTGAAGCGTTTCAATGACCTGCTTACGTGCAAGCAGGGCCTGAATTTCGTCCTTGAGTTTCTTGATGTCCGCAATTTGCTTGTCGAGCTTGGCAATTTCCCCCTTCAGGAACGCGTTGCGATCCTGCTGCGCGGCGACGCGGTTGGCATTCAGCACGTGTCCCGCGCCCCAGATTACGGCGCCGAGGATGGCGGTCATGCCCGCGACAACGGCGAAATGCGTGCGTGCGCGCTTGCGGCGCTCGTCACGATGCGGAAGTAGGTTGATGCGAATCGTCATGCCGGGTCGAACCTCCGCATGGCGAGTCCACATGCAATGATCAACGACGGTGCGTCGACCAACAGGCGCTTGAGTTGAATACGCGAAGAGGTCTGCATCGCGGCGAACGGATTCGCCACCATGGTAGGCACCTGGGTGCGTGTATTCACCGCTTCGTCGAGACCCTGAATCACCGCGGATCCTCCGGCCAGCAGGATCTGGTCAACTGCGTTGTACTGCGTCGAGGTGAAGAAGAACTGGAGCGCGCGCTGGACTTCCATGGAAAGATTGTCCATGAAAGGCCGCAGCACCTCCGTTTCGAAGTCGTCCGGCAACCCGCCCGAGCGCTTCGCGTTTTCCGCTTCTTCAACGCTCATGCCGTAGCGGCTCACAATGTCCTGCGTCAGCTGGTTGCCTCCGAAGGCCTGCTCGCGGGTGTAAACCGATTGATCGTTCCGCAGGACGGTAACGTTCATCACGTTGGCACCGATATCGACCACGGCGATGTTCTGATCCTTGCCGCCGTTTGGCAGCTGCTGCACGACCAGCGCCAGTGCGCTTTGCTGGGCGTACGACTCGACGTCCATGACGAGCGCTCTCAGCCCGGCGGACTCCGCAACCGCAACGCGGTCCTCGACTTTTTCCTTGCGCGTGGCTGCGATAAGGACCTCTTCCTCTTCCGGGTTGGAAGGTGCCGGGCCAATAAGCTGGAAGTCGAGGTTCACCTCGTCAAGGGCGAAGGGGATGTACTGGTTCGCCTCTGTTTCTACCTGGATCTCAAGCTCATCCTCGCGCAATCCTGCCTGAACGATGATCTTCTTTGTGATGACTGCGCCCGAGGGCACCGCCATCGCCACGTGCTTGGTTCGCGTCGCAAGGCGCTTGTGCGCGCGCTTGACCGATTCCGCGACCGCTTCCAGATTGTTTATGTTGCCGTCAACCACGGCTTCGCGCGGCAGGGGTTCGATCGCATAGCGTTCAACGCGGTACGCTCCCTTGCCTGCGTCGACGATCTCGATCATTTTGACTGACGACGAGCTTATATCCAGCCCGAACACCGGCAGCGCCTTCGGCTTGAAAATATCGAGTTCCATCGTTATTTTCCTTTGCGTACCGGCCGCTTAGGCGCAATACGTAGAAATTGCGTTAAATGCTAGCAACAACTCTATCCAGTGTCTAGTGAATTTTCCACACGGACGGACCCCCTATAATGCCCCCCTTTCGACTTCGAGGGACTAACCCTCTTCGCCCGTCCTAACTCCCTTGATGTGGCATCGTTTTTTGACCTTTCCGCTGGCGCTTCTGGCGGGCGCTTTGGCGGTCGCGTTGGCGGTCGCCGCACTGGTCATTGCGCTCGCGTATCCGAACCTGCCGTCGCTACATTCGCTCACCGATTATCAGCCGAAAGTGCCGCTGCGAATCTACACCGAGGACGGGGCACTGATCGGCGAGTTCGGCGAGGAGCGCCGTTCGGTAATCTCGATCAGCGAAGTGCCGAAGGTCCTGAAAGAAGCGATCATTTCGGCCGAGGACGAACGCTTCTACCAGCACGCCGGAATCGACTACGTCGGCGTCCTGCGGGCCGCGTACTCGAACCTCATTGCAGGCGGCAAGCGACAGGGCGCAAGCACGATAACCATGCAGGTGGCGCGCAACTTCTTCCTGTCCTCTGAAAAGACCTTCACCCGCAAGCTGTACGAGGCGCTGCTCGCATTCAAGATCGAGCACAGCCTTTCCAAGGATCAGATCCTGGAGTTGTACGTCAACCAGATTTACCTGGGTCAGCGTGCCTACGGTTTCGCGGCCGCCGCGCAGACCTATTTCGGCAAATCTCTGGACCAACTTAGCCTTGCGGAAGCCGCCATGCTGGCGGGGTTGCCGAAAGCGCCTTCGAGCTACAACCCGATCGCCAGCCCGCAGCGCGCCAAGAAACGCCAGCAATATGTACTGCGCCGCATGCGTGAGCTGGGCTACATTGACGACGCCCAGTACGCACAGGCAATCGCGGCGCAGGTGCGCACGCATCGCGAAGTGAACGAATATTCTGTGCACGCCGAGTACGTCGCGGAAATGGTGCGCCAAGCGGTCCACGAGCAGTATCCGGAGGACGCGTACAGCAAGGGGTTTCGGGTCTACACCACGATCCGCAAGGCCGATCAGGAGGCTGCCTATAGCGCGCTGCGTCAGGGACTCGAGAATTACGATCGTCGACATGGCTACCGCGGGCCGGAGGGATTCGTCTCGCTTGCCGACGCGCCACGAGACGAGGACTACGACGAGGCGCTCTCGGACCACGCCGACAGCGACGAGCTGCTCGCGGCGGTCGTGCTGTCCGCGTCGCCACGCAAGGTCGAGGTCGCCTTGCGCAACGGCGACACAATCCAGATCACTGGCGAGGGTCTGAAATTCGCGGCATCTTCGCTTCGTTCCTCGGCGCCGCCCAGAATGCGCATCCAGCGTGGCGCGATCGTCCGTGTCGAGCAGACTGGCCGCAATCGCTGGGAAATCGTGCAGCTGCCCGAGATCGAAGGGGCGTTCATCGCAGTGGATCCCCAAGACGGAGCGGTGCGGGCACTGGTGGGCGGATTCGACTTCGCCCGCAACAAGTACAACCATGTCACGCAGGCGTGGCGTCAACCGGGGTCGTCGTTCAAACCGTTTATCTATTCGGCTGCGCTGGAAAAGGGTTTCACGCCAGCGACCGTGATCGCGGACGAACCGATCGTGATCGACCCCGAAGTCACCGGCGGCCAGCCTTGGGAACCGAACAACTATGACGGCAAGTTCGAAGGGCCGATGCGCATGCGCACGGCACTCGCTAAGTCGAAGAACATGGTTTCAATCCGTATCCTGCAGGCGATTGGCACAAAGTACGCGCAGGACTACATCACCCGCTTCGGCTTCGATGCGGACAAGCACCCGCCCTATCTGACGATGGCGTTGGGCGCGGGATCGGTCACGCCCTGGCAGATGGCGCGTGCCTACTCGGTTTTCGCAAACGGCGGGTACCTGCTGCAACCCTATTTCATCGAAAAGATCGTCGACGACCGCGGCAATCCCCTGGGCGTCGCGCACCCGCAGCACGCGGGCGACGACGGTTTGCGCGTGATCGACGCAAGAAACGCCTTTCTCATTGACAGCATGCTGCAGGACGTCACCCGCTACGGCACGGCCGCGCGCGCCGCGCGGCTGGGGCGCGACGACATCGCGGGCAAGACCGGAACCACCAACGAGTTCGTGGACGCCTGGTTCTGCGGTTTCCAGCCGACGCTGGTCGGCATCACGTGGGCCGGGTTCGACCAACCGAAGACGCTCGGTCGAAACCAGACAGGTGCGTCCGTAGCGCTGCCAATCTGGATGGATTTCATGGAAAAGGCGCTGAAGGGCGTGCCGGAAATGGAGCTCGCGCCCCCGCCAGGGGTAGTTTTGGTCGAAACTCAGCCGGATCCGACGATTCCCGACGACAAGCCGACGCCGGAGTATTTCTACCAGGAGAACGCCCCGGTCCCGCCCACCGCGACGACGCCGGCAGTGCCGGCAGCGCCGGCCGCGACGCCGACGGCGGCACCGTCGGGCGCGCCGCAACAGGCAACGATGCCTGCGCCGCCTGCAATGCGAAGTCAACCGCGCAGCACGACGCTCCGCCCGCCCTGAGAGGAAACTAGTCTCGACAGCGCCGCAAACAGCTCATCGCCATCGCGCGTGTCCCGCCACACCGCGCCGTCCCAGCGGAAGTGAAAGCCCCCTGACTTCGCCGCAACCCAAATCTCGCGCGCCGCACCGTGGCGATTGATTACCATCTTGCTGCCGTTGTCGAATTCGACTTCGAGCACGCCGCCCGCCTTGGATTGCAGGTCGGCGTCCAGATTGCTCGCCTCAATGGACTGCTCGATACGCCCAAGCGCAGCGTCCGCGAGCACTTCGAATTCCGAGTCAGTCATGGGGGGACAGTGCGTGATAACATGATTATTTTACCTGTCGCGACGCGATGCGTTCCGCATTTCTCCTTGCCGTGAGCGCCGCTCTCGCGATCGTCGCTGGCTGCGGACAAAGGGGCGACCTGTACTTTCGCGACAACCCGCCGCCCGGGGTCAAGCCGCGCAAGGCTGAGCCTTACACGCCCGTTCCTTATCCTGCGGACACCGAACGGGGCAGCGGCGGCTCCGAAAAGAACTAGCCGCCTGCGTGGCCTTCGCCTACCGCAACGGCACGCTTTGCGCCGAACAGTTGCCGCTCGACGAGCTCGCGCGGCGGTTCGGCACACCGTGCTATATCTACTCCCGCGCCGCGATCGAGCTTGCCTACGCGGACTATTCACACGCGCTTGCCGGGTGTGACGCGCTTATCTGCTACTCGGTAAAGGCAAATTCGAATCTTGCGGTGCTCGCGCTAATGGCGAAGCTTGGCGCGGGCTTCGATATCGTCTCGGGCGGAGAGTTGGCGCGCGTTCTAGCCGCAGGTGGAGACCCTCGCAAAACGCTGTTCTCCGGGATCGGCAAGACGGAGCTCGAGATCGAGCAGGCGCTGCAGTCCGAAGTACGGTGCATCAACCTAGAGTCGGAGCCCGAGCTCGAGCGGGTCAATGCGGTGGCCCGCAGCCTCGACCGGCGGGCGCCGATAGCGTTCCGGGTCAATCCCGACGTCGATGCAAGAACGCATCCCTACATTTCGACCGGGCTGCGACAGAACAAGTTCGGAGTTCCGCACGACGACGCGGAGCGCCTCTACGCCAAAGCAGCGCGAATGCCGAACATCGAGATCCTTGGCATCGGCTGCCACATCGGCTCGCAGCTCACGGATCCCGCACCGTTCGTCGAAGCCGCGGCGCGCGTCGCCGCGCTGGCGGGGCGCCTCGAGGCCGCGGGTATTCGGATTGCGCACATCGACCTCGGGGGCGGCATCGGCATTCGCTACCGCGACGAAGCCCCGCGGCCGGTGGCCGAGTTCGTCGCCGGCGCCCTGGCCACGCTCGGCACCAGACGCGCCGGGCTGATCCTGGACCCGGGGCGCTCGATCATCGGTAACGCTGGGCTGCTGCTGACGCGCGTCGAGTACGTCAAGCCCGGGGCAGACAAGAGCTTCCTGGTGGTTGACGCCGGAATGAATGACCTGCTGCGCCCTGCGCTGTACGACGCCTGGCACGAAGTGCGGGCCGTGCGCGAGCCCCTCCCGGGCGCCCGGCCGGTGGCTTACGACGTGGTCGGACCGGTGTGCGAGAGCAGCGACTTTCTTGCCCGGGAGCGCCCGCTGGTCGCCGGGGCAGGTGACTTGCTGGCCATAATGTCGGCCGGCGCCTACGGCATGAGCATGAGCTCCAACTACAACTCGAGGCCGCGGGCGGCGGAATTGCTGGTCGACGGCGCGCAGGCGCACCTCATTCGAGCGCGGGAAACGGCAGAAGATCTCTTTGCTCTGGAGAGGATCTTGCCGTAGATTGTCGGCGCCTTGGAGCGAACCGCCTACCAGCGCGTCATAGACAACCCACCTCCCTTGGCCGGCCCTCCGGCCCCCATGATGACGACCTCTTCCCGTTCACGAGCCCTGTCGGTGGTGGGCATCGTCCTGGCAGCAGTGCTTGCGGGAACCGCTGCCACCCACTTCGCCGCCGACAGTGGCGCAAACGAAAAGAAGAAGCGGCCCGGCGGCACACCCGCGGTTCCCGTATCGGTTGCCGTCGCCGCCGAGCGCAACATGCCCGTAATCCTGAGCGCCATCGGGAACGTCGACGCCTATTCGACCGTTGCAATAAAGGCGCGCGTGGATGGCCAGATCGTGGACGTCAATTTCCGCGAAGGCCAGGCGGTGCGCAAAGGCGAGGTGCTGTTCCGGCTCGATTCGCGGCCATTCGAAGCGGCTTTGCGACAGGCGGGGGCAAACCTCGCGCGCGACACGGCGAGCCGCGACCAAGCGCGCTCACAGGAGCGGCGCTATTTCGACCTGCTCGAGAAGCACTTCGTGTCGAACGAGGCCTACACGCAGATCCGAACCGCTGCCGAAACCGCTGAAGCAGCGCTCAAAGCAAGCGAGGCAGCGGTCGAGACCGCGCGCCTCAATCTTCAATACTGCACCATCCGCTCGCCGATCGAGGGCTACGTCGGACGAGTTCTGTTGCAGCTCGGCAACATGGTTAAGGCCAATGACACCATCTCTCTAGTAGTCATCAATCAGGTGCAACCGATTTATGTCACGTTTGGAGTCCCGGAGCAGCAGCTTGCAGAGATTCGTCGCCATATGGCGGATGGCCCGCTAGAGGTCAAGGTGCTTTCGTCCGATACGAGGCACAGCCAGCTCGCCACCGGAAGGCTGGTATTCATCGATAACGCAGTGGATCAAAGCACTGGAACGATCAAACTTCGCGCGCAGTTTGACAATCACGACCTGATGCTCTGGCCGGGCCAATTTGTCACCGTAAACGTCAAGCTCTACGAGCAGCACGACGCGCTCGTGGTGCCCTCGCTCGCGGTGCAGACAGGACCGGAAGGGGAGTTCGTATTCGTCGTCAAGCCCGATAAGACGACGGAAGTGCGCAAGGTGAAAATTGCGCGTACCGAGGGCGACCTGACTGTGGTTTCCGCGGGGCTCGCCAAAGGTGAGACCGTGATCACGCGCGGCCAACTGAGGCTCGCGCCAGGCGTGACAGTGGTCGTACGTCCGGACGAGTCGTGAATCTCTCGGAGTTGTTCGTTCGCCGTCCGATCATGACCGTCCTGGTCATGGTCGGCATTCTGCTGTTTGGCGTGGTCGGTTACGCGCTGCTGCCGGTCAGCTCGCTACCGAACGTCGATTACCCCACAATCCAGGTCACCGCCGAGTTGCCCGGCGCGAGTCCGGAGACCATGGCGTCGGCGGTGGCGACGCCGCTTGAGAAGCAGTTCTCTACTATCGCCGGCATCGATTCGATGTACTCGATCAGCGGACAGGGCACGACTCAGATCACGCTGCAATTCACGCTCGACCGAAACATCGACGCCGCGGCGCAGGACGTAAATTCCGCGATCGCCGCGACCGCCCGGCAACTGCCCGCCGCGATGCCAGCTCCGCCGTCGTTTCGCAAGATCAATCCCGGTGATTTCGCGGTTTTCTATCTCGCGCTCAGCTCCGAGACACTGCCGTTGTCGACCGTCGACGAGTACGCCGAGAACTTTCTCGCCCAGCGCATTTCAACCATCAATGGCGTTGCCCAAGTGCAGGTGTACGGGCAGCAGCAGTACGCGGTGCGTATACAGTTGAACCCGAGCAAGCTCGCCTCGCTCGGCATAGGAATCGACGAGGTGCAGAATGCGATCAGCCAGGCCAACGTAAACCTGCCGACCGGCACTCTCTACGGCAAGGACCGTCTCTTCGCCGTTCAAGCCAACGGCCAGTTGTTCGACGCTGCCGCATTCCGCCCGATCATCGTTGCATATCGCAACGGTTCGCCGATCCACCTCGAGCAGCTGGGGCGCGTTATCGACGGAGTGCAGACAGACAAGGTCGCAGCCTGGTACAAGAACAAGCGTGCGATTCTGCTTGGCGTCTATAGGCAACCGGGTACCAATACCATCCAGGTGGTAGACGCGGTACGAAGACTCTTGCCGACCTTCCGCGCCGAGGTCCCGGCCGGAATCAAGATTCAGGTGTTGTACGACCGCTCAAGCATCATCCGCCAATCGGTGGACGAGGTGCAGTTCACCCTGGTTCTGGCGCTCGTGCTCGTGGTCATGGTGATCTTTCTGTTTTTGCGCAATCTGTCGGCCACTTTGATTCCCAGCATCGCTTTGCCGATGGCGATCGTCGGAACATTCGCCATCATGTACACGCTTGGCTATAGCCTCGACAACGTCTCACTCATGGCGCTCACGCTATGCGTAGGTTTCGTCGTGGACGACGCGATCGTGATGCTGGAGAACATATCGCGTCACATGGAAAGCGGCAAGAGCGCCTATCAGGCGACGCTGGATGGTTCGCGCGAGATTTCGTTCACGATCCTGTCGATGACTCTTTCGCTCGCTGCCGTATTCATACCGGTGTTCTTCATGGGCGGCATCGTCGGCCGCCTGCTGCATGAGTTCGCGGTGACGATCATCAGCGCGGTACTGATCTCCGGTTTCGTGTCCCTAACGCTTACCCCGATGATGTGCAGTCGCTTGCTGAAACCGCATCACGGGGAGATGCACGGTCGTTTGTACCAGCTCTCCGAACGCGCGTTCGAAACGCTGCGCGATGCGTACGAGGTGACGCTCAGGTGGGCGATACGCCATGGGCGGTTCGTCATGCTTGTGTTTCTGCTTATCACGATCGCGACCGGGTTTCTGTTCGTGCGAATGCCGAAGGGATTCCTGCCGACCGAAGACACGGGCCAGATCTTCTGTTTCACCGAGGCGCCAGAGGACATATCTTTCGACGCGATGGCGACGCTGCAGCGGCGAGTCGCCGCGATCGTGAGCCGCAACCCGAACATAGACGGCGTAATGTCGTTTATCGGCGCGAGCGGCTTTAATCCCTCGCTCAATCGTGGCCGCATGTTTATCACCCTCAAGCCGCGCTCTGAGCGCGTCTCTGCCGACGAAGTGATTCGGCAGTTGCGACCGAAGCTGGCGAACCTAGTCGGCATCAAGGCTTTTCTGCAGAACATACCCACGATTCGCATTGGTCTGCTAACCAAAAGTCCCTATCAATACGTTCTGCGCGGACCGAACATCGATGAGCTGTATCACTGGGTGCCGGTCATCGAAAATAGGCTGAAGTCGATTCCGAGCCTGGTCGATGTGTCCAGCGATCTGCAAATCCGGCAGCCGCAGGTCCTGGTAGAGCTCGACCGGGCCAGGGCTTCCGCGCTGGGTGTATCGGCGCAGCAGATCGAAACCGCGCTTGGCGCGGCCTACGGATCACAGCAGATATCGACCATCTATACCGCGACCGATCAGTTCTGGGTGATCCTCGAGGTGGAGCCGCGTTTCCAGACGGGCCCGCCGGTGCTGCCGATGCTGTATGTACGCTCGACCAGCGGCGCGCTGGTGCCGCTGAGCGCCGTCGCGAAGCTGTCCTATGGGGTCGGGCCGCTGACCGTGAGCCACCTTGGACAACTGCCGGCGGTGACTTTTTCCTTCGATCTCAAACCGGGGATTTCCCTTTCGCAGGCGATCGACACGATCCGCAAGGCGATGAGCCAGGAGCGGGTACCGCCCACCCTCGTTGCGAGCTTCTCCGGCACTGCGCAGGCGTTTGAGGACTCGCTACAGGGGATGGGCGTCCTGCTGCTGCTCGCGATCGTGGTCATTTACCTCGTTCTCGGCATCCTATACGAGAGCTTCATCCACCCGCTCACCATTCTCTCGGGGTTGCCGACCGCCGGTCTTGGCGCGATGGTGACACTGCTCGCTTTCGGCATCGATCTCAACATGTACGCCTTCGTCGGCATCATCATGCTGATTGGCATCGTCAAGAAGAACGCGATCATGATGATCGATTTCGCGATCGAGGCGCAGCGCAATCACGGCAACGCCCCCAAAGAGGCGATTCTCGAGGCCTGCACGGTCCGATTCCGACCGATCATGATGACCACCATGGCGGCGCTAATGGGCAGCCTTCCGATCGCGCTCGCGTTTGGCGTCGGCGGCGACGCTCGCCAACCGCTCGGCCTCGCGGTCGTAGGCGGCCTGCTGCTTTCCCAAGTGCTCACGCTCTACATCACTCCCGTAATCTATATCTACTTCGAGCAGTTTGCGGGGCGGCTGCGGCGCCGGCGGCCGCAAACCGGGATCGCGGTGCCGGCGGGACCGCAGGCACCGAAGGCGCTAGACTAGCCGCATGGCCACTCCCCCAGAAACGCGAAACATGGCGCTGTTCTGCGATTTCGAGAACATCGCCCTAGGCGTGCGCGACGCGAAATACGCCCAATTCGACATCAGCCGAGTGCTCGAGCGACTGCTGCTCAAGGGCAGCATTGTGGTGAAGAAAGCCTATTGCGACTGGGAACGTTACAAGGAGTTCAAGAGCGTAATGCACGGCGCCTCCTTCGAGCTGATCGAGATCCCGCACCTGCGGCAGTCGGGTAAGAATTCGGCGGATATCCGGATGGTCGTCGACGCGCTGGACCTGTGCTACACCAAGTCGCACGTCGATACCTTCGTCATCATCAGCGGTGACTCGGATTTTTCGCCGCTGGTTTCCAAGTTGCGCGAAAACGCGAAGGTGGTCATCGGTGTCGGCGTGAAAAACTCGACATCTGATCTGCTGATCGCCAATTGCGACGAATTCATCTACTACGACGACCTGGTGCGCGAAGAAGAGGCAAAGCGCCGTGCCGCGCGCAAGCGCCGGGAGGCGCGTCCCGCCGGAGCCGCGAAAGAGCCCACTGCGGGCGAGGACAAGCGCCAGGAAGCCATGGACCTGGTGCTGGGCACGGTGGAGGCCATGGTGGCCGAGCGCGGCGAGGACGAGCGTATCTGGGGCTCGATGGTCAAGCAGGCGCTCAAGCGCCGCAATCCCGGCTTCAACGAGTCCTACTACGGCTTTCGCGCCTTTTCGGACCTGCTCGAAGAAGCCCAGAAGCGCAAGCTTCTTTCGCTCGAGCGCGACGAAAAGTCCGGCGGCTATCTCATCCGCCCGACGTAGCGATCGCGGTGCGCGCAATGCGCGCGCGTTGCCGCAAGAGCCAATACAGGCGCACCCCGAGCAGGCCCGCAAGCGCCAGCGCGAACAGTGCCGGCTCGGTAACGTCGCGTTTAACCAGCCACCAGAAATGCAGCACGCCGAATAGCGCAATCAGGTAGATGAAGCGGTGCACGCGCTGCCAGCTGCGCCCGAGCCGGCGCTGCATCGCGTCGGTCGAGGTGGCTGCAAGCGGAATGAGTAGCAGGAAAGAGGTGAAGCCGAGCGTGATGTAGGGTCGCTTGAGCACGTCTTTGGTAATCGCCAGGACGTCAAACCACTGATCGAGCCAGATGTAGGTGAGAAAATGCAGCACTACATAGAAAAATGCGTACAGGCCGAGCATGCGGCGCAGCCTGAGCAGCCAGTTCGCGCCGGTGGCGCGCCGCAGCGGTGTAATCCCCAGCGTCACGCAAAGCAGGAACAGCGTCCACCAGCCGGTCGAATGCGTCACCGCCTCGACCGGATTGGCGCCGAGCGCGTCGTACGCCACGCCCCAGACGAGGTGCGCGAATGGAACGAGGCACAACGCGAATAGCGCGGTCTTGATCGCGGCGAGCTGGCGTCCGCGGGGCTGCCACATCGAGCGGCTCTCAGAAGAACTTCTTCAGGTCCATGCCGGCGTAGAGCCCGGCCACCTGGTCGGCGTAGCCGTTGAACATGAGCGTCTTGTGCTTGGGTGTGAAAAACCCGTCTACGCCGATTCGGCGCTCGCGCGCCTGGCTCCAGCGCGGATGATCGACTTTCGGGTTCACGTTCGAATAAAATCCGTACTCGTTCGGCGCCGCCTCGTTCCAGGCCGTCTTCGGCTGCTGCTCGGTAAATGTGACGCGCACGATCGACTTGGCACTCTTGAAGCCGTACTTCCAGGGTACCACCACGCGTATCGGGGCCCCGTTCTGGTTCGGCAACACCTCGCCGTACAGGCCGAAGGTCAGCAGGGTAAGCGGGTGCATCGCCTCGTCCAGCCGCAGGCCCTCGACATAGGGCCAATCGAGCATCGGCAGGCGTGTTCCGACCATCGTTTCGGGGTCCAACTTGGTGGTGAAGGCGACGTACTTGGCGCGCCCCGTCGGCTCGACGCGCTTGATCAACTCGGCAAGCGGGTAGCCGACCCAGGGGATCACCATCGACCACGCCTCTACGCAGCGGTGGCGATAGACACGGTCCTGCATCGGCGCCAGCTTGAGCAGATCCTCGATGCCGAACAGGCCGCCGCGCTTGACCTCGCCATCGACCGTGACCGCCCACGGCCGGGTCTTCATCTTGGGTGCGTAGATCGCCGGGTCGTCCTTGCCCGTGCCGAACTCGTAGAAATTGTTGTACGTGGTGACGTCCTTGTAGGGCGTCTGCTTTTCGGTCGTGCTGAAAGGACCCGGTCGGCCGGGCAGCTTGCGTGCCTCGACCGCCTGAGCCCGCGCCGGCAGCAGCGGCCAGATGAGTCCCATGGCCAGCGCCCGGCCCAGCAAGACGCGCCGGCGCAGGTAGACGGATTTGGGCGTGATCTCCGAGGGCGCGACGTCCGATGTGGTGCCTATCAGCATGGGTATCTTTCTCACTCCGTTTTGGTCGCACGCCCGAAGCAATGCTTACACGACGATGTACGCGCACCGCCCGACGCTGGATGCGAGGTGCAAGCCGCCGTCAGGGATTGAGCTGCCTGTACACGAGATTGGCCAGGCGCAGTAGCTCCGCGCGATCGAGGTCACCCGAGGAAAGCGCATAGCCAAACTTCCGGTCGATCCAGTAGAACACGCTTACGCCGCCTTCGCGCGCGAAACGGAACGCCGTTTCGCCGTGGTCGCGTGTCTCGGTCCGTACGTACAGGGTGACGCGCTGGCCCTTGCTTCCCTGGTACATGAACTGCGCCACGGGGGCGGGCTGCGACCCGGTCGCGGGATCGCCCTCACCGGGAAGGAGGCGGCCGCCGACCAGCGACAGGCCCGCGGCATCCAGCACCGGCGCGCGCACCGGCGCGCCGAGGCGCTTGGACAACCAAGCGACCAGATGGGCCTGCTGATCCGCGGCGACCTCCACCGGATGGCGCACTTCCGGCGAATAGGTCGCGTGCGCCACCGCCGCACTGCGCGCGATCGAAGCGCCTTCGCTGACGAGCGGCAGTGGGCTGGACTGCATGGCGTGCAGCTGCCAGCCTGCGAGCACGCCGACGACGGCGCCGAGCGCAGCCCAGCCGGCCGCCAGCGCGCTGCCGCGCGCGCGCGGACTGCGCCGCGCGACGCGCGCAAGGCGCTCCGGCACGGGCTCGTCCAATACCGGGTCGTAGAGGGCACGTAGGCCATCGCGCTGGGCGCGAAGCTGCGCAATACGCGCAGTCTCGTCGGCGCGAGTCGCGAGCCACGCATCGACTTCGGCGCGCCGGGCCTGCGCAAGCCGCCCGTCGATATACGCCTGCAGGTCCGCTTCAGTGATGGGCAAGTCGGAACTCGTCATATGCGCTCACTTCACGACCGTAAGCTTGGCCGACAACGGCGTTTCCAGCAGCATCGCACGAAGCCTTTCCCGCGCGCGCGACAGCCGGGACATCACGGTCCCGATCGGGATGTCGAGGGCGCGCGCCGCCTCTTCGTAACTCATGTCCTCCAGCGCAACGAGCAGCAGCACCTCGCGCTGCTCTTGCGGCAATCTCGCGAGCGCCCGATCCAGGTCCCGCACCATCAGCGAATCGCCCTGCGCGGCGCGCTGTGCGGTCTCGGGCAGATCGTCCGTGAGAACGTCGGTCGGACGCAGTGCACGAACGCGGTTGACGTACACGTTGTGCATGACCGTGAACAGCCAGGCGCGCAGATCCGTGCCGACGCGATAGAGGTGAAACTTGCCCCAGGCCCGCTCCAGCGTATCCTGCACCAGGTCATCGGCGGCGGAACGATCCCCAACCAGCGCGCGCGCATAACGCCGCAGGCGGGGAATAAAGTCAACGATCGCTTGACGCTCATCCATGAACGACTGGTCTACTGGCGCGCCACGTGCCACACGCCACGGAAGCCATCGCCGGTCGTGTCGCCGGGCTTTCGGTCTTTCATCCACAAGTAGAGCGGCTTGCCCTTGTAGGCCCACTGCCTGCTCCCGTCATCGCGCACGATCAGGGTCCAGTCCCCGCTTGCGTAGTCGCCTGCCGAGGCCGCGAGCGGCGGCCAGTTCTTGGCGCAACCGTCATTGCACATGCTCTTGCCGGCCCCTGTCGGATCCTTGTCGAACGTGTAGAGCGTCATGCCCGCCTTGTCGGTCAGCATTCCGCCTGAGGTATGCACGCCGTCCGGCGCGGACATGCTGGCACAACCTGCGACTACGGCAAGCGCAGCCGCCGCGGCAAACGCGGCAAATAGCTTGAGCATCGGAGACCTCTTCGGTTTTGGACGGACTCCCGGACTAACACCCTGCCGGAGTGAGATATTCCGCCGCTAGGGCGCAGGTGGGACGCCCCATGAAGCAACGAGAGCCTCGGCCGCGTTCAGGAACTCTTCGCTGCGGCTCGGGTGAGCGAAACGGGCCTGCGCTAGCCGCGCGAGCAACGGCTCGCCTGCGGCCCCCGGCTGGGCCAGGTGGATGAGCTCGCCGGCGTCGGTGCCGGCAAACTCGCAACCGAGCAAGGTGCCCTGCTCACGCTCCAGGAGCAGTCGCACATAGCCCTCCGCCGAGCCTTCCGCGAGCGCCGCAGGATTGGCGCCAAAGGCGGAGAATCCCACCGCATACTCGGCGTCGGCTTGGTCAAGCTCATCCTCGGTCGCACCGGCGCGCGCGAGCTCAAGCGCCGAATACAGCACCTCGGGTACCCAATCGCCGCGCGTCCGGGCCGACCCGGGTGCAACGATGTTCGCCACCGCAACGCTTGCCTCGGCGAGCGCGTGGTTGGCGGTCATGGCCGGATTGGCGCAGTCGCCGATTGCGCATATGCGCTGCGCCGAACTGCGCTGCGCCGCATCGACGGGAATGAATCCGTCCCTATCGGTGCGCACGCCGGCAGCCTGCAGCCCAAGCTCATCGGTGTTGGGCCTGCGCCCGGTGCCGGCGAGCACCCAGTCGACCTGCTCGCGCGTGCCGGCCGGCAATTCAAGCAGTACCCGCTCGCCGTCGGGCGCCGCGCGCAGCGGCCGGCTGCCCGGGCGCGCAATGACGCCCTGCGCGAGAAGCGCCTCATGCAGGCGCTTGCGTGCGCTCCCGCTGAAGCGCGATCGCGCGAGCGCATCGCTGCCCGTCAACCAGAGCACCTCGAGCCCGAGGCGCGGCAGGATAAAGGCCATCTCCACGCCGACTGCGCCGCTGCCGAGCAGCGCGACGCGCTTGCCCGACGGCAACGGCCGCTCGAAGAGCTCGTCGGTAGTGAGCACGCGCGGAACACCGCGCATTGTCTGCGGCAGGTCCGGACGCGATCCGGTCGCGACGATGAAGTATCCCGCCTCGATCGTTTCGGTACCGATTGCAATCCGCGCGCTGTCGACGAATCTCGCCGTGCCACGAAAGCAACTGATCTTGAGTCGTGCGAGATAGTCGATGTAACTTGCGCGCACTGTTTCGACGACCTTGCGCTGGTAGCGCCACGCCGCCGCCAGGTCCGGCGCGAGCGTGCCACGCAAGCCGCGCTCGGCAAAGTCCGGTGCCGCAGCCGCCAGACGCGCGGTGCTGTACCAGGCTTTCTTCGGCACGCAGCCGCGATTCAGGCAGGCGCCGCCCCATGCGTCTCGCTCGACGATCGCGACCGAAAGGCCGCGCTGCGCGGCCAGCACGGCTGCGCGATAGCCGCCTGGGCCGGAGCCGATAACAAATAGGTCGTACAGTTAGCGCAATCCCGCTACGTACTGCGCTACCGCTTTGATTTCGTCGTCGGTCATACGCGCCGCGACACCGCGCATCATCCCGTTCGGGTCGTTCGCCCGCGCACCCGAGCGGAAGGCCTTGAGCTGGCTCTCGACGTAGTCCGCGTACTGGCCGGCAATATGCGGGAACTCGATCGGGATCCCGGCTCCGGAAGGTCCGTGGCAACCCGCACAGGCGACCACCCCGGTGGCCGCGTTGCCGCCGCGGTAAAGCTTCTGGCCAGCCGCTGCCAAGTCCTTGTCGCGGGCGACGTCGGGCCGCAGCTTTTGTTCGGAAAAATAGGCGGCCACGTTCCTCATGTCGGGTTCCGACAGGTTGGCCACCATTCCGGCCATAATCGGGTTCTCGCGCTCGGCCTTCTTGCCGTCCTGGGCCTTGAAATTGCGCAGCTGTTTATAGAGATACTCGGAAAATTGCCCCGCAAGCTTAGGATTCGCCGGCGCGACGCTGTTGCCGTCCGGCCCGTGGCAGGCCGCGCAGACCTGACTCACGATGTTCTGGCCCTTCGCGGGGTCCGGTTTCGCGCCATCTTGCGCGCGAGCGGCACCCGCCCACAACAGTGCGACGCTGGCACTGATCGCCAGTACTCGAATCATGCGGCTGCTCCCTCGGTCCCCGGTCAAAGCCAGTAATTTTATTACAGATTTCGCCAGCGACCCCGCTCTATGAACATGTTTTCGCAGGCCGAGTTCATTGCTTCTGTCGGCAAGCTTTCGGAACTGCCGCCGGAGGGCGTTCCCGAGCTGGTGTTCGCCGGCCGCTCGAACGTCGGCAAGTCGAGCGCGATCAACGCGCTCGCCGGGCGCAAGCGGCTGGCGTTCTTCAGCAAGACGCCGGGGCGAACGCAAACCATCAATTTCTACGACCTCGGCGGTCAGGCGCGGCTGGTCGACCTCCCGGGCTACGGCTATGCGCGCGTGCCTCAGTCAGTGCGCGCGCAATGGGATTCCCTGGTTGGCGGCTATCTCAGCGATCGAGCATCGCTCGCCGGCGTAGTGGTGATCATGGATGCGAGGCACCCCTTCATGCCGCACGATCTGGGCATGCTGCGATGGGTCGCGCCGCTCGGTCTGCCGCTTCTCGTGTTGCTGTCGAAGGCCGACAAGTTGCCTGGGGCGGAACGCAAGGCGGAGCTCACGGCCGCGCAGCGGCGACTCGCCCTAGTCGGCGCGCACGGCGAAGTGCTTTTGTTCTCGAGTCCGTCGGGCGAGGGCGTCGACCAAACGCGCGCCACGCTCGAACGGTGGCTACGGGCAAGGCTGGCCGCGGGAGATAACCCCGCGGCCGGAAATAAAAGGCCCCCGGTAAAGGGGAAGTAAACCGGGGGCGAAACGCCTTAATTTTGATTAAGGCACCCGCTCAGGGAGGAGAAGCGGGAGACGATAAGCACCGTCTACGAGTAAGATGGTCCCCGTTGCGAAAAGTTCCCATCCCAATTCTGTCCGACGAATCAATGCCTCCCGCGCATATCCCCAGACGTGGTGAGGATAATCCCGCGAGGTGACGCAGCGATGAACGTGTACGGCGCCTTTCCCGCGGTGCGCATGCGACGCATGCGGCGCGACGAGTTCTCGCGCCGGCTGATGCGCGAGAGCGTGCTCGCCGCGGACAATCTGATCTACCCGGTATTCGTGCTCGACGGCAAGAATCGCGCCGAAAAGGTGCCGTCGATGCCGGGCGTCGAGCGCATGACGATCGACCGCCTGCTGCGGCTGGCCGAGAGCTGCCTCAAGCTGCGCATCCCGGCCCTCGCGCTGTTCCCCGTCATCGAGCAGAAACTCAAATCACTCGATGGGCGCGAGGCCTACAACCCGCGCGGCCTCGTACCGCGCGCGGTGGCGCAACTCAAGAAGCGCTTTCCCGAGCTAGGCGTCATGACCGACGTCGCGCTCGACCCCTACACGTCGCATGGCCAGGACGGCGTGGTGGACGCTAGCGGCTACATTATCAACGACGTGACGCTCGAGGTGCTGGTCAAGCAGGCACTGGCGCAGGCCGCGGCGGGGGTAGATATCGTCGCGCCATCCGACATGATGGATGGACGTATCGGGCGCATCCGCACCGCGCTCGAGAAGGCTGGCCACATTCACACCAAGATCATGGCCTACTCGGCCAAGTACGCCTCAGGATTCTACGGACCGTTCCGCGACGCCGTGGGTTCGGCCAAGAATCTCGGCAAGGGCGACAAGAAGACCTACCAGATGGATCCCGGCAATACCGACGAGGCGTTGTGGGAGGTCGGGCTCGATCTCGCCGAGGGGGCCGACATGGTGATGGTCAAGCCCGGGATGCCATACCTCGACATCGTGCGGCGCGTTAAGGACGAGTTCAAGGCGCCGACCTTCGTCTACCAGGTAAGCGGCGAATACTCGATGCTGCAGGCAGCGATCGCCAAGGGCTGGCTGCCCGAATCGTGCATCGTCGAGTCGCTGCTGGCGATGAAGCGCGCCGGAGCCGACGGCGTACTCACCTACTTCGCCATGGACGTGGCGAAGAAACTCGCCCGCTAGCCGAATACCAGCGCCACGCCGTGCGCCCTGTCGGCGCCGACGGCGAACGATCCGTCCGGCAGCACGGCCGGCTCGAAACCGGCGCGAAGAAGCGCATCGGCGGCGCGGCCGCGATCGGCAACCCGTATGAAGAGTGCGGCGATAAGCGGCCTCGCCCGCGGCGGCAGTTCTACGCCTCGCAGGCGTCTGCCGATCCGCCAGCGCGATCCGACCGCGATCGGCGCGCTGCCGGTTTGTACCAGCAGGCCTTCGTCGATTTTCTGCGGCCGCGAAGCGAACAGCCTTGCATAGTCCGCCGCCGCGCCAACCGGGTCCTCGGCGACGACCGCGAGCGCGGCCAGGCCGGTTGCGCCGACGGCGTGCGTCTGGTACTCGGGGCGCCACACCAGGTCGCGCGTGCGATGCTGGCAGACGAAACTGCGGCAGCCCGGCGTCTGCGCTGGCGCAAGCTGAACGATGCGAAACGCGGCCTCGCGCTCCCCCTGCGCCAGCCTGACCGGGCGCGAGAAATCGAGCGGCGCGTCCGCCTCGATCCCGTCCGCGGCGAGCTCGGCGTGGGCCGCATCCGCGTTCGCGCTGGCGAGCGCGAACGCCGCCAGGCCTTCGCCGCGAGCGAGAAAATCGGCGTAATAGCGCATGGCCGGATGCTGCAGCGGCAGCGCGAGCAGCTCGACGTAGTCGCTGCCGAACATGATGCAGTGGTTCGCCGAGCCCAGCGTGTGGAAGCCGCGCGGGGTGAGCGTGAAGCCGAGGCGTGTATAGCTCTCCTGCGCACGATCGAGGTCGCGAACCGCGATCACGACGTGATCGATGCCGGTGATCGCGCGCCGCATCTCAGGGCGTGGCGGTGGCGAGCGCGAGGGTCTTCAGGAAGCGCTCCGCGTCCTGGTAGCCGACTACGCGCAGTCCCTCGATCTCGCGCCCGCGGCCGTCGAAAAAGATAATTCCCGGCGGACCGAACAGCGAGAAGCGCTTGAGCAGCAGCTTTTGCTGCTCCGTGTTGGCGGTGACGTCGGCCTGCAGCAGCAGCAGGTCATCGAGCCTGGCCCGCACATGCCGGTCGCTGAAGGTGAAGCGCTCCATCTCCTTGCACGAAACGCACCAGTCGGCATAGAAATCGAGCATCACCGGGCGGCCGGGAGCACGTAGCTTGTCGTCCAGCTCGGCGACCGATGCGACACGAACCCAACCGATTGGCGCAGCGGCTGGTGCGCTCGCGCCCGCAAGGCCGGCCAGCGGCCGCAAGGGATCGCGACTGCCGGCGAGCGCGCCAACCAGAATCGCCGCGCCGGCAACAAGCGCCATCAGGCCCACGCCCTTCCAAATGCGCACGTAGCCAGACGCAGTTGGCGGCAACGAATCGAGTGCGCGCAGGAACATTGCCGAACCGATGAGCAGCGCCGCCCAAAGCAGCATCTCGGCCCCTGGAGGGATCGCCGGCGAGACAATCCAGATCGCGACTGCGAGCAGCAGCACGCCGAAGAACTTCTTTACTCCTTCCATCCACGGCCCGGACTTGGGTAGCAGCGCACCCTCTGACACGCCGACCGCGATCAGCGGCACTCCCATCCCGATCGCCATGGAGAAAAGCGCTGCGCCGCCCCGCGCCACATTCCCCGTTTGCGAGATCACCAGCAGAGCTCCGGCCAAGGGGGCGGTGACGCAAGGGCTCACAATCAGGGCTGACAGGACGCCCATCGCCGCGACCGAGGCGATGCGCCCCCCCTGCAGCCGCTCATGCGCTTTCGAGACGTGGTGGTGCAGGAAGCCCGGCAGCTGCAAGTCGTGGAAACCGAACATTGACAGCGCCAGCCATACGAACACCAACGCGAACGCGCTGAGCACCCACGGATTCTGTAGCGCGGCGGCGACCATCGAACCCGAGTAGGCCGCGGCAACTCCCGCCGCGGCGTAGGTGACCGCCATGCCAAGCACGTATGAGACCGACAACGCAAGGGCGCGCAGCTTGTTCAAGCGCTTGCCCTCACCGGCGACGATGCCCGAGATGATCGGCACCATCGGCAACACGCAGGGCGTAAAGGTCAGCAGCAGGCCGAGACCGAAGAAACCCAGGATCACCAGCCACAAGCTGTGATCGAACAGGGCGGCGATGTCCCGGTCGCTCGCGAACAACGAAAAGCGCGGCGCCGGCGCGACCGAGCGCGGGCCCTCGTCAAGCGCCGGCGGGCCGGCGCCGGGCCCGCCACCGAGCGCAGCAAGCCGGATCGAGGCGGTGGAGTCCATCGGCGTGTAGCACACGCCAAGGTCGGCGCACCCCTGCGAGGTGACCTTTAGCAGCAGCGTGGTCGCCTGCGGCGAGGTGCGCTCGACCGGGATTCGGATGCTCACCGCATTGCGGTAGGTCTGAATCTCTCCGAAGAACTCGTCCTTCTTCCTGATCCCGGCCGGGAAATCGGGCGCACCCAACCTGGCGCCGCTCGTCCGGTCGAGCGCGAAACGGAACTTGTCGCGGTACATGTAGTAGCCGTCGGCAATCTTGAAGCTCACCTCGATGGCATCTGCGCCTAGCGCGCGGGCCGAAAACTGGAACGCCTTGTCCGGCTCTAGCAGGCCGCCGGACGAAGCCCCCAAGTTGAGCTGCGCCAGCGCGGGCGCGGCGAACAGCGCGGCCAGCACGGCGAACAGGCGCAACCTCGGCTTCATGCGGGGGCGGTTTCCTCGGCAATCCAGCGCAGGTACTCGGGCAGCCCGCGCTCGATTGGGACCGCCACGATTTCGGGAAGTTCGTAGGGATGTCCGGCGCGTATCGCCTTCTCGAGCGCCGCGTAGCGCTCGAGCGTAGTCTTGATCAGCATCGGATGCTCTTCTGCGTGCTGCAGCTCGCCCCTCCAGCGGTACACCGAGCGGCAAGGCGGCAAGATATTTACGCACGCCGCGACGCGACGCTCGACGAGCTGCGCAGCCAGCGCCTCCGCGGCGGCCCGGTCGGGCAGATTGGTCAATACCAGGAGCGCGTTCAAGCAGGCACCTTCACGCCCGCCAGGCCGTCGTAAACCGTCGCATAGCGCAGCCGCACGCCGAGCGTCTCCTTCAATCTGCGGTTGTCCAGGCGCCGCGACTCGCACATGAACGAGAGCAGCGCGGCGGGAATTCTACTCTCCGCGCCGCGGCGCGCGATGCGAGGCGGACGCGGCAGGCCGGCGCGGTCGGCGACCAGGTCGAGCCATTGACCCATCCTGAGGTGCGTGTCGTCCGAGGCGTTGTAGATGCCCGCCGGGGCGTCTTCGGCCAGGGCGCGCAGCGCCGCAGCGGCGAGATCGTCTGCGTGAACGTGGTTGGTGTAGATGTCGTCTTCGTCGCGCAGCACCGGCATGCCTGAGCGCAGCCGCTCGAGCGGCAGCCGGTCGGCGGCGTAGATCCCCGGCGCGCGCAGCACCACCAGCGCCACGTCCCGGCGCGCACACCAGTCCTGCAGGCGGCGCTCGGCGTCGATGCGGCGCCTGGCACGCGGCGATTGCGGGTTAGGCGCGCGCGCCTCGTCCACCAGCGCGCCGCCGCAGTCGCCGTACACCCCGCTCGTGCTGACGTAGACGAAGCGCCCGGGTAGAATGCCGCGCTCCAGGATTGCGAGCAGGTTTGCGCTGCGGGGGTCGCCATCGCCCGTGCCGGGGGGTGGCGCGCAATGCAGCAGCGCGTCGGCCCAGCCCTCGATGCCTGCCAGCGTCTCCGGCCGGTCGAGATCGAAGCCCGAACGGCGAGACAGCGGCCGGACTTCGGTCCGGTCCGGCAATTGCGCAACGAGGCGGCGTGCGACGTCGCCGAAGCCGGCTATCAGAAGGCGTTTCATGCATCCATTCTAACCAGCACGAGCGATGAGCAATTTCAAGGTCACCCTCCAGCCAAGCGGGCACGCGTTCGAGGTCGAGCACGGCGAAACGGTTCTTGCCGCGGCATTGCGGCAGGGATTCGTGCTGCCCTATGGATGCAGGAACGGCGCCTGCGGCAGCTGCAAGGGCAGGATCCTCGAGGGCAGCGTCGAGTACGGCGTCTACCAGGAAAAGGCCCTGCCGGCGGCGGACAAGGCCGAGGGCAAGGCGCTCTTCTGCCAGGCCAAGCCGCTGACGGACCTGGTGCTCGAGGCGCGCACCATCGGCGCGGTGAAAGACATTCCGATCAAGACCCTACCCTGCCGGGTGCAGAAGATGGAGCGGTTGGCCGACGACGTCATGGCGCTGTACCTGAAGCTGCCCGCAAACGAGCGGCTGCAGTTTCTGGCCGGACAGTATCTGGAGTTTCTGCTGCGCGACGGCTCGCGCCGCAGCTTCTCGATGGCGAACCCGCCACACGACGACGAGCTCATCCAGCTGCACGTACGGCACGTGACAGGCGGACAGTTTACCGACCATGTGTTCGGCAAGATGAAGGAACGCGACATCCTGCGCTTCGAAGGGCCTCACGGGACATTCTTCCTGCGCGAGGACTCGGACAAGCCGATCGTGTTCGTCGCCTCGGGCACCGGCTTCGCGCCGATCAAGTCCGTGATCGAGCACGCCCTGGCCGAAGGCATGCGGCGGCCGATGACGCTTTACTGGGGCGGCCGGCGGCCGAAGGACCTGTACTTGAATCAGCTTGCCCTCAAGTGGGCCGCGGAGCACTCGAGCCTGCGCTACGTGCCGGTGATCTCCGACGCGCTGCCCGAGGACGCCTGGTCGGGGCGCACCGGGTTCGTGCACCGCGCGGTGATGGAAGACTTCCCCGACCTCTCGGGCTATCAGGTCTACGCCTGCGGGGTGCCGGTGATGGTGGATTCGGCCAAGCGCGATTTCGTCGCGCACTGCGGGCTGCCAGAGGAAGAGTTTTACGCCGATTCGTTTACCACCCAGGCGGATCTCGCTCAGGCCGCGCCCTCGCCCAAGTAGGCCTCGCGCACCCTGGGGTCCGCGAGCAGGCTCTTCGATTCCGCGGCGAGCGCCAGCATGCCGGACTCCATGACGTAACCGCGCCCGGCGATCTCGAGCGCGAGCTTGGCGTTTTGCTCCACCAGCAGGATGGTCACCCCCTGACGCGCGATCTCGCGCACGATCTCGAGTATCTTGGCGACCATCAGCGGCGCAAGCCCCATCGACGGCTCGTCCAGCAGCAGCAGCTTGGGCCGGCTCATCAGCGCGCGCCCGATCGCAAGCATCTGCTGCTCGCCGCCGGACAACGTGCCGGCAGTCTGCGCGCGCCGCTCCGCCAGACGCGGAAAGAGCCCGTGCATGCGCTCGAGGTCGCGCGCCACGTCGGCGTCGCGGCGCGCGTACGCGCCCATGGCAAGGTTCTCCGCCACAGTGAGCTGGGGAAAGACGCCGCGCCCCTCCGGTACCAGGACCAGTCCCCGCCGCGGCAGCTCATATACCGCAGACTTGGAAATCTCCTCCCCAGCGTAGCGCACGCTCCCGCTGTGCGACGGCAGCAGGCCGCAGATCGCCTTCAGGGTCGAAGTCTTGCCCGCGCCGTTGGCACCGATCAGGCACACCAGTTCGCCTTGGTCGACCTCGAGGTCCACCCCCTTTACCGCGCGGATGCCGCCGTAGTGCACCTCCAGACCTTTGACTTCGAGCAGGCTCATGCTGTCGCCGGCGCACCGAGATAGGCTTCGACCACTTTCGGGTCGTGCTGCACCTGCGACGGCAGCCCTTCGGCGATCCGCTCGCCGTAATCGAGCACCAGCATGCGATCGCAGACCTTCATCACCAGGCGCATGTCGTGCTCGATCAGCAGCACGGTCAGGCCGCCGTCGCGGATTCGCCTGATCAGCTCGCCGAGCGCAAGGCGCTCGGAGGGGTTCATCCCCGCCGCCGGCTCGTCTAGGGCGAGCAGCTTCGGATCCGTCGCCATGGCACGCGCGATTTCGAGCCGCCGCTGGTCGCCATAGGGAAGGCTTCCTGCCGGATCGTTGGCGCGCACGCGAATGCCGACGTAGTCGAGCAGTTCGAGGGCGCGCTTTTCGATTGCCCGTTCCTCGTCGAGGGTGCGCGGATTGCGCAGAAGCGCACCAACCACGCCCGCCCGGGTGCGTACGTGGCGCCCGATCATCACATTCTCGAGCGCCGAGAGATTCGCGAACAGACGGATGTTCTGGAACGTGCGCGCAATGCCGCGCTCGGCCACCTGGTGCGGCTTGAGGCCCGCCAGCGGCGCGCCGTCGAAGCTGAACTCGCCTTCGTCCGCCTTATAGATTCCGGTAAGCACGTTGAACAGCGTGGTTTTGCCCGCGCCGTTGGGTCCGATCAAACCATAGATTTCGCCGTGCCTGATGGCGAACGAGACATTAGACAGAGCCTGTACGCCGCCGAAGCGCTTGCCGACGCTGCTTGCTACCAGCAGCTCGCTCATTCGCCGCGCTCCGCGAGCTCGCGCTTGCGCACCGCCGAAGGCAGCAGCCCGGCGGGGCGGAACAGCATCACCAAAACCAGCGCCAGGCCGAACAGCAGCATGCGGATGACTTCCGGTTCGATCAACGTGCGGCCGAAGACCCATTGCTGCACCGGCTGGACCGTAAAGCGCAGGATGTCCGGTACGAACGACAGCAGCACCGCACCGAGCACCACGCCCCACACGTTGCCCATCCCGCCCAGCACCACCATCGACACGATCATGATCGACTCGACCAGGACGAAGCTCTCAGGCGAAATGAATTCCTGGATCGCCGCGAAAACGCCGCCGGCGAGGCCACCGAACGACGCGCCCATGGCGTAGGCCAGCAGCTTGAGATTGGTCGTGTTGATGCCCATCGCGCGCGCGGCGGTCTCGTCCTCCCGGATCGCCTCCCAGGCGCGTCCGATGCGCGAGTTCTGCAGCCGAAGATTGAGGGCGATGATCACTGCCACTAGCATGACGATGAGGTAGTAGTATTTCGTCGGTCCGCTGAATTCCAGTCCGAAGATTTTCTGGTATGAGGCGAAGCTGAAGCCGTCAATGCGGAACGGATCGATGCCGATTATTCCTTGCGGCCCGTTGGTGATGTTCACCGGACGCGAAAGGTTGTTCAGGAAGATTCGGATGATCTCGCCGAATCCCAGCGTCACGATGGCGAGGTAGTCTCCGCGCAGCTTGAGCGTCGGGGCGCCGAGCAGCACTCCGAACAAGGAGGCGATCCCAGCGCCGATCGGCAGGATTACCCAGAATGGGAGGTGCAGCCCGAAATGCGGGCTCGCGAGCAGCGCGTAGGTATAGGCGCCGATGCCGTAGAACGCGATGTAACCCAGATCGAGCAGTCCGGCGAAGCCGACTACGATGTTCAGGCCGAGCGCGAGCATCACGTAGAGAAGCGCCAGGTTGGTGACCCGCACCCAGGTCGTGCCGATCTGCGTCAGCGCGAACGGCAGCACGATCAGAACCGCGACCACCAGCACCAGCGCCGACCAGAAGACAACCCGCGGCCTTGCGCCCGCGTTCATGCCCGGTCGCCCACGCGCTCGCCGAGCAGGCCCGAGGGCCGGAACACAAGCACCAGGATCAGCACCGCGAACGCGAAAACGTCCTGATAGTTCGAGCCGAACAGGACGAAATGCCCGTCGCTCGCGCAGCGCTGGGTCAGCCACTGGGAGATCCCGGAGATCTTGCAAAGGTCAGTGTAGGTGCCGATGTATCCGGCGCCCAGCGCTTCGACTATCCCAAGTACGACCCCGCCAAGCATGGCGCCGGGGACGTTTCCGATACCGCCGAGCACCGCGGCGGTGAACGCCTTCAGCCCCAGAATCGAGCCCATCGTGTACTGCGCAATGCCGTAATAGGTTCCGACCATCACCCCGGCCACCGCGGCAAGCCCGGCACCGATCGCGAAGGTAGCGGCGATCACGCGGTTGATGTCGATTCCCATCAAGCCGGCGACCTGCGGGTTCTGCGCTGTCGCGCGCATGGCGGTCCCGAGCCGCGTGCGGTAGACCAGCCCCGCAAGCGCTGCCATGATCACGACGCAGGTCAGGATAATCACGATCTGCACGTTGGTGATCGTCGCGCCGGCGATGGTGTAGAGCTTGATGTCGATGATCTGCGGAAACGCGAGAATGTTTCGGCTCCACACCAGCAGCGCCAGGTGCTGCAGGATGATCGAGACGCCAATGGCGGTGATCAGCGGCGCGAGGCGCGGCGCCCGCCGCAGCGGCCGGTACGCGAGCCGCTCCATGGTGTAGCCGACCAGCACGCAGACCGGGATCGCGCATCCGGTGCCGATCAGAACCACTGCCAGCGGCGACAGCCCCGAGCCGGCGAGCGCATTGATCACGGTGAAAGCGACCATGGCGCCGATCATCACCACTTCGCCGTGAGCGAAGTTGATCAGCTGAATGATGCCGTAAACCATGGTGTAGCCCAGCGCAACGATCGCGTACACGGCGCCGAGGGTGAGGCCGTTGATCAGCTGCTGGATGAAGATATCCATGCGCGGCAGAGCCTAGCAAACTCCGCGCCGGCTGCCAAAAACGAAACGGCACCCGAGGGTGCCGTTTCGCCGCCACATCGCTGGCAGGAAGCTTACGCGCCGCCCATGCTCTTCATGAACTGATCAAACGGGATGGTCTTGCCGGACTTGACGACTGCGATCGGCTCAACCTTGCCGTTCTTCATCACGAAGATCGTGATCTCGGCGTCCTTGCGATCGCCCTTGGCGTCGAACTGGATATTGCCCGTCGCGCCCGTGTAGTTGATCTTGTGCAGGAACGGCAGGTATTTGGCGGGGTCGGCGGAATTCGCTTCCTTCATCGCCTGAATTATCAGGTTCGTCGCATCGTAGGTGAATGGCGCGTACAGGATCGGGTCTGTGTTGAATTTCGCCTTGTACGCTTCGAGGAAGGCCTTCGATGCAGCTTGCGGCGGAATGCCGGCTTGCGAGCACAGCATCCCTTCGGCCGCTTCTCCTGCCAGCTCGTGCATCTTGTCCGTGCACGCGCCGTCGCCGAATGCGAACACGGCCTTGATGCCGAGCTCGCGCGCCTGCTTCATCAGCGGGCCGCCGGTCGCATCCATGCCGCCGAAGAACACCGCATTGGGCCTTTCACCCTTGATCTTGGTCAGCACTGCTTTCCAGTCGGTCGTCTTGTCGGTGCCCT
>DATIZK010000036.1:0-8164 GCA_035517095.1 Burkholderiales bacterium
CGCGGGATCTTGAATAGCCGCCGCGCCTGGCGAAGCGCTGCCTCGTAGGTGAGGCCCTGGTTGGCATTCTGATCGTCGGCCGCGCCCAGGGCGTGATAGGTCTGCCGGCCATCGGCCGCGCGCACCCGCGCGATCCACGTGCCGCCGGTCTTGCCCTTGCGATAGCCCAGGGCGCAGCCGCGCACGATCGGCACCCAGTACGGCTCCCGGCGCGCCTTGAGCTTGGCGCGTGCCGAAACGCTGCCGACGTTGCCGCCTGATTTGGTCCGCATCCGATACCTTGCTGGCACGGCGGTAATCGCCGTACGGACAGTGTACGGAAAAAACGTCAAAAGACAAGAGCGGACTCGTACCGAGTGAGGCGGACTAAGTCATTGATGGGAATGGATTCAGATGGACGCCGCTGGACGGTGAGGGACCGTCTGAGCGCGCTTTCACGGCGGTAACCGGGGTTCGAATCCCCGTGGGGACGCCAAATCCTGGAAGCGGCATGATGAGGGCACGATGAGCGTGCGGCTTGGAGAAGCGGACTCACGCGCCCACCGCCGCGCGGTCGTGCTGATGATCATCGCGCCGCTGCTGTGGAGCATCGCCGGGGTGGTGACGCGCCATCTCGAGTTCGCCGGGCGTTGGGAAGTGGCTTTCTGGCGCAGCCTGTTCGCCGCCTTGTTCGTGCTCGGCGCGTTGCTCGTGACGCGGCGCGGCGGCGCCTGGAACGCGCTGCGTGCGGGCGGCGGCTACGGCCTGCTTTCGGGCGCGATGTGGGCGATCATGATGATCGCGTTCATGCTGGCGCTGATGACCACCACCACCGCCAATACCCTGATCGTCAACAGCATCACGCCGCTGGTCACGGCGCTGCTCGCGCGCGCGGTGCTGCGCGATCCGATCGCTGCGCGCACCTGGGCCGCGATCGGGCTCGCGATGGCCGGCATGCTGTGGATGTTCGGCTCGCGCTTCGCCGCGGGCGAGCCGCGCCACCTCGCCGGGATGGCGATCGCGCTCGCCGTGCCGCTGGCCGCGGCGGTGAACCTGGTGACGCTAAAGCGCGCCGGCCGCTCGGTCGACCTCGTCCCGGCGGTGCTCATCGGCGCCGCGCTCTCGGCCGCGATCAGCCTGCCGTTCGCGCTGCCGTTGCGCGCCGGCGCGCACGACCTCGTCCTGCTCGCCCTGCTGGGTTGCCTGCAGCTCGGCCTGCCGTGCATGCTGATGGTGCGCGCCAGCTCGCAGCTGTCGGCGCCCGAGATTTCGCTGCTGGCGATGCTCGAAGTGGTGCTCGGCCCGCTGTGGGTCTGGCTGGGCGCGGGCGAGGCGCCCGCGCTGGCGACGCTAGCGGGCGGCGCGCTGGTGATCGGCGCGCTGCTGCTGAACGAGCTGGCGGCCTTCGGCGGGCGGGTGCGCGCGCGGCCGCGTGCCGCCGGGCAAGGATGAATCCCGACAGGGTCATGAAGATCTCGGTCGTCGTGCCGGCGTTCAACGAGGAGCGGCTGCTCGCCGCCTCGTTGCGCTGCCTGCACGTGGCCATGGCGGTGTTCGCGCGGCGCGGCTGGGCTGCGGAGCTGATCGTGTGCGACAACAACTCGACCGACCGCACGGCCGAGATTGCGCGCGCGGCGGGCGCCCGGGTCGTGTTTGAGCCCGTCAACCAGATCAGCCGCGCCCGCAACGCCGGCGCGGCCCATGCGCAGGGCGACTGGCTGATCTTCGTCGACGCCGATTCCTACCCGAGCCCGGCCCTGTGCGAGGACGTCGCGCGGGAAATTCAATCCGGTCGCTGCCTCGCCGGCGCCAGCACGCTGCGTATCGAGTCGGATCGTGCGCTGGTGCGGTCGCTGGGTCTTCTCTGGAACGCGCTAAGCAGGATCAACAAGTGGGGGGCCGGTGCGTTCATCTTCTGCGAGGCCTCCGCCTTCAAGCGGCTCGGCGGCTTCAGCCAGGAGCTGTATGCAGCCGAGGAAATCGATCTGTTTCGTAGGCTGAAGCGCCTTGCGCGCCGCGGCGGGCGGACCATTGCGATCCTTCATCGCCACCCCCTGGCGACGAGCGGCCGCAAGGCGAGGCTCTACAGCGCGCGCGAACTGCTGACGTTCGCGGCGAAGACCGTCGCGAGCGGCGGCCGAACGCTGCGCAACCCCAGGGAATGCTTCTCATGGTACGACGGCCGGCGTTGATGGCGCCGCGCCTCGATCTGGAAGGAGTCCGTCATGAGTAACGACGCAGTTCTGCACCATGTCGACGCGCGCGGCGTCGCGAGCGTGATCCTCAATCGTCCCGAGGTGAACAACGCCTACGACGACGCCGTGATCCAGGGCCTGCTGGATGCGATGGACGCGCTGGGCGCGCGCGGCGGGCTGCGCGCCGTGGTGTTGCGCGGCGCGGGAAAGCACTTTCAGGCGGGGGCCGATTTGAAGTGGATCCGGCGCGTGGCGGGGCAGTCGGCGCAGGAGAACGAGCGCGCCTCGCGCGCCACGGCGCAGGCGGTGCGGCGGCTGAACGAGCTTGCGGTGCCGACGGTCGCGCTGGTGCAGGGCGGGTGCTTCGGCGGGGGAACCGGCATCGTGGCGGCATGCGACGTGGTGTTCGCCGCGGACAATGCGATGTTCTCGATCGCGGAGACGCGCTGGGGCCTGATGGCGGGGATCATCCTGCCGCAGCTTGCGGACGCGATCGGGGTGCGGCAGGTGCGCCGCTACGCGCTTACCGGCGAGCGCTTCGGGGCGCAGGAGGCGCGGCGGATCGGGCTGGTGCACGAGGTGGTGCCGCTCGCCGAGCTCGAAGCCGCCGGCGCGCGCGTGGTCGAGCAGCTATTGCAGAACGCGCCCGAGGCCAACGCCCAGACCAAGCGCGTCGCGCTCGAGTTCGCCTGGGGCTCGCCGGACGAGCCCGTTTTCGAGCGGCTGGTGGCGCAGCACGCCGCCAAGCGCCGCAGCGCGGAGGCGGCCGAGGGTCTGGCCTCGTTCGTCGAGAAGCGGCCGGCGCGTTGGTCCGCGTAGCCGCGCGCGGGATCACCCGCCCACGGCTGCCGCGAGGTCCTGCGGGAACTCGGCCATCGCCTCGCCGCTGGCGATGAGATCCTCGCGCTGATTGCGCAGCTCGATCTCGAGCAACAGCCAGCGGCTCTTGTGGGTGGTCTTCTTGTGCACCACCCGCGCGCGCGGCCGGATCGTGTCGCCCGGTCGCACCGGGGCGCGCCAGCGCGTCTCCAGGCGCCGGTGCACGCCGCCGCGCTGGTACAGCCAGTCGGTGAGCATGCGCGTGATCAGGCCGAAGCTCGTCATGCCGTGCATGATGATGCCGCCGAACTGCGTCTTGCCGAAACTTTCCTTCATGTACTCGTCGTCCAGGTGCAGCGGGTTGTAGTCGAGGGAGGCGTCGCAGAACTCGCGGATCGTCTCGCGCGTCACGGCGAAGGCGGAGCCTTCGATCGCATCGCCCGCCCGGATCTCCTCGTACGCGCCGGTCATCGCTTTGTCACAGCGGCCGGATCGTCTGCCCGCGGCCGCTGCAGATCACCTTGCCGTGCTGGTTGAAGAAGACGTTGTCGTGCACCGCGAACAGCCTGTCCTTGCGCATGAACTTGTCGAGGCAGCGCGCCTGCAGCGTGATGCCGTCCCCGGGGCGGGCGGGGAGGTTGTAGCTCCAGCATTGCCCGGCATTGATGGTGCCCGGGCTGCGCATCCAGTCGTCGGCCGGGGTGCAGGCGAACATGAGCAGGATATGAATCGACGGCGGCGCGATCAGGCCGCCGTAGGGCGAGCGCTTCGCGTACGCCTCGTCCAGGTACAGCGGATGCAGGTCGCCCACCGCGTGGCAGTACTTGCGGATCGCCTCCGCGGTCAGGAGATAAGGCAGCGTGCGGCGCGGCTCGCCGGGCACCAGGTCGTCCCAGCTCTTGCGCGCCGCGGCGTCTTTCCAGAAGTCGGTCTCGAAGCGCGCTTGGCTCATGGTCGATTGTCCCGAGAGCCGGATTGGAGTGTCAACTGACGGCCCGCTGTTATCCGGGCGTCCGGACGCCGTGCGGTCGCGCGCGGGAAAGCGTAGGCTACGCAAGCGGCCTGCGCCGTCAATCGGGGGGAGTACGACAACCATGAACCTCATCGAGAAGCACCTCGCAACTATCCTGTTTCGCAACTGGTGGGTGCTGTTGCTGCGTGGCCTTATCGCCATCGCGTTCGGCCTCCTGGTCTGGTTTCAGCCCGGAATCTCGCTTGCCGCGCTGGTGCTGCTGTTCGGCGCCTACGTCATGGCGGACGGCATTCTCGGCGTCTGGACCGCGATCGCGGGACGCGCGGAGCACGAGCACTGGTGGCTGCTCCTGCTCGAGGGCCTGCTCGGCATCGGGGTCGGGATTCTGACCTTCTTCGCCCCGGGCATCACCGCGCTCGCGCTGCTGTTCTACATCGCGATCTGGGCGGTCGCCACGGGCGTGCTCGAGATCGCGGCCGCGATCCGCCTGCGCAAGGAGATCGGGGGCGAGTGGCTGCTCATTCTGAGCGGGCTTGCCTCGGTCGTGTTCGGCGTTCTCCTGGTGGTGTCCCCCGCAGCGGGCGCTCTCGCCGTCCTCTGGTTGATCGCCGCCTACGCCATCGTGTTCGGCGTTCTGCTCGTCATCCTGGCGTTCAAGGCGCGCTCGTTCATCACGCAAACCGGGAGGCCCGAATGAGCGATGAAGGCAAGGACGTGGTGGTGGTCGATATCAGGATTCCGTTCTGGTCGATGGTGACCCTGCTCGTCAAATGGGCGCTCGCGTCGATTCCGGCGTTCATCATCCTCTTCGTCATCGGCGCCTTGCTGTCGGCGCTGTTCGGGGGAGTGTTCCATTGGGGCATGATGGGGCAAGGCGTATAGAGCACGGTCCCGCAACCGACGCCGAATCCCGATGCGGAATTGCCGCTTGCGTTCGAGCGCGCGGTCGAAATGCCAGGTCCCTGGCCTGCGCGGCGCAGCCCGCGAGGCTGGTTTGCTGCCACAATGGGTGATGCGTCCGCCTGGGCGGTTGTCGGGCGGGCGGCGTGATGGCGAATAGGGTGCCGTTAGGGTCGATTGTTGCACAGGCCCATCGATACGTCGCAGATGACGGCGACCAAAGCGCTAATGCGGGCCAGCCGAAGGAGTGATCGTGTACCGCGACGGTACTGAAATCTTGACGGTCACGCGCATGAACTTCGTCTTGGCGCACAGCGCGCTCGGCGACATGATCACGTCGCTGCCGGCGGTGATCCATGCGCGACGCACGCACGGCAATCGCCTCAAGATGCATGTCTGGGTGCCGCCCTGGCAGATGGAGCTCGTCGAGTACCTGCTGAAGCCGTACGGCGAGTTCATCATCCAGGACTACGGCGAATTCCAGGCGAACAGGGCCGGCCGCGAAGGCTCGGACCTCGGCCCGGTGGCGATCAATGCGGCGCACTACAACACGCACACCCGCAATCGTGTCCACATGGTCGACTATGCGTTCAACTATCTGCTGGACGCGCGACCGGAGACGATGGCGCAGCGGAATTACCCGAATGCGGCGCCGCTCGGTCCGCGGGTCATCGCGGGACCCTACGTCGTGTTTCCGGTCGGAGCGACGTCGGACAACAAGCTGTTCCGGGCGAGCGTCATGGTTCCGATCATGCGCTGGGTCCTCGAGCGCGGCTACAAGCCGGTGCTGCTCGGAACCAAAACGAGCCACGTCAAGGCCGAAGTGAACGGTGAGCTGGAGCCTGTGGTCGTGCGGGACGAGGCGGATAGGATTCCACAGGATATGATGGCGCAGGCTGTCGATTACCGGGAGAGGACTACACTTTTGCAGGCGCGGGACGTCTGCGGGCACGCCGCCGCTACCGTAGGGGTGGACGGCGGGACGCTGCATCTCGCCGGAACGACAAATGCGCCGATCGTCTACGGCTTGACGACGACGGTGCCGGCGCATCGCTACATCACGCGCAACGCCGAGCCGGGCTACCGGATCCGCTACGTCGTGCCGCGGGACCTGGCATGCGCGGGTTGTCAGTCGCAATGGACCCTGCTGTTCCGCCACGACTTCCGCTACTGTCCGTATGGGGACTACGCCTGCACGGAGAAGCTGCACCCGGAAGATTTCATCAACGGGCTGAAGGAGCTCGGCCTTTAGGCGAGTGACGTTACGGCGACACCAGCGTCCGGGCGCTGAGGCAGCGGCGGCTCGGCTAGGGCATTAGCTTCAACTTCGGATCGTCGGTCGGGACGCAGCGGCTGGTCGAGTAGGCCGAGTAGTTGGCGTGGTGCGTCTCGGAGACGAACCGCTCGTAGCGCAGCAGTTCCGGCGCCGAGCGCTCGCGCTGCGCCTTCTGGTACTCGCCGAAGCCTTCGTAGTAGAGCTTGTGCTCGGCAAGCGCGAGCTTGCCCCTTCTCGCGTCGCAGTTGAATACGCTGTCGAATATGCCCGAGAGCTGCCACTCGGACAGCGGCCTGTCGGCCAGGATCCTGTAGGCGCCCAGGAACGGCGCTCGCTCGTCGTAGTCGCTGCGCGGCGGAACGACCAGATACCATCCCGCGGCCCAGGTGGCCGACGTTGCGCCGAGCAGCATCGCAGCCAGGATCGCGCGCTTCATATCGCCCTCCGCCGCCACCTCTGCGCGGGCTGTGGTGAGATGCGAGCAGGCTACTCCTTTCCCGGCCGGGCGGCCGATCCGTTAGGCTGTCGCCCAATCCACTCGGGAGCCGCATCGTGACCCCCCGCCCACATGTCCTGCTCTGGACCGACTCGAGCGCCGCCTATCTGGACGCGATCAAGGCCGCCGGCCTGGCCGAGCGCGTCGCGATCGAGACACTGGCGCGCAAGGAAAAACCCTCGCCCGGGCAGCTGGCGCGCACCGAGGCGCTGATGGCCTACGTCGCGCCGCCGGGAGTGCTGCCGGCGATGCCCAAGCTGCGCTGGGTGCAGGCCATGACCGCCGGGGTCGAGCACTGGCTCGCCATGCCAGACCTGCCGCAGAACCTGACGCTGACCTGCGCGCGCGGCACGCACCGCGAATCGATGCCGGAGAACATCATCGGCGCGCTGCTGTACGCCGCCAAGCCCTACGCGCAGGCGGTCGAGAACCAGAAGCTGCGCAAGTGGGTGCAGCAGCCCGCCCAGCCGCTCGCCGGCAAGACCCTGGGCATCCTGGGCCTGGGCGCGATCGGCCGGGACGTCGCCCGCATCGCCGCCTTGCTCGGCCTGCGCGTGATCGGCACCCGGCGCCGGCCGCAGCCGATGGACGGCGTGGCCGAGGTCCTGCCGCCCGAGCGCACGCCAGAAGTGCTGGCGCAATCGGACTTCGCGCTGCTGCTGCTGCCCTCGACGCCGCAGACCGACGACCTGATCGACGCCAGGCGCCTGGCGCTGATGAAGCCCACGGCGTGGCTATTCAATTTCGGCCGCGGACAGCTGATCGTGGACCGCGACCTGGTCGCGGCGCTGAAGGCGAAGACGATCGCCGGCGCGATGCTCGACGTCTACCGCCAGGAGCCGCTGCCCGCCGAGCACCCGTTCTGGAGCACCGAGGGGATCATCGTGCTGCCCCACATCGGCGGCCCGCACCCCGAGCGCGACAAGTTCGTCGCGCGCCTGTTCGCCGACAACCTGGCCCGCTTCCTCGACGGCAAGCCGCTCAGGGAAGTGGTCGACCGCGAAGCGGGCTATTGAGGCGCCTGCGGCACGGGCGGAGCAAGGTCTTCGGTTGACAAGTTTCAAAACGACACTCACTATCGCCGCCACGCAGGACCATCCCGGGAGGTCGGCATGGCAGCACGCGAGGCGAGCGCCGCGGTCATCGGCGCGGGCGACTTCATCGGCGCCGCGATCGCGCGCAAGTTCGCGGCCGAGGGATTCGCGGTCTACGCCGGGCGGCGCAACGGCGAGAAGCTGGCGCCGCTGATCGCCGAGATCGAGCAGGCCGGCGGGCGCGCGGCGGGCCGCTCGCTCGACGCGCGCAAGGAGGAGGACTTGACCGCGTTCCTGCACGAGGCGGAGCGCCGCGCGCCGCTCGAAGTGTGCATCTTCAACATCGGCGCGAACGTCAACTACCCGATCCTGGAGACGACCGAGCGGGTGTTCCGCAAGGTGTGGGAAATGGCCTGCTATGCCGGCTTCATCGCCGGGCGCGAAGCCGCGCGCCTCATGCTGCCGCGCGGCAAGGGCTGCATTTTCTTCACC
>DATIZK010000037.1:0-32540 GCA_035517095.1 Burkholderiales bacterium
GCCTTCGCCGCTGGCCACTCGACCAGCGATGCGGTGGTCACCGTCACCGAAGGCAGCCTCCGCCTGCTCTCCCGGGACGAGCTGCAAGGCGTCATCGGGCATGAGTTCAGCCATATCCTGAATGGCGACATGCGCCTCAACGTGCGCCTGCTCGGGGTGCTGTTCGGTATCGTCTGCATCGGCCAGTTCGGCCAGTTCATGATCCGCTCTACCGCCTACCGCACGGCGCGCGTGAGCCGCGAGAACCGCGGTCCGGAGGTCGCGCTGGTGTTTCTCGGCATCGCGCTCGCGCTGATCGGCTTCCTCGGGCTCGAGTTCGCGCGCCTCATCAAGGCGGCGATCTCGCGCCAGCGCGAGTTCCTGGCCGACGCCTCGAGCGTGCAGTTCACCCGCAACCCGGACGCCATCGCGGGTGCGCTCGACACGATCTCGGCCTCGCAGCGCTCGACCCTGGTCCACAACGCGCACGCCGAGGAGCTGTCGCACATGTTCTTCGCCCAGGGCGTGGCGAACTGGATGGGCAGCCTGTTCGATACCCATCCGCCGATCGAGGAGCGTATCCGGCGCGTGCGCCCCGGGTTCCAGCGCAGCCGTTACCGCGCCGCGCGCGCGGCCCTGCTCGGCGGCGGCGAAAAGCCCGTGGCGGTGCTCGACGGCGCCGGCAACGTGGTCGAGACGATAGGGGGTGCGGGGCGCCGGCCGGAGGCGGCGCAGGCGACGGCGGCGGTGGCCGCGGTGGCGGCGTCGGTCGGCAATCCGACCGCAGCGCACGTGGACTTCGCGCAGCAGCTGCTGGGCGCCATCGCGCCGGCGCTGCGCGCCCGGCTCGGGGACCCGGAGGGCGCACAGCAAGTGGTGTTCGCGCTCGCGATCGCCGGCGACGAGACTTCGCGCGCGGCCAAGCTCGGCGAGCTGCGCGCGAGGCGCGGCGCGGACGTCGCGCGCGCGGTGGAACAGGCCTACGCGGACACGAGCCGGCTCGACCGCGGCGACGCCCTGCCGCTGCTCAGCCTCGCCCTGCCGGCGCTCAAGGGGCTGCCGCAGCCGCAGCGCGACGCGCTGGTGGCGGACGTGGCCAAGGTGGTCGAGGCCGATAGCAAGGTGACGCTGGCGGAATTCGTCCTGGCGACGATCCTGCGCCAGCAGCTGCGCGACGGGGCCGGGAGCCCGATTCCGACCCGCTACCGGACGCTGAGCGAGGTCGACGGCGAGTTGCGCACCGTGCTGTCGCTGGTGGCTCATGCCGCGCTGGCCGATACCGCGCTGGCCTACGCCAAGGGCGCCGAATACCTGTCGCTCAACGTGCGCGAGCCCGTGCCGCCCGCCGAGCTCTCCACCGGGCGGGTCGGCGATGCGCTCGAGCGCTTGCGCCTGCTCGCGCCGCTCGCCAAGCCGCGCGTGATCAAGGCCTGCCTCGAGGTGGCGAGTGCCGACAACGTCATCACGCTGGCGCAGGCGGAGCTCACGCGCATGGTGGCGGCGACGCTCGATTGTCCGCTGCCGCCGGTGCTCGCCACGCTCGACCCGGCGACGCTGAAGTGACGGACTGGAAGCGCCTCGAAGCGGAGCTCGCGCGCTCGGTGGCGGGCGAAGTGCGCTTCGACGCGGGCGCACGCGCGGCGTATTGCGCCGACGCGTCGAACTACCGCCAGGTCCCGATCGGCGTCGTGCTGCCGCGCTCGGTCGAGGACATCGTCGCCGCGACGGCGGTCTGCCGCGCCCACGGCGTGCCGATGCTCGCGCGCGGAGGCGGCACGGCGCAGAACGGCCAGAGCGTGAACGTCGCGGTGGTGATCGACTGCTCGAAGTACCTCAACCGCGTGCTCGAGGTCGATCCGCAGGCGCGCCGCGCGCGGGTGGAGCCCGGCGCGGTGTGCGACGCGCTGCGCGAAGCGGCGGAGCGCCACCGCCTGACCTTCGCGCCCGATCCGGCCACCCATTCGCGCTGCACGCTGGGCGGCATGATCGGCAACAATTCCTGCGGCCCGCACTCGGTGATGGCGGGCAAGACGGTCGAGAACATCGAGCGCATCGAGGTGCTCACCTACGACGGCGCGCGCTTCTGGTGCGGGCCTACCAGCGAGGAGGAATACACGCGCATCGTGTCCGCGGGCGGCCGTCAGGGCGAGATCTACGCGGCGCTCAAGGCGCTCGCGGACCGTTACGGACCTCTCATCCGCGCGCGCTTTCCGAAGATCAGGCGCCGCGTGTCCGGCTACAACCTCGACCAGCTGCTGCCGGAGAACGGCTTCAACGTGGCGCGCGCGCTGGTCGGCTCGGAAGGCACCTGCGCACTGACGCTCGCTGCCGAAGCCACGCTGGTAAGGAGCCCGCAGCACCGCGTGCTGCTCGTGCTCGGCTTTGCCGACATCTACCAGGCCGGCGACGCGGTGCCGCAGGTGCTGGCCGCGCGCCCGATTGCCTGCGAGGGGCTGGACGAGAAGATCATCGGCGGCCTGCGCGAGCGGCGCCTCAAGCTCGCGGACATCGGCCTGCTGCCCGAAGGGAAGGCCTGGTTGATGTGCGAGTTCGGCGCCGATTCGGCTGCCGAGGCGCTCGCGCAGGCGCGCTCGCTCGAGGCCGCGCTCGCCGCGCGCGGCGACGTCAGCCACTGGCTGATCGAGGACAAGGCGATGATCGGCCGCATGTGGACCGTTCGCGAGACGGGCGCTTCGGCGACCGCGCTCAACCTGGGCGGGCAGGGCCCGGATCCCGTGGTCGGCTGGGAGGACGCCGCGGTCGATCCGCTGCGCCTGGGCGACTACCTGCGCGAGTTCCAGGCGCTGATCGACCGCTACGGCTACCGCACCTCGCTCTACGGGCACTTCGGCGACGGCTGCATCCACGCGCGCATCAGCTTCGAGCTGCGCACCTCCGAGGGCCTGGCGCACTGGCGCCGCTTCCTCGCCGAGGCCGCCGCGCTGGTGGTGAAGTACGGCGGCTCGCTCTCGGGCGAGCACGGCGACGGCCAGGCCAAGGCCGAGTTCCTGCCCGCGATGTACGGCCCGGAGCTGATGGCCGCGCTGCGCGAATTCAAGTCGATCTGGGACCCGCAGGACCGGATGAACCCGGGCAAGCTGGTCAGCGCGCGCGGCGAGGTGTACCGCGCCGACGAAAACCTGCGCCTAGGGCCCGAGTACCGGCCGGTGACGCTCGCCACGCGCCTCGCATTCAAGTCCGAGGTCGGCGACGGCTTCACGCGCGCGACCGAGCACTGCATCGGCATGGGCAAGTGCCGCGCGGCCTCCGGCGGCACCATGTGCCCGAGCTACCGCGCCACCGGCGAGGAGCGCTACTCGACCCGCGGCCGGGCGCGGCTGCTGAACGAGATGCTGCGCGGCGAGGTGATCACCGGCGGCTGGGCGAGCGAGGAGGTGAAGGAGGCGCTCGAGTGGTGCCTCGCCTGCAAAGGCTGCAAGAGCGACTGTCCCACGCATACCGACATGGCGAGCTACAAGGCCGAGTTCCTGTCGCACTACTACGAGCGGCACGTGCGCCCGCGCCAGGCGCTTTCGATGGGGCGCATCGGCGAGTGGGCCCCGCTCGCGGCGCGCGCCCCCTGGCTGGCGAACTTCCTGACCCGGACGCCGGGACTGGGGTCGCTCGCCAAGCGCGTCGCGGGGGTGGCGGCGGAGCGAAACCTGCCCAGATTCGCTGCCAGAACATTCAAGTCGCAGTTCAATTCGAAGCGGCATGAGGGTGATCGGGTCGTGTTGTTCGCCGACACTTTCAACAACCACTTCCGGCCGGACACGGCGCTCGCGGCGGTCGAGGTGCTCGAGGCCGCAGGCTGCGCGGTCGAGGTGCCGCGCGAGCGCGTCTGCTGCGGTCGGCCCTATTTCGATTTCGGCATGCTCGATCGCGCCCGCGCTTCGCTCGAAAATCTGGTCGCGGCGCTCGCGCCGCGAACGGTGGCCGGCGCGCCGCTGGTGGTGCTCGAGCCGGGCTGCCTGTCCGTGTTCCGCGACGAGCTGCTCCAGCTGCTGCCGGGCGATGCGCGCGCGGCGCAGCTGGCCGCGCGCGCGGTTTCGCTCGGCGAGCTGCTCGCGGCACGCGGCTGGAAGCCGCCGGCGATCGGCGGGCGCGCGCTGCTGCACGGCCATTGCCACCGCAAGGCGCTGGGCGGGCTCGAGCCGGAGATCGGGCTGCTGCGCGCGGCCGGGATCGAGCTGGCGGCGCCCGACACGGGCTGCTGCGGGATGTCGGGCTCGTTCGGCTTCAAGCCGCAGCACTACGCCGCCTCGCGCCGCATCGCCGAGCTCGCGCTGCTTCCCGCGCTGCGCGCGGCCGGCGCCGAAGCGACCGTGATCGCCGACGGATTTTCCTGCCGCGAGCAGCTCGAGGATCTCGCCGGCCGCGAGACGCTGCATCTGGCCGACGCCCTGGCGCGCGCGCTCAGGGCGCGCTAGATCATTTCCGCCAGCAACTCGTAGGAGCGCAGGCGCGAGGCGTAGTCGCCGGTGATCGTGAGCAGCATCACTTCGTCGGCTGCGTAGCGCTCGGCCATGGCCTCGATCTCGCGCCGGCACTTCGAGGGTCCGCCGATCACCGCGCGCGAGCGCTGTCCCATGACGTAGCGGCGCTCCTCTTCCGAGTACTCGTGGCGCAGCGCTTGCTCCAGCGTCGGCACCGTGGTGTCGAGATTCAGGGCCATGTGCAGCCGGCGCAGGTCGATCGAGGCGGCGAGCCGCTCGGCCTCGGCGTCGGAGTCGGCGCAGATCGCGAAAGTGCACACCAGCGCCTGCGGCCGCGGCTCGCGCGCCGAGGGCCGATACTGCTCGCGATAGGCGCGCGTCACCGCGTCGCCGCCCTGGGCGCTGATGAAATGCGCGAAAGCGAAGCGCAGCCCCAGCTGCGCCGCGAGCGCCCCGCTGTAGTCCGACGAGCCGAGCAGCCAGACCTGCGGCGCGGTATCGCCCTCGGGCTGCGCCCGCACGCGCTTGAAGGGGTGATCATCGGGCAGGCTGCCGTCGAGGTGGCCGACCAGCTCCCAGACCTGCTCGGGAAAGTTGCGCGCGTCCGGAAGGCGGCCGCCGCCGACCGCCTGCGCGGTGCGCGCGTCGCCTCCCGGCGCACGGCCGATGCCCAGGTCGACCCGTCCCGGATACAGCGCTTCGAGCATCCTGAACGTCTCGGCCATCTTGAACGCGCTGTAGTAGGGCAGCAGCACGCCTCCGCTGCCGATCCGGATGCGCCCGGTTTCGGCCCCGAGGCGTGCGAGCAATACCTCGGGGCAAGGGTCGGCGAGCGCGGCGATGGCGTGGTGCTCGGCCAGCCAGTAGCGCTCGTAGCCGAGCGCGTCGGCGCGGCGCGCGAGCGCGAGCGTCTCGTGGATCGCGCGCCGCGCGCCCAGGCTGCCGAGGACCGGAGACTGGTCGAGGACCGAGAGCTTCACCGGCGGATCTTAGCTTGGGCAGCCGCCGTCGCCGTGCAGCGACAGCGAAACGCGAGCGCGATCAGACACATCGCCAAAATGCGCCGAGGGACGTCGCCTGTGGGAGACGTTTCAGCCGTCTTCCGCCAGAGCGAATTCTTTCACGAACGACTCGCAACTTGCTCTGCCGGCAGGCTTTTTCTGATATGGCACGCCGATTGCAGCTAGCGAAGAGTCGTCAGAATCTGTTACGTCCAGTTGCATAGAGCGGGCCAATACCCGTCCGCTCACTGCAAGCTTCACCAAACGGAGAGCGCCATGTTGCAGGACATCAAACAGTTCAAGCAGGACTATCGCGTGTTGATCCAGACGCTGGTCGGGTTCGTGGTGCTGGCGCTGGTGATGGTCGGGGTCGGCGGCACGGTATTCCGCATGATTGCGCCCCAAGGCTGGCTGGTGCAACTGTTCGGCCGCGGGGTCACCGCGGCAACCGCCGCGCTGCTGTCGCTGCTGATGATCGCGGCGCTGTCGTGGTTCACCCGCGAATGGGTCTCGGCCTATCAGAAGAACCGCCTGGCCGACCTGCTGCTTTATGTGTTCGCCGGCGCCGGCGTGGTCTATCTGGGGCAGATCCTCATGCCGTTGCACTTCTAAAGGAGTCTCCCGACAACAACAAAACCCTAGTCCTTCCTATCTCCCCCGGGGCTCGCCGGTTCCCCCTACCGGCGGGCCCCATTTTTTTCACTCCCCGGTCCCGAAACCCTCGCCTGCCTTGCGGTACTCCTCGCGCGGCGGGGCGAAGATGTCGAGCACCGTCGCGCCGGCGGCGCCGGCGCGAATGCCGTGCGGCACGCCCCCAGGCGTATGCCAGAAGTCGCCCGCCTTCATCGGGCGCTCCTCGCCGCCCTGGATGCGCACGCACTCGCCCTCGAGCAGCACGCCCCACTGCTCGTTGGGGTGGCTGTGCACGGTTCCGCTTGCGTTCGGCTCGATGCGGACCACCGACAGCATCACGTGCTCGCCGGGAAAAATGCGCGTATTGATTCCTTCGCCCAGCTTGCGCCGGATCCCCTGCTTTTCGCTCGCCAGGTTGAATGCCCACTGGGCGGCGGCTTGTACGCTCATTGCAGATTCCTCCTCGAATTTGTCAGACCGCGATCGGCGCCTTGATCGCAGGATGCGGGTCGTAGCCCTCGAGCGCGAAATCCTCGTAGCGGAAGGCGAACAGATCCCCGCGCGGTGCGAGCCGCATGCGCGGAAAGGGCCGCGGCGCGCGGGCGAGCTGCGCGCGCGCCTGCTCGACGTGATTCAGGTACAGGTGGACGTCGCCCAGCGTGAGCACGAACTCGCCCGGGCGCAGCCCCGTGACCTGCGCGACCATCAGCGTGAGCAGCGCGTAGGACGCGATGTTGAACGGAACGCCGAGAAATACATCGGCGCTTCTCTGGTACATCTGGCACGACAGCCTGCCTTCGGCGACGTAGAACTGGAACAACGCGTGGCACGGCGGCAGGGCCATCCTGTCAACGTCCGCCGGGTTCCATGCCACTACCATGTGGCGGCGCGAGTCGGGGTTGCGCCGGATCGATTCGACGACCTGCCCGATCTGGTCTATCTCGCGCCCGTCGGACGTCTTCCAGTGGCGCCATTGGTGGCCGTACACCGGGCCCAGCTCGCCGCGCGCGTCGGCCCATTCGTCCCAGATCGTCACGCCGTGCTCCTGCAGCCACCGAACGTTGGTGTCGCCGCGCAGGAACCACAGCAGCTCGTAGATGATCGACTTGAGGTGCAGCTTCTTGGTGGTCAGCAGCGGAAAGCTCGGGTCCAGCGCGAATCGCATCTGGCGGCCGAAAAGCGACACGGTTCCGGTGCCGGTTCGGTCCGACTTGCGCGCCCCGCGCTCGAGCAGCTCGGCGAGCAGGTCGAGATACTGCTGTTCGCCCGGATTGAGGTTCATATCGCTATGTTAGCGAAAAGCTCGCGCGCGCTCTGGTAGCGCTGCGCCGGATCCTTGCAGAGCAGGCGGTCCAGCACCCGCTGGTAGCCGGTCAGCGGCGGCTCGAGCCGCGGCGGCTTGCCCTTCACGTGCAGCCTCAGCAGTTCCCTCTCGTTCGCCCCGTCGTACAGCTTCCTGCGCGTCAGCATCTCGTAGAAAATGACGCCCAGGCTGTAGAGATCAGAGCGGGCGTCCGCGGGCTGGCCGAGGCACTGCTCGGGGCTAAGGTAACGCGCGGTGGCGAACATCTGGCCGCCGCGCGCCAGCGTGAAGTTGGACGCCAGCGCGCGCGCCATGCCGAAATCGACGATCACCGGCACGCCGTTGCTGCGGAACAGGATGTTCTGCGGCTTGAGGTCGCGGTGCACGATCCCGTGGCGGTGGATCGCATCCAGCGCCTTGGCGATCTGCCCCAGCAGGCGCAGCGCCTGGCGCGGCGCGAGGCCCTCGATCATCTTGGCCTTGAGATCCCCTCCGGGCAGGTATTCCATCGCGATGTAGGGATAGCTGCCGGCGAAGCCCTGGTCGTAGATGCGCGCCACGTGCTCGTCCTCCAGGCTCGCGAGAAGCTTGTATTCCTGCACGAAGCGCGCCATGAAGACCGAGTCGTCGCGCAGCCGCGAATCCAGAACCTTCAGCACCAGCGTCTTGCCGTCGTGAATGCGCTCGGCGAGATAGACGCGGGACGAGCCGCCCTCGCCGATCAGCCTGAGCGCACGGTAGCCTGCAACCACCGGCGGGTGGCTGCGGTCCGCGTGCACGTCGTGCAGCGCCGCGAGCTTGACCGTGATGGTGCGCTCGCGCCGGCGGCCAGACGGGTCACGGCTGATCTCGGCGCGCTCGCTCATCCCGTCGACCACCGCCTGCGCCAGCCGGCCCGCTTGCAGGCCCTCGCGCGGCAGGAAGTCGGACGCCCCGGCCTTGATCGCCTTGACCGCCAGGCTCTCGCCGCCCTGGTCGCTAAGCAGCAGAAGCGGCGGCGATTTCGGATCCCTGCAGATGTCGGCCACCATGGCGAGCGGTGCGTCTTCCCCGCTCTGCGCCGACAGCAGCACCGCTGAATATTCGCCCTGTGCGATCGCTTCGCGCGGGCTGCCCTGGCTGTTGGGCTCCCATTCGTTGATTTCCGCATCCGGCCAGCGCGCCCGCAGCAGCGCGGCGAGCCCCGCGCGCGGCTCGCGCGCCTGGTCGACGATCAGGAAGCGCATCGTACATTGTGCCAATCCGCGCGCGCCGCGCCAAGGGCGCCATAGAATGACGCCACGCGTTGCGGAGGCGATCATGGCGATTCGCATAGTCCGGCTGGGCACCGCCCGGGCGCACGACGAGGGGCTGCGCATCGGCACCGTCAGGCGCCCGCCGCGGGGGGTGCCGAGGAGCGCGTACGCGTCGGAAAACTGGTACGACGTGTGGTACCCGAATCTCGCGCCCAGCGCGCAGACCGTGAAGCTGGCGCAGAACGCGCGCAGCGCGCGCGATTGGAGCGCGTTCGCGAGGAGGTACCGGGCGGAGATGCGCGCGCCAGACGCCGCGCACGCGATCGAGCTCCTGGCCGCGCTGTCGCATCAGGCGAACTTCTCCGTCGGCTGCTATTGTGCCGATGAGTCGCGCTGCCACCGCTCGGTGCTGCGGGCGCTGCTCGCGGAGAGGGGCGCGAAGCTTGCGTGGCACGGCGCGCGATGAAGCTCGAGCAGCAGGACCTGGACCAGATCGCCGCGCTGACGCTGGAGCACTATAACCAGCGCGCGCAGGATTTCTGGCAGGGTACGCGCGGCCACGATGTGGCGCAGAACATCGCTGCGCTGCTGCGCCATATCGAAGGCAAACCGCCGTTCGCGATCCTCGACCTGGGCTGCGGCCCGGGGCGCGACCTGAAAGTGTTCGCCGGGCTCGGCCACGCGGCGGTCGGGCTGGACGGGGCGCCGCGCTTCGCGCGCATGGCACGCGAATTCAGCGGCTGCGAGGTGTGGCAGCAGGATTTACTCGCACTCGACCTGCCTGAAGCCCGGTTCGACGGCGTATACGCGAATGCCGTGCTGTTCCATGTCCCGAGCCAGGAGCTGCCGCGGGTGCTGGGCGAGCTGCACTCCGCGCTCAAGCCGCGCGGCGTGCTGTTCAGCTCCAACCCGAGGGGCGACAACGAGGAGGGCTGGAACCGCGGGCGCTACGGCGCGTACCATGACCTGCAGGCGTGGCGCCGCTACATGGCGGACGCCGATTTCACGGAACTCGAGCACTACTACCGCCCGCCGGGGCTGCCGCGTGCGCAGCAACCGTGGCTGGCGAGCGTTTGGCGCAAGAACTGAATGGGAAGGCAATCGAATGGGCGATAGGCTGAAGAACAAGGCGGCGCTGGTGCTGGGAGCCGGATCCGTAGGCGAGGGCGTAGGCAACGGGCGCGCGATTTGCGTGCTGTTCGCGCGCGAAGGCGCGAAGCTGGTTGGCGCGGACGTGAACCTCGCTGCGGCCGAGGACACCGCGCGCCTGGTGAAGGCTGAGGCCGGTTCGATGGCGGCGCTCGCGGCCGACGTGACCAAGGAGGCGGAGCTCAGGCGCGCGGTGGACGAGACGCTGGCGCGGCACGGGCGGATCGACATTCTGGTAAACAACGTCGGCGGCAGCGTCCCGGGCGGGCCGGAGGAGATCGAGCCGGACGCCTGGCGCGCGCAGTTCGAGTTCAACCTGCACTACGTCTACCAGTCGATCCGGATGGTGGCGCCGCTGATGGCGAAGCAGGGCGGCGGGGCGATCGTGAACCTGTCCTCGATCGCGGGCCTGCGCCATCTCGGCAACGATCTCGCGGCCTACGCGGCGGCCAAGGCCGGGCTGCAGCATTTCTCGCGCGTCGCGGCGGTGCGCTATGCGCCCAAGGGCGTGCGGATCAACACCGTGATCCCGGGGCTGATGAACACTCCGCTGGTCGCGGCGCGGCTGGCGAAGTCGCAGGGCGGCGACGCGGCGGCGCTTATCGCCAAGCGCAACGCGCGCACCCCGACCGGCAAGATGGGGGACGCCTGGGACGTGGCCTGGGCGGCGGTGTACCTCGCTTCGGACGAAGCGAAGTTCGTCACCGGGGCCGAGATCGTGGTCGACGGCGGGCTGAGCGCGACCACGCGCGGCGGCTAGCCATGGAGGAAGCAAGGCAATGGACCTGAAACTGAAAGGACGGCGCGCGCTGGTCACCGGCTCGAGCGCCGGAATCGGCTACGCGATCGCCAAGGGCCTCGCGGCCGAAGGCGCACGCGTGACGCTCACCGGGCGCAGCCAGGCGTCGCTCGACGCGGCGCTCGCGCGCCTGCGCGACGACGCCCCAGGCGCCGAGGCGGGCGGGGTCGCCGCCGACTGCGCGAGCGCGGCGGGCGCGGAGCTGGTGTTCGCACGCGTGGCCGAGTGCGACATCCTGGTCAACAACCTCGGCATCTACGAGCGCAAGGCCTTGTTCGACATATCGGATGGCGACTGGCAGCGCCTGTTCGAGGTCAACGTGATGAGCGGGATCCGCTTCGCGCGCCGCTACGCACCGGCGATGGCGCAGCGCGGCTGGGGGCGGGTGATCTTCGTCTCGAGCGAGTCGGCGCTCAACATCCCGAAGGAGATGATCCACTACGGCATGTCCAAGACCGCCCAGCTCGCGATCTCGCGCGGCATGGCGATGGAGCTCGCCGGCACGGGGGTAACCGTGAATGCGCTGCTGCCCGGGCCGACGCGCACGGAGACTACCGACCGGCTGCGCGCCGAGCGCGCCAGGGCTGCAGGCAAGACGGTGGCGGAGATCGAGCGCGAGTTCTTCGTCAATTTTCGCCCCACCTCGCTGCTCAGGCGTTTCACCTCGGCCGAGGAGGTGGCGAATCTTGCCGTTTACCTGTGCGGCGAAGGTGCCTCGGCGACCACCGGCGCGGCGCTGCGAGTCGACGGCGGCACCGTCAACCAGATCATGTAGCGCGCGCTAGCGGCCGATGCGGTTGCGCAGCGCGCCGATGCCTTCGACCTCGGTCTCCAGGACGTCGCCCGCGCGCATGAACTCGGGCGGGGTGCGCGCATGGCCGACGCCCGCCGGGGTGCCGGTGGAGATGACGTCGCCGGGCTCTAGCGTAAGCCCCGCGGAAAGCTCGGCGATGATGCGCGGTATGCGGAAGTACATGTGGCGCGTGCTCGAATCCTGCTTGACCACCCCGTTCACGCGGCACACCAGACGCAGCGCCTGCGGATCCGGCACCTCGTCCGCGGTCACGATCCAGGGGCCCATCGGACAGCTGCCGTCCAGGCTCTTGCCCTTGAACCACTGCTGCCCGTGCTGGCGCTGCACCTCGCGCGCCGAGACGTCGTTGATTACGGTATAGCCGTAGACATGCTTCATCGCGTCGGCTTCGGCGATGTCGCGTCCGCCGCGTCCGATGACGACGCCAAGCTCGACTTCCCAGTCGAGTTTCTGCGTCACGCCCGCATGCAGCGGGATCGGGTCGAACGGCCCGTTGACCGCCGTCGGCGCCTTGGTGAAGAACGCCGGATGAGCGGGCATTTCCTGCGCCTGCGGGCGTGCCTTGGCGCCCTCCTCGAAGTGCTCGAGGTAATTCCAGCCGACGCAGAACACGTTCTTGCGCGGGCGCGGGATCGGCGCGAGCAGGCGCACCCCGCCGAGCGCAAGCCCTCTCCCGGCGAATTTAAGCGACAGGCTGCGCAGCGCAGTCAGTCCCGCGCGCCCGCTCGCAATGAGCGAGAGCATGTCGCCCGCATCGAACGGCAGGCGCCGGCGCGCGCGCCGCGCGGCCTCGCCGACGTCGAGCACGCGCTCGCTGGCGAGCAGCACGCCGATGCGCGGCGCAGCGCCGCGCTTGGGCCTGAAGCTCAGCAGGCGCACGGCAGGCTCATCAGGCGGTGCTCTTGGGCCGCTGCGCCGACTTGGGGCGGAACGTCTTGACCACTTCCTCGCGCGTCTCGATATAGGGCCCGCCGATCAGATCGACGCAGTACGGCACGGCGGCGAAGATGCCGTGCACCAGCGGCTTGCCGGTCGGGTCCTTGAGGCCCTCGAGCGTTTCCTTGATCGACTTGGGCTGCCCGGGCAGGTTGATGATGAGCGCCCGCCCGCGGATCACCGCCACCTGGCGCGACAGGATCGCGGTCGGCACGAACTGCAGGCTGATCTGCCGCATCTGCTCGCCGAAGCCCGGCATGAGCTTGTCCGCTACCGCGAGCGTCGCCTCGGGCGTGACGTCGCGCTTGGCGGGCCCGGTGCCTCCGGTAGTGAGAACCAGGTGGCAGCCGCGCCGGTCGACCAGCTCCTTGAGCGTTGCCTCGATCACCCCTTGCTCGTCCGCGATCAGGCGCGTCTCGTCGCGCCAGGCCGGGGACGCGATCGCCGCGCTCAGCCAGTCCTTGAGCGCGGGAATGCCCTCGTCCTTGTAAACCCCCTTCGAGGCGCGGTCGCTGACCGAAACGAGGCCGATGACGAGCTCGGTTTGCATGCCCTATTTTACGGCGTAGAAGTCGATCCGCACCGCAGCTGCAAGGCGCTCGCCGCTGCCGACGCAGACCGTGCGGTTGAGCCAGGCGTAGCGCGCGTCCCCGGTTTCGAACCACGGCGTGGTGCGCATGTAGTACAGCGCCGGGTCGACCGCCTCGCCCGCGGCAAGGCGCGCGATCACCTCCGGCGGCCCGTGGCGGTAGCCCCGGTTGCGCACGTAAACGAGGGCGCCGTCACGAGTTTCGATGGTGTAGCGCGCGTCCAGGTAGGCGACGCCGTCGGCTCGCACGATCTGCCAGTCAGCGCCGCCGGGCAGCACGCGGCCGGAGAGGCGCGCGCCCGACACCTCGCCGCCGGTGATCGGAATGATGCGGCGCCGGCCCAGCGGCCCGGCGCCGATCTCCTGCGCCGGCGCGAGCGTGACCTCGGCGCGGAACAGCCGCTCGAGCTGCAGCATGCGATCTCCCGTTGCGCGTTTGCACGCAGTCTAGCGCGCCTGCGGCGCGATCACCCGCACCTCGTAGTCGCGCCCTTCCCAGGACGAATTGTCGGACCAATGAAAGGTGAACTCGATGCGCTGCCCCGGCTCCAGCTCGGCGCTGGGCAGTTGCGCCAGGTAGACGCCCAGGCCGCTTTCGGTGGCCGCGACGTCGGCGGTGCGTTGCCAGCCGTCGAGGCCGAAATGCACTTTCGCCGGCGCGGGCAGGCAGATCGTCAGCGCCTGCCCGGCGCTGAGCGTGGCGAGCGGAAAGCGCGCTGCCCAAATGGCGTGCCTGCTCACCGGGCGCTTGCCGCGATAGCGCTGCCACACGGCTTCGGGGCGATCGCAAGGGCGCCCGAGCGCGCAGCTCTTGGCCAGCTTGATGAACTCGGCGTGCGCCCAGACCAGCGGCATCGCAGAACCGGTCGGCTTGCCCGGATAGAGAAAGCGCTGCGGCAACGGCTCGGCGTCCCAGACCTGCTCCGGCATCATTCCGCAACGCCCGGTCATCGCGGCCATGGCCTGCAGGTAGGGCAGCGGATCGCGGCCGGCCGCCAGCTCGTAGTGCCCGCGCTCGCCGCTAAGCAGCGGCCAGGCGCGGCCGCAGCCGGTGCCGTCGAACGGCGAGCCGTCCGGCGATTCGCCGTAGCCGTCGCCGGTGTAGCGGTGCCAGGCCGGTCCTGCCGGCGTGGTCACCCTCAGCTGGCTGTCGATCACCTTGACGCTGTCCACCATCAGCCGCTCGTGCGCGTCGCGCAGGCCGAGGCGCACCAGCTGAAGGAAATCGGTCGCCACCTGCTCGTCGCCGCGGATGCGCGGATCGCAGGCGCGGTTCTTGATCGGCAGCACCTGCTCGAGCGAACTGCTGCCGCTGGGCAAAGGCGGCGGCGCGATGCGCACGTAATAGCCCGCTACGCCCTGTGCGCGCGCGAGCGGCGTGTCGCGCACGCTGGTCCATTCCTCGATGCGGGAGTTCCAGAAATCCGCCAAGGCCAGCGCGAAGTCGCGCGCCGGCTGCTCGAGGAAGCCTGCGCCGCACACCAGCGCGGCGACGCACGCGCCGAGCGTGAAGGCGTTGAGTCCGCCATCCTCCTCCCAGCGGTCCTGCTGGGTGGCCGGGCCGTTTAGAGCGATGAACCGGAGCGCGCGGCGGATCATCGCGCCCGCTTCGATGCCGTTGAGCGCGCCGCGTTCGGCCAGCGCGGCGGCAAGCAGCACCGGAAAGGCGGTTTCGTCGAGCTGCTCGCCCTGCCAGTATGACTTGCCGCCGAGCCACTGGTTCTGCGACCAGTTGCCTGCGTCGTGCTGGGTCGCGATCAGATAGCGCAGGACGTCGCGCGCCTCGTCGAGCGCGCCCAGCGCCAGCAGGCCGCCCGCGCTCTCGACCAGGTCGCGCGGCCAGACCAGGTGATAGCCGCCCAGGTCGTCGCGCGAATTGCCCCAGGGCACGCTCAGGCTGGCGACCATCGCCCCGGGGTAGGTCTTGTCCTGGTGCACGCGCAGCACCATCGCGGAGGTCGAGAGCTGCGCGCGCACCGCCTCGGGCAGCGCGGCCGGCAGCTCGAGCTTGTCGTGCCAGGCGCGCCACTCGCCGACGTAGCGCTGCCACACTTCGCCGAACGATTGGCTGAGCGCGGCCGACGCGAGGGTTGCGGCGGATTCGCGGCTGGTGCCGAAGCCGAGCGCGAGGGTCGCCGCCGCGGGCAGCTCCCCGATCAGTGCGACGTTGCCCGGGCCGGCCGCCTCGAACTGCCAGCTCAGCCTTGCGTTGCGCGCGAAGTCCTGCCAGCCGTCGCTCGCGCCGACGTAGCCGGCACTGGCCGCGCCCCATGCGTCGCCCTGGGCGGCGTCGGCCGCCGCGAGCGCCAGGCCGAACGGGCCCTGTTCCGCCCACAGCACTTTGCGGCCGCGGTGACGCGCGACTTGCGCCGTGTTGTCGTGGCCTGTGCCGCCCAGGTGCGGCGCCAGCAGCGCGTACGGGCGCAGGCCGCCGTCGCCCTGCAGCGTGACTTCGATCAGCAGCACCTCGCGCTGCGGATCGGGCGCGATGCGCAGGCGCAGCTCGAAGCGCGCATGCCGGTGGACGATGTCGAGCGCCGGGATGCCGGGCTGCGGCTGGCGGATGTGGTACGCGTTCAGGCGCTTCACCTCGACCCAGAAGCCGCGCCCGTCGGCGACGATGAATCCCAGGTCGCGGATCTGCGGGATGTCCAGCCGCGGCGTGTAGACCTCGCTCAGGATGCCGAAGCTCGAGGTGAACCACAGGCGCGCGCCGCCGAGCGCGCAGCCGACCATGTCCTTTGCGCTGCTGCTCCAGGTGGGGCTGATGCCGGGGTGGCCGAAGGCGCTCAAGGGGCTCAAGCGTCCAGCATGCGGCGCGCGACTTAACTCCGGCTTAAGGCGCAGCCGCCTCGCGCAGCAGGCGGAAAAGCTCGCGCAAGGCGCGCGGCGGACGGCCTTCCAGCTGCTCGCGGCGCGCGTTGCGGATCAGCGCCCGCAGTGCCTGCAGGTCGGTTGCCGGGTGCTCGCGCACGAACTCGGTCAGAGCCTCGTCGTCCTCCAGCAGCCGGGTCCGCAGCTGCTCCAGGCGGCGGTGACGCGCCGCCTGGGCGGCGGAGCGGCCTTCGATGCGCTCGAGCTGGGCCCGGATCGGCTCGGGGTCGAGCTCGCGCATCAGGCGCCCGATGTACTGCAGCTGGCGGCGCTTGCCTTCGCGGCTGGTGATGCGGCGCGCTTCGGCGATCGCCTGCGCCAGCGAATCGGGCAGAGAGATCGATGCAAGCGATCCGTCGGGCAGCGCGGCGAGCGCCGCGCCGAGCGCCTGCAGCTCGTGCATTGCCTGCTTCCTGCGCGTCTTGCTCGGGATCTCGTCCTGCATCGCGCTGCTATCATAGCGCGCCATGACAAGCAGCCATCGCTTCACCTACAGCGCCGCGCAGCTCAAGGAGTTCGCCGCCGCGATCGTCGGGCATGCAAAGCGACTCGGCGCGAGCGCCTGCGAGTGCGACGTCTCCGAGGGCCGCGGCCTGTCGGTCACCGTGCGCAAGGGCGCGGTCGAGACCATCGAGCACAACCGCGACAAGGGCATCGGCGTCACGGTCTACGTCGGTGAGCGCCCGCGCGCACGTCGCGGTCACGCCAGCACCTCGGACTTCGCTCCCGCGGCGCTCGAGCAGACGGTCAGTGCCGCGCTCGCGATCGCGCGCCACACGGCACCGGACGACTGCGCCGGCCCGCCCGAGCCCGCGCTGCTTGCGCGCGAGCTTCCCGACCTGGACCTGTTCCATCCCTGGGACCTCGAGACCGAGCAGGCGATCGGCATCGCGCGGCGCTGCGAGGCGGCGGCTTTCGCGCTGTCGAAGAAGCTCAACAATTCCGAGGGCGCGTCGCTCTCGACGCAGCACTCGCAGTTCGTGTTCGCCAACAGCCTCGGCTTCATGGGCGGCTTTCCCAGCTCGCGCCATTCGCTCTGGTGCGCCGTGATCGCGCAGGACAAGGGCCTGATGCAGCGCGACGACTGGTACAGCGCGCACCGCGTCGCGCAGCGGCTGGCCGACCCCGAGGCGCTCGGACGCTACGCCGGCGCGCGCGCGCTGGCGCGCCTGGGCGCGCGCAAGATTTCCACTTGCCAGGCTCCGGTGCTGTTCGAGGCGCCGGTCGCCACGCAGTTGATCGGCTCCTTCGTCGCCGCGGCGAGCGGCGGCAGCCTCTATCGCAAGGCATCGTTCCTGGTCGATTCGCTCGGCAAGCAGGTTTTCTCGCCTGTGGTCAGCATCGACGAGCGGCCGCACGAGCCGCAGGCGCTCGCAAGTTCGCCGTTCGACGAGGAGGGGGTGGCGACCCGGGCGCGCAGCGTGGTGCGCGACGGGGTGCTCGAGGGCTACTTCCTCGGCTGCTACTCGGCGCGCAAGCTTGGCCTGCAGAGCACCGGCAGCGCGGGCGGGAACCACAATCTCGTGGTGCGCCAGAGCAAGGCGCCGGGCCCGGACTTCGCCGGCATGCTGCGGGCGTTGGGCCGCGGGCTGCTGGTGACCGAGCTGATGGGGCACGGCGTCAATCTGGTCACCGGCGACTACTCGCGCGGGGCGGCGGGCTACTGGGTCGAGGGGGGCGAGATCCGCTTCCCGGTCGAGGAAATCACGATCGCCGGCAACCTGCGCGACATGCTGCGCGGCGTGCTCGCGGTGGGCAGCGACGTGGTGGTGCGCGGCGCGCGCCGCTCGGGCTCGATTCTGGTGGACAAGATGACTATCGCGGGCGACTGAGCCCGGGTGAACATTCGCGTGCGGGGGCTGTCGAAACGGGCATGAAACCCGCCAAGCGGCGGCGCGACCGGGTGCTCGGCTGGCTGAGCGTCGCGGTCATCGTCGGCGCCATGCTGCTGATACTTTGGGCCTGGTCGGCGCTGGAGCCCGGCAAGGAGGGCGCGGCGAGCGAGGCCGCCGCCTCGAGCCGCTGGGCGACCGGGTTCTCGCCCTGACGTACACTCCGGGTCCTATGGCTGCGCCCGTCGCGATCGAAATTGTTTCGGACGTCATCTGTCCCTGGTGCTTCATCGGCAAGCGGCGCCTTGAAAAGGCGCTCGCCCTGCTCGGCGGCGAGCTCGAGGTGCAGATCGCCTGGTTGCCGTTTCAGCTCAATCCCGGGATGCCGGCCGAAGGCATCGCGCGCGCAGATTACCGGCGCGCAAAATTCGGCGAGCAGCGCTCGCGCGAGCTCGATGCGCACGTCGCCGCCGAGGCGGCCGGCGAGGGCCTCGCGTTCGCCCTCGAGCGCCAGGCGCGCACGCCGAACACTTTCGCCGCGCATCAGCTGATCGAGCTGGCGCAGGAGCGGGGCGTCGGCGAGGCGGTGGTCGAGGCGCTGTTCCGGGCCTACTTCGAGCAGGCGCGCGACACCGGGGATCGCGCGGTGCTGCGGGCCGTCGCCGCCGAGTGCGGCGTGGCGCCGGACGAGCTGGAGGCGCGCTGGGCCGACCAGGCCGACCGCCGGCGGGTGGCGCAGCTGGAAGAGCGGATGAAAGCGCTCGGGATCTCGGGCGTGCCCACCTTCATCCTCGGGCGCAGGATCGCGGTATCGGGTGCCCAGCCTCCCGAGGCGCTGGCGGCGGCGATACGCGAGGCGGCCGCACCCGCCTAGGTGAAATCCAGGCGCGTGTCGAGCAGGACGCCGTAGATCGGGATCGACTCGCGCCGCGCAAGCTGCAGCGGCGGCAGTTCGGCGGCCCCCAGCTCGGCTTTCGAGCCCTCGAGCGCGTCCATCACGGCGGCTGAAAGCACGAACTCCCCGGCACGGGCGCGGTGAACCAGTCTCTCGGCGATGCTCACGCAATCGCCGAAAGCGACGAATTGCGCGGCGCCGTCCGGTCCCGCCATGCCGAACACCGTGTCGCCCAGGTGCAGCCCCATCGCAACCGCGGTCATCAGGCCGTACTCGCGCTGCCAGGACTCGGCGATGGCGCCGAACTCGCGCTGGATCCGCTGCGCCGCGGCCACCGCTTGGCGCCCCTGCTCCGGCGGCGCGCCGCGGCGGAAGGCGGCCGTCAGGGTGTCGTTGCGCACGCCGAACACCTCGCCGCCGCTCGCTTCGACCGCGTCGGCCACCAGGGCGAAGAATCCGCTCGCAAGGTCGAGCACCTTCTGCGGCTCGAGCATTTCCGACATGCGCGTGAAGTTGCGCAGCTCGGCGAGCAGCACGATCGCGGGGCTGCGTTCCGTGACTACGCCCCTGCGTTCGGTCAGCGCGGACATTTCGATGCCTCCCATCCTTTGCCTCTTCTGCGGTGCGGCGCAACCATCATAGGTCCGCGCAAAAACCGCATTCGAGGAAGAATTCCCTGCTCCGTCCCGTCCGATGACGAATGGCGCCGCGGGCCCGACGGGCGGGGTCCGCGTGACCTATTGCGCAAATTCGAGCGTTACCCTTTTATTGCGTTTCCCTTCCGAGCGGATTTTCCCCACCTTCAAGCGGCCGATCTCGCGCGTGTTGGCGACATGCGTGCCGCCGCAGGCCTGCAGGTCGACGTCCGTTATCTCGAGCAGGCGCACCCGAGCGTCGCCGCGCGGTGGCGCCACCGACATGGTGCGCACCAGCTCGGGCCGGGCGTCGAGCTCGGCTTCGCTTACCCAGCGCGGGCGCACTTCGTGGCACGCGGCGACCAGCGCGTTGAGGCCAGCTTCGATCTCGTCCTTCAGCAGCCGCTCCATCTCAACGTCGAAGTCCAGGTGCGCCTTGTCCGCGGCGATGCGCCCGCCCGTGACCGGCGCGCGCACCACGGCGCACAGCAGGTGCAGCGCGGTGTGAAACCTCATGTGGCGATAGCGGCGCTCCCAGTCGATCTCAATTTCGACCGGCGTCCCGGCCGCTGGCGCCCGCGTGCCGGGCTCAAGGACGTGCAACACGCGCTCTTGCTCGCCCTTGCGCGCGTCGACGACGCGCAGCCCGCCGATGCTGCCGCTGTCGCCGGGCTGGCCCCCGCCCATGGGATAGAACACGGTGCGATCCAGTTCGACCGCTTTCCCGTGCAACGCGACCACGGTCGCGCGACAGGATCTAAGATAGGCGTCGTCGCGGAACAGCAGCTCGGTCATCCGTAGAGGACTAGCAGGCAGACCGCAACCGCCACGAGCGCGCCGGCGGCGAAAAACGCGACCGTGGCGCTGGGCAGGGTCGGCATGTCGGGATCGGGCGGCACCGGCCCGGGCTGGTGCTCCTCGTGCGCCGCGAGTTCCGGCTGCGCGTGCGCGCCGGAGAGCTTGTCGTTGAACGCCTGGAAGAAGTCGTTCGCGATCTTCTTCGCCGCCGCATCGACCAGGCGCGAGCCGATCTGCGCCAGCTTGCCGCCAACGCTCGCCTTGACGCTGTACGCCAGCCGGGTGCCATCGCCCTCGGGCGCCAGGCGCACCTGCGCGCCGCCCTTGCCGAATCCTGCGGCGCCGCCCTGGCCCTCGAACGCGATCGAGTACGAATTCGGCGGGTCGAGGTCGGACAGGGCCAGCTTGCCCTTGAACTTCGCGCTTACCGGCCCGACGCGCGCCACCATCAGCACCAGGTATTCGTTGTCGGCGGTCTTCTCAATCGCGTCGCAGCCCGGAACGCAGGCCTTGAGGATCTCGGGATCGTTAAGCGCGTCCCAGGTGTGCTGCTGGGAGGCGGGGATCAGCTGCTCGCCGGTCATCTCCATGCGCGTCTCTCCTGACGAGTGCGGGTAAGCGGCCGGTTCAAAGTGTGCGCCAGATCGACCAGGCTGTTCAGATTATGCACCGGCAGGAACAGGTCGACGTGCGGCAGCATCGCGCGCACGCCGGCCGGGCGCGCCTCGAACTGCTCGTAGCGCAGCAGCGGATTGAGCCACACCAGGTAGCGGCAGGACTTCGCCAGCCGGTCCATCTCGTCCGCCAGGCCCTCGCCCGCCTCGCGGTCGAGGCCGTCGGAAACCAGCAGCACGCAGGCATTCTGACCCAGTACGCGGCGCCCCCAGCGCCAGTTGAACTCGCGCAGGCACAACCCGATCCGGGTGCCCCCGGACCAGTCCTTGATTGCGTCGGCCACCTTCGCCATCGCCACGTCGACGTCGCGATGCCGCAGCTGGCGCGTGACGTTGGTGAGCCTGGTGCCGAACACGAACACCGATACCCGGTCGCGGTCGTTGGTGATGGCGTGCAGGAAATGCAGGAACATGCGCGCGTAGGGATTCATCGAGCCCGAGATGTCGCACAGCACCACCAGCGGCGGGTGCTCCCGGCCGGGGGCGCTGCGCACCAGCGGGATCACGTCGCCGCCCTCGCGCAGGCCTTCGCGCAGCGTGGCGCGCAGGTCGATGCGCCGCCCGCGCGCGCTCGGGGCCTGGCGCCGGGTGCGGATCTCGGGCAGCGGCAGGCGCAGCTGGGCGATCATCTTCTTCGCCTCGGCCAGCTCGGCCGCAGACATGGTGTCGAAGTCCATGCGCTGCAGAACCTCGCTGGTGGAAAAGGTGAGCTTGGCGTCGAGCTCGATCTCCTGCTCTTCGCGCTCGCGCGCCTCGTGCTTCCGGTTGGCGAACAGCGCATCGGTCAGGCGCTGCGACTGCTGCTCCTCGTCCTTGCCGGCGCGGCCGTAGGTCTTGGGCAGCAGCAGCTGCATCATCTTTTCCATCAGCTTCGGGTCGCGCCAGAAGATGCGAAAGGCCTGGTCGAAGATGGGGCGCTGTTCCTCGCGCGAGAGCAGCACGCTCGACATGGTCCAGTACCAGTCGTCGCGGCGGGCGGCGCCCGCGATCTCGAGCGCGCGCACGCAGTCGATCACCCGGTCGGGGCCGATGCGCAGACCGGCGGCCCGCAGCAGGCGCGCGAAGTGCATCACGTTTTCCGCCAGGCGCCCCGCTCCCGGACCCGTCGCGTCGATCTCGAGGCCGGGCAGCATGTCAGGCCTTGGCGATCACGACCGCCGCGGCCGAGAGCGCAGACTCGCGCGCCAGGTGCTCGACCTCGCGCGAAGCGATGACGCGGTTCTCGTTCACGAACAGCTCGTGGTTGCGCTCGACCTCGTCCAGCCGGTAGACGTAATTGACCATCAGGCCCGCCGCGCGCGCGATTCCATTGTCGGAACTGTCGCCGAGCCAGTTGATGCGCTCCAGGCGCGCGCCGTTTCCGAGGTGAAAGCGCGCTACCGGGTCGAGCGGCTGGCTGCCCTGCTTGGCATGCAGCAGGTAGTAAGCGCACAGCCGCTGCAGCAGCGCGGGCAGCGGGTCGGCCGCATTCGCCTGCTGCCAGCCCGGCTGCGCCAGCGCCTCGATGCCCGCGACGTGCTGGCGCTCGAGCCACTGCCTGAATCCGGGCAGCGGCGACAGCGTGGCGAAGCTGCGCAGGTGCGGCAGCTCGCGCTGCAGCTCGACCGCGACCTGCTTGATCAGGAAGTTGCCGAACGAGATCCCGCGCAGGCCATCCTGGCAGTTGGTGATCGAGTAGAACACGGCGCAGCGGGCCTGGCCCGGGTCGCCGACGGGCGCGTCGACGTCGAGCAAGGGCTGCACCCGGCTCGACATTTCGCGCTCGAGCGCGACCTCGATGAAGATCAGCGGCTCGTCGGGCAGCGCGGGGTGAAAGAAGGCGAAGCAGCGCCGGTCCGCCTCCAGGCGCCGGCGCAGGTCGGGCCAACCCTTGATTTCATGCACCGCCTCGTACGCGATCAGTTTCTCCAGCACCATGGCGGAGGTGCGCCAATCGACGCGTTCCAGCACCAGAAAGCCGCGGTTGAACCACGAGCGCAGCAGGTGCAGCAGGTCGAAGTCGAGCGCCGCCCACTCCGGGTGTGCGCGCAGCCCGCGCAGCAGCCGGCGCCGCAGCTCGACCACCGCGGCGGTGCCGCCCGGGGCCATGTTCAGGCGCCGGAACAGCTCCTGGCGCGGCGGCTCGGCCGCTTCCTGCAGGCGGACGAGCGTCGCCGGGCCCGGCTCGCGGCGATAGGCGTCGGCGGCCTTGCCGACTCGCTCCGGATCGGGGGAGAAATCGCGCGTCAGCGCGTCGAACATCGCATCGCGCTGGTCGCGATCGAGCGCGAGGCAGGCCTCGAGAGCCTGGCGCGCGAGCGCCGTGCCCGCGGCTTCGCCGCGCTCGGACAGCAGCGCGCGGCAGTGCGCGATCGCCTTGTGCGCGCCTGCGCCTCCCGCTGCGCGCTCCGCGGCGCCCCACAGCCGGCTGAGGAAAGTCGGTACCCGCATGGCCTCGGAATCAGGCCGTGGCCGCGGCCTTGGATTCGGCTATCAGGCGCGTGGCTTCGTCGCCGGCGATCTTTTCGATGTCGTCCTGGTACTTGAGCAGCACGCCGAGCGTGTTGTTGACCGTTTCCGGGTCGAGCGCGATACGGTCGAGCGCGACCAGGCAGTTGGCCCAGTCGATCGTCTCGGCGACGCCCGGCAGCTTGAACAGCTCGACCCCACGCAGCCGCTGCACGAACGCCACCACTTCGCTGGACAGGCCGGCGGAGGCTTTCGGCGCCTTGCGCCTGAGGATCTCGAGCTCGCGCGCGGCGTCGGGGTAGTCGACCCAGTGGTAGAAGCAGCGTCGCTTGACCGCGTCGTGGATTTCGCGCGTGCGGTTCGAGGTGATTACCACGATCGGGGGCTCGGTGGCGCGCAGCGTGCCGGTCTCCGGGATCGAGATCTGCCAGTCCGACAGCACCTCGAGCAGGTAGGCCTCGAACGGTTCGTCAGTGCGGTCGAGCTCGTCGATCAGCAGCACCGGCGCGCCGCCGGGCTTGCCTTCGAGCGCGCGCGCGAGCGGGCGCTTGACCAGGAAGCGCTCGGAGAAGATGTCCTGCGCCAGCTTCTCCTTGGACTTCTCGCCTGCGGCCTCGGCGAGCCGGATCTCGATCATCTGGCGCGAGTAGTTCCACTCGTAGGCTGCCTGCGCGATGTCGAGGCCCTCGTAGCACTGCAGGCGGATCAGCTCGCGTCCGAGCGCCTGCGCGATCACCTTGGCGATCTCGGTTTTGCCCACGCCGGCCTCGCCTTCGAGGAACAGCGGCCGCTGCATCGCCAGCGCCAGGTACAGCGCCGTGGCCAGGCTGCGCTCGGCGACGTAGTCGGAGGAGGTCAGCAGCGCCTGGGTTTCGTCGATCGATTTGGGAAGCGGGCGAGGCATGGCGGGGCGTCCTGCAAAAGCGACATTGTAGAAAAGAAACGGCCCGCCGGGGCGGGCCGTTTGCGCGCGCACGGGCGCGGGTTACTTGAGCGCCGCCTCGACCGCGCGCTTGGCCATCACGCCGACCAGATGAGCACGGTATTCGGCGCTGGCGTGCAGGTCGCTGTTGAGTCCGTCGGCCTTGACCTTGACCCCTGTGACCGACTCGGGCGCGAACTTCGCGCCGAGCGCTTTTTCCATCTCGCTCTGGCGGAAAACGCTCGGCCCGGCGCCGGTCACCGCGACGCGCACGCCGCTGCCGGTATCGGCGACGAATACGCCCACGATCGCGAAACGCGAGGCCGGGTTCTTGAACTTCATGTACGCCGCGCGCTTGGGGACGGGAAACACCACTTGCGCGATGATCTCGCCTGCCTGCAGCGCGGTCTCGAACATGCCCTTGAAGAACTGATCGGCCGCGATCTTCCTCTTGTTGGTGACCACGGTCGCGCCCAGGCCGAGCACCGCCGCGGGATAGTCGGCGGCCGGGTCGTTGTTGGCCAGCGACCCTCCTATCGTGCCCTGGTTGCGTACCTGCCGGTCGCCGATCATTGCGGCCAGCGCGGCGAGCGCGGGAATCGCCTTCTTCACCTCGGCCGACGCGGCGACCTCGGCGTGGCGCGCCATTGCGCCGACGCTAACGGTCTTGCCGTCCGCCTTGATGCCGCGCAGCTCGGCGATCGCGTTAAGGTCGACCAGGTCGCTCGGCGCGGCGAGGCGCAGCTTCATCGCCTGCACCAGGCTCTGGCCGCCGGCAAGCAGCTTGGCGTCGGCGCCTTTGCCCGCCAGCTTGGACGCGTCGGCGAGCGAGGATGGGCGGTGGTAGTCGAATGCATGCATGGTGTTCTCCTTTGTTCCTTCCTAGGCTGCTTTCCTGTTGGCGCGAATCGCCTGCCAGACGCTCTCGGCGGTGGCCGGCATCGGCAGGTCCTTCACGCCGAGCGCATCGGTGATCGCGTTCATCACCGCGGCCGGGGCGCCGATCGCGCCGGCCTCGCCGCAGCCCTTGACCCCGAGCGGGTTGTGGGTGCACGGCGTTTCGCGCGTGTCGAGCTGGTACGAAGGCACGTCGTCCGCGCGCGGGATGCAGTAGTCGCCGAACGAGCCGGTGACCAGCTGCCCGCTCTCCGGGTCGTAGCGGCAGTTCTCGGTCAGCGCCTGGCCGATGCCTTGCGTCAGCCCGCCGTGCACCTGGCCCTCGACGATCATCGGGTTGATGATCTTGCCGAAGTCGTCCACCGCGGAGAACCGCTCCACCTTGGTGACGCCGGTGTCCGGGTCGATCTCGACCTCGCACACGTAGCTGCCGGCCGGAAACGTGAAGTTGGTCGGGTCGTAGAAGGCGTTCTCGTTCAGGCCCGGCTCGAGCTTGTCCAGCGGATAGTTGTGCGGCACGTACGCCGCGAACGCCACCTCGCCGAACATTTTCTGCTTGTCGGTGCCGGCGACCTTGAACACGCCCTTGTCGTACTCGATGTCGCTCTCGGCGGCCTCCATCAGGTGGGCGGCGATCTTCTTGCCCTTGGCGATGACCTTGTCCAGCGCCTTGACGATCGCGGTGCCGCCCACGGCGATCGAGCGCGAGCCGTAGGTGCCCATGCCGAACAGGATCTTCGAGGTGTCGCCGTGCACGATGGCGACGTTCTCGAGCGGCAGGCCGAGCTTGTCGGCCACCACCTGGGCGAAAGTCGTCTCGTGGCCCTGGCCGTGCGAGTGCGAGCCGGTGAACACGGTCACGCTGCCGGTCGGGTGGACGCGGATCTCGCCCGCCTCGTACAGCCCGGCGCGCGCGCCGAGCGCCCCGGCGACGTTCGAAGGCGCGAGGCCGCAGGCTTCGATGTACGTTGCATATCCAAGTCCGCGCAGCTTGCCTCGCTTGGCGGCCTCCTCCCTTCTCTTCGGGAACCCGGCGACGTCTGCCATCTTCATGACCGCGCCGAGCGTCGCCTCGTAATCGCCGGTGTCGTACATCAGCGCGACCGGGGTCTGGTAGGGGAAGCTCTTGATGAAGTTGCGCCGCCGGATCTCGGCCGGGTCGAGCTTCAGCTCGCGCGCCGCGGTCTCGACCAGGCGCTCGACCACGTAGGTCGCCTCAGGGCGGCCCGCCCCGCGATAGGCGTCTACCGGCGCGGTGTTGGTGAATACCGCCGTCACCTCGCAGTAGATCGCCGGCGTGGTGTACTGCCCGGCGAGCAGCGTGGCGTACAGGATGGTCGGGATGCACGAGGCGAAGGTCGACAGGTAGGCACCCATGTTGGCGGTGGTTTGCACCCGCATGGCGAGGAACTTGCCGTCCTTGTTCAGCGCCAGCTCGGCCAGCGTGTGGTGGTCGCGGCCGTGGGCGTCGGAGACGAAAGATTCGCTGCGCTCGGCGGTCCACTTCACCGGACGGCCGAGCTGGCGCGAAGCCCAGGTGACCACCACGTCCTCGGCGTAGAGATAGATCTTGGAGCCGAAGCCGCCGCCCACGTCGGGCGCCACTACGCGCACCTTGTGCTCGGGCAGCCCGAGCACGAATGCGGTCATCAGCAGCCGCTCGACGTGCGGGTTCTGGCTCGCGACGTATAGCGTGTAGCTGTCGTCGGCGCGGGAATAGGTCGCGTTCGCCGCGCGCGGCTCGATCGCGTTGGGAATGAGCCGGTTGTTGATGAACTCGAGCTTGGTCACGTGCGCGGCCTTGGCGAACGCGGCGTCGACGGCGGCTTTGTCGCCCAGCGCCCAGGTGTAGCACTTGTTGTCCGGGGCGATGTCGTGCAGCGCTGGCGCGCCCTTGCGCGTCGCTTTCGATGCATCGACCACCGCGGGCAGCACCTCGTAGTCGACCGCGACCAGCTCGGCAGCGTCGCGCGCCGCCTCCTGGCTTTGCGCGATCACCACCGCGACGTGGTCGCCGACGTAGCGCGCCTTGCCCTGCGCAAGCGGGGGATGCGGCGGCTCCTTCATCGGCTGGCCGTCAGTGCCGGTGATCAGCCAGCCGCAGGGCAGCCCGCCGACCTTGGCGCCGGCGAGGTCCTCGCCGGTATAGACCGCCAGCACGCCCGGCGCCTTGAGCGCCTTGTCCTTCTTGATCGACTTGATCCTGGCGTGCGCGTGCGGCGAGCGCACGAACGCGGCGTAAGTCTGTCCGGGCAGAGCGATGTCGTCGGTGTACTGCCCGGCGCCGGTGAGGAAACGGTAGTCCTCTTTGCGCTCGACCCGAGCGCCGATCAGGGATGCGGCCATGGCTGGGTCTCCTGGGTGTTCGTTACTTGGCGGCGGCCATGGCTTTGGAACCGGCCATGATCGCCTTGACGATGTTGTGGTAGCCGGTGCAGCGGCACAGGTTACCCTCGAGCGCCTCGCGCACCTCCTTCTCGCTCGCGCCGGGATGGCTCTTGGCGAAGTCGATCGCATTCATCACCATTCCCGGGGTGCAGAAGCCGCACTGCAGGCCGTGGTGCTCCTTGAACGCCGCCTGCATCGGATGCAGCGTGCCGTCGGCCTTGGCCACCCCTTCGATGGTCAGCACCTCTGCCCCCTCCGCCTGCATCGCCAGAATCGAGCACGACTTGACCGCCTTGCCGTTCATCTGCACCGTGCACGCGCCGCACTGGGCGGTATCGCAGCCGACGTGCGTGCCGGTGAGGCGCAGCTGCTCGCGGATGAACGTCACCAGCAGGGTGCGCGCCTCGACCTCGGCCGAAACGGGCTTGCCGTTGACCTTCATGGATACTTTCACTGCCATGTTGCCTCCTTCGGGAGTGGTTCTTTGGTGCCCAGGAATCGCCCGGCCGGCCTCTTGCTGGCGTGGATTGTGCGTCTGGGGCGCGACCGTGGCGTGACTGACAGACGGGGCACATCGTAGCGAAGCGCTCCGGGGTCGGCAATGTTGCACTGCGGGAGTGACTTCGCGCCCCGGTCAGCCGGTTGACAGCAGGGCTTAAGGAGCCGGCAAGGCGCGCGGAATACCGTAGCGGCTTCCCCTTTCCACCGGATCGACCATGACCTTTGCCCAAGCCCAGCCCACGAACCAGGCCTCCGCCGCGCCTCGGGCCGGTGCAATGCCCGCGGTGCGGCTGTTGATCGTCGAGGACGACACCTCGCTCGCCACCGGGCTGATGCGCGCCCTGGCGAACGAAGGCTACGACGTCACCGCCGCCGGCAACGGCGAGGAGGCGCTGGAGCGCATTCGCAGCGAGCCCTACGACTTGCTGGTGCTCGACATCGGTCTGCCCGGGATCGACGGCTTCGAGGTGCTGCGCCGGCTGCGTGCCGGCGGCTACGCGCTGCCGGTGCTGATCCTTACCGCGCGCGATGCGGTCGACGACCGGGTGCGCGGGCTCGACCTCGGCGCAGACGATTACATGCCGAAGCCGTTCGCCCTGCCCGAGCTCGCGGCGCGGGTGCGTGCGCTCGGCCGGCGCGGCCGGGGACAGGTCGGGCCGCGCATCGTGCACGGCCCGCTGGTGCTCGACACCGCGGCGCGCCGTGCGTGGCTCAACGGCGAGCCGCTCGAGATGGCTGCGCGGGAATGGTCGGTGCTGCAGGTGCTGCTCGAGCGCGTCGAGCGTACCGTTTCCAAGGAGGCGATCATCGAGGCGGTCGCCGGCCTCAGCGACGATCTATCGCTGAACGCGATCGAGGTCTACGTCTCGCGCCTGCGCGCCAAGCTCGAGCCGGCGGGAATCCGCATCCGCACGGTGCGCGGCTTCGGCTACATGCTGCTGGAGCATCACCAGCGCAGCGCGGGGTGACGCGCGGGGCGTGGCAGAATAGCGGCCCTGCAGCCGCTTTGCCCCTGCCCCGCCATGCGCATCATGATTGTAGAAGACGACGCCGCGCTCGCTCGCGGAGTCGCCCGCATCCTCGAGTCCGAGGGCTATGCGGTGGACGTCGTGGCGCGCGGCGAACAGGCGATCCTTGCTGCCGAGCAGGAGCGCTTCGACCTGGTGATGCTCGACGTCGGCCTGCCGGGAATGGACGGGTTCGAGGTACTGCGGCGGCTGCGCGCGCAGGCCGAACGCGTTCCGGTCCTGTTGCTGACCGCGCGCGACGAGATCGACGACCGGGTGCACGGCCTCGACCTCGGTGCCGACGACTACGTCGCCAAGCCGTTCGCCATGTCCGAGCTCGCGGCGCGGGTGCGGGCCCTGATTCGCCGCAGCCAGGCCCAGGCCGGGCCCAAGGTGGTGCATGGTCCGCTGCTGCTCGATACGGTTGCGCGGCGCGCGTTCCTCAACGGCGAGCCGCTCGAGCTGGCGGGGCGCGAATGGGCGGTGCTCGAAGTGCTGCTCGCCAAGGTCGAGCGCGTGGTGTCGAAGGAAGTCATCATCCAGGCGGTGGCGAACTGGGGCGAAGAGCTGTCCTTGAACGCGATCGAGGTTTACGTCTCGCGCCTGCGCGCCAAGCTCGAGCCGGCGGGAATTCGCATCCGCACCGTGCGCGGCTTCGGTTACATGCTCGAGGAGCACAAGGCAGTCTGAAATGAGCGTGCAGAGCCTGCGGGGCCAGCTCCTGCGGCAACTGCTGCCGCCGGTCGCCGCGCTGCTCGCGCTCGCAACGGTGATCGCGTATTACCCGACCATCGAGCCGGCCACTGCGGCCTACGACCAGGCGCTGATCGACGTCGGGCTGGCGCTGGGCGACCGGATCCAGATCAACGGCGGCAAATACTCGCTCGACCTGCCGGATGCGGCGGAGCGCGTGCTGCGCACCGACCGCTACGACGCGATCTATTTCCACGTCGCCGCGCCCGACGGCGGCCATATCGCCGGCGACCAGGGCCTGCCGCCGCCGCCGCCAGACAAGACGCCGCAGGATCACATCATCGCCTACGACGGCATATATGCGGGCAAGGACCTGCGCATCGTGGCGGTGCTGGTGCCGTGCGACGGCAAGCGCTGCTTGGTGCAGGTGGCCGAGACGACCAACAAGCGCGAGCGGCTGCTGCGCTACATCGTGCTCTCTAGCCTGGTGCCTACGGTGCTGATCGCGCTCGCCACCCTGCTGATCGTCTGGTTCGGGGTCAAGCGCGGGCTCGAGCCGCTCGACCTGCTGTCCGAGGAAATCAAGCGGCGCTCGCCGCGCGACCTGCGTCCGGTCCAGGCTGCGGCCGCACCGGAGGAGACGAAACCCCTGGTCAACGCGCTGAACGCGCTGCTGGAGGAGGTCGCGCAAGCGAACCAGAACCAGCAGCGCTTCCTCGCCAACGCCGCGCACCAGCTGCGCACGCCGCTCGCCGGCCTGCAGGCGCACACCGAGCTCGCGCTCGCTCAGCCGGTTCCGGAGGGCTGCCGCGCCGAGCTCGAGCAGGTGCACCTTGCGACGGTGCGCACCGCGCGCCTCGCCAATCAGCTTCTCGCGCTGGCGCGCGCCGAGCCGGGCGGGGGGTTCGCCGCGGGCCTAGGCGCAACCGACCTCAGGCAGCTGGTACAGGGCGCTGCCGACGAATGGGTGCACCGCGCCATGGAGCGCGATCTCGATCTCGGCTTCGATCTGGCGGAGGCGCGGGTTCGCGGCGACGCCTTCCTGCTGCGCGAGGCGCTGGCGAACCTGGTGCACAACAGCCTCGAGCACACGCCCCCGGGCGGCCATGTGACCGTGCACACCACGGTGCGCGCCGAGGACCGTCGACCCATACTCGAAGTCGAGGACGACGGGCCGGGGATTCCGCCGGCGGAGCGGGAGCGGGTTTTAGAGCGTTTTTACCGGATCCCCGGCACCACGGGTACCGGCAGCGGGCTGGGGCTCGCGATCGTGCGCGAGATCGCCGGCCTGCACGGCGCGGAGGTCGAGATCGGAACGCCGCGGGCCGGGGGGCGAGGCTGCCGGGTGAGCTTGATTTTTCCTCCGGCACCGCAACCATAAGGGCATAAAATCCCCTTCTAGCCTGCCTGCGGGAGAAAGACATGGACAGCGTCGACATCGAAGTGCTGCGCAGCGCCGAGGACTGGCGCAAGGCCGGTCGCCGCGCGACGCTCGGGACGATCGTGAAAACCTGGGGATCGGCACCGCGCCCGGTCGGGGCCTTGGTCGCGATCCGCGACGACGGACAGATCGCCGGCTCGGTGTCCGGCGGCTGCGTCGAGGACGACTTGGTCGAGAAAGTGCGCGCAAGGGCGGTGGCGGCGGAGCGCCCGCAGCTGATGACCTACGGGGTCACGAACGAGGAGGCGACCCGCTGGGGGCTGCCCTGCGGCGGCACCTTGCAGCTGGTGCTCGAGCCGCTAAGCGAGGCGAGCGGCATCGGCGAGCTGCTGCAGACGATTTCCCGGCAGCAGCTGGTGCGCCGGCGCCTGGAGATGGACAGCGGCCGGGTCACGCTCGAACCGGGCCAGTGGCAGGACGCGCTCGAATTCGACGGCAAGGTGCTGACCACGGTGCACGGTCCGCGCTGGCGCCTGGTGCTGATCGGCGCCGGGCAGCTCACGCGCTACCTGTCCGAAATGGCACGCATGCTCGACTACCACGTCATCGTGGTCGACCCGCGCGAGGAATATGCCGACAGTTGGAACCTTTCCGCTGTGGCGCTCGACCGCGGCATGCCTGATGACGTGATCGCAGGGCTGAACCTCGACGGTCACAGCGCCGTGGTTGCGCTGACGCACGACCCGAAGCTCGACGACATGGCGCTGCTCGAGGCGCTGAAGTCGGCCGCGTTCTACGTCGGCGCGATCGGCTCGAAGAAGAACAACGACGCACGCCGCAAGCGCCTGCGCGAATTCGACCTTTCGGAGGAGGAAATCGCCCGCCTGCGCGGACCCGTCGGCCTGTACATCGGTTCCAAGACACCGCCCGAGATCGCAGTCGCGATCCTGGCCGAGATGACCGCTGCGCGCCACGGCGTCGCCAGCCCCGACTGGGGAGCGAAGGATGCTAGCCGCTTCGCGCCCTCGGCCTGCGAAGTCGCACCGCAGAAAGCCTGACCCTGGACCTCGTCGGACTGCTGCTCGCTGCCGGTTCGGGCTCGCGCTTCGGCTCGGACAAGCTGCGCCACCGTTTGCCGCACGGCGTGCCGATAGCGGTCCAGTCGGCGCGCCACCTCAGGACCCGGCTCGCACGCGTGATCGCGGTGGTACGTCCCGGCGCTGACGACACGGCGCGCGCGCTGGCCAGCGAAGGCTGCGAGGTGGTGCGGTGCCGGCAGGCCGAGCGCGGCATGGGCGCGAGCCTGGCCTGCGGCGCGCGTGCGGCGGGCGAGGCAGGCGGCTACGTCGTCGCGCTGGGCGACATGCCGTTCGTGCGCCCGAGCACGATCGCAGCGGTGTGCGATGCGCTCGGCGCCGGCGCGCCGCTGGCGGCGCCGTACTTTCGTAGCCGCCGCGGTCATCCGGTCGGCATCGCCGGGCGGTACCGCGCCGAGCTTGAAGCGCTGGATGGCGACGAGGGCGCGCGCGCGCTGCTCGAGCGCCACGCCGCGGTGCTGGTGAAGATCCCCTGCGGCGACCCCGGGGTGATCCGCGATATCGACGCCCCCGGCGACCTCGCGCCGCCGTTGGCCGTGTAGCGCATCGGGTAGTATCGCGCTTACAAGAAGACCTGCCAGGTAGGAAGCTTGCAAACCGTTCAGCGCGCAATCCTGTTTGCCG
>DATIZK010000038.1:0-42523 GCA_035517095.1 Burkholderiales bacterium
CGGAACGGGTTGAACTATCCATCGGGGGTCCTATTTCGTCGAGCGGCAATTGATGGTCTGCGCTTCGAGTCAGGCTGGCGGACGACCGGGGACATCGATTTCTACTTCAAAGTGCTCGAGCGCGGCGATCTTGGTATGGCAGATTTCGTGGGATGCAGGGTGACTCGTCATCCGGATCAGGCTCACATCCAATCAAATTTGGACGGTACTGCGATCAGGGAGCATGTCCAGCTCATTCAGCGTTATGTCAGAGATTCCGAGAAGGCTCGAGCGTCTTTGCGGAGTAGGTTTGCTGGCATGTGTTTAGCGTTGGCGCTGGTTCGTAGCCTGTCTGCAGGCACATGGTGGTCAGCAGAGGTCCACTGGAAAATCGCTCGCGAGCTAGCGCCCTTACCGCGTGCGATTAGGGGCATGATCGAGCTCATGATGGGTCGCGCGATGTCGTTCGCACCGCAGCCCCTTAGAGAAATCATGTGATTCGCGTGCTCACGTTCGGCCGCTTCGCCGACGACGACTTCGGCGGACTGGAGCGCTACGTGTTCGCGCTCGCTTCGTCGCTGCGCGGCGAGGCCCACTTCACCAACATCGTGGCGCGGCGCGGCCCGCCGCCGGACGTCGCGCTGGAAGGCGAGACGGTCTACGCCAGGCCGGTGGCAAGCCTCGGCAACACGCCAATCTGCCCCGGCATGGTGACGCAGGCGCTGCGGCTGCACCGGCAGGCGCCGTTCGATCTCGTGCATTTGCAGTTCCCGGCGGATCCGATGGCGCACGCGGCGACCGCGCTGCTGCCGCGCTCGGTGAAGCGCGTCATCACCTGGCACAGCGACATCGTGCGGCAGCGGATCCTGCTCAGGCTGTACCGGCCGTTCCTCGGCCGGCTGCTGCGCTCGGCCGACGCGATCCTCCTCGCCACGCCCGCGCACCTGAGTGCCTCCACCCAGCTCGACGCGGTGCGCTCGAGCGCGAAGTTCAGGATCGTGCCCTACGGCCTCGATCTCGCGCGCTTCGCGGCGCGTCCCCCCGCCACGGACGCGATCCGGGGCCGGCACGCGGGACGTTTCCTCGTCTTTGCGCTCGGCCGGCACGTCTACTACAAGGGCTTCGAGTACTTGATCCGGGCGCTCAAAGCGGTCGAAGGCGTCGACCTGGTGCTTGGCGGGCGGGGGCCGCTAAGCGCGGACCTCAAGCGCCTCGCGGCGAGCCTGGATCTCGGCCAGCGTGTCGAGTTCGCGGGGCGCATCCCGGATGCGCAGCTGCCCGCGTACTACCACGCCTGCGACGTGTTCTGCATGCCCTCGGTCGAGCGCGCGGAGGCCTTCGGCATGGTCCAGGTCGAGGCGATGGCGAGCGCCAAGCCGGTCGTGTGCTGCGAGCTGCACAACGGGGTGACCTGGGTGAACCGCGACGGCGAGACCGGCCTGGTCGTTCCGCCCGCCGATCCGCAGGCCCTCGCCGCGGTGTTGCAGCGGCTCAAAGACGATTCCCCGCTGCGCGCACGCCTGGGCAGGCAGGCGCGCGCCCGGGCCCTCGCGGAATTCAGCCTGGACGTCATGGCGCGGCGCACGCTGGACGTGTACCGGTCGGTTCTCGATGGCGCTCGCTGAACGATGAGGATCCTCGTTACGGGAGCCGGGGGGTTCATCGGCCGGGCGCTGGGCGGCGCGCTCGAGGCGCGCGGGATCGCTTGGCGCGGCGCTGCGCGCGCCGAAGTCGGCGACATCGGCGCGCAGACGGACTGGCGCCGCTTAATGGAAGGTTGCGATCGCGTCGTGCACCTCGCCAACCTGGCGCATGCGGGGGCGGTGTCCGAGGCCGAAATCCGCGCCGTCAACGTCGAGGGCACGCGCCGCCTGGCGCAACAGGCGGCGGACGCCGGGGTCCGGCGGCTGGTGTACGTCAGCTCGGTCAAGGCGCAAGAGGCGAGCGACGCATACGCCCGCGCCAAGCGCGACGCGGAGCGGGCCCTAAGTGCGGTCCGCGGCGTCGAGGTGGTTGTGCTGCGTCCGCCACTCGTCTACGGCCCCGGCGTAAAGGCGAACTTCCTCGCCCTCATGCGCGCAATCGACCGAGGCTGGCCGCTTCCGTTCTCGAGCGTCGTAAACCGGCGCAGCCTCGTCTTCACGGGCAACCTCAGCGACGCCATCCTGTGCTGCCTCGATGCGCCGCAAGCCGCAGGAAAGGTCTATGCCGTCACCGACGGCGCTTCGGTATCGACGCCCGGGCTGGTACATGCGCTCGCTCGCGCACTCGGGCGGCCCGCAAGGCTGTTCGCGTTCCCGCCGAAAGTGCTCGATCTGTTTCCCCTGCTGCGTCCCCTGACGCATTCGCTCGAGGTCGACGACAGCGCGATCCGGCGCGAGCTCGGCTGGCGCCCTCCGTACAGTTTCGAGCAGGGCCTGCGCGCCACCGCCGAGTGGTACCTCGCGCAGGGCCGTTAGAATGCCGGCCATGCTCTGGCAGCCCGCGCTTGCGGCGTTCGTGATTTCCCTGTTGTGCGTCAAGGCGCTGATCTCGGAGACCGGCCGGCGGCTCGCGCTCGACCATCCGAACGAGCGCTCGCTGCACGACCGGCCGGTGCCGCGCACCGGCGGGCTGGCGATCGTCGCCGGGGTCGGCGCCGGCTTGCTGGTCGGTGCGCCGGGCTACGCGATCGCGCTTTCGCTCGCGGCGGCGCTCGCGCTGCTGTCGTTCCTCGACGACCTGTTCGGCCTGCCGACCGCGGTTCGGCTCGGGGGACACCTGGGCGCGGCGCTGGCGCTCGTGCTGCTCGAGCTGCGCTTCCCGGGCTGGGCGGCGCTCGTGCTGCTGGCGCTGGCGCTGGCGTGGTACGCGAACCTGTACAACTTCATGGACGGGTCCGACGGCCTGGCGGGCGGGATGGCGGTGTTCGGCTTCGGCGCCTACGCGGCGGCGGCCTGGATCGCCGACGTCCGTCCGCTCGCGACGCTGTGCCTGGTGCTGGCGGCGGCTTCGGCCGGGTTTCTGGTGCGCAATTTCCACCCGGCGCGCATTTTCATGGGCGACGTCGGCTCGGTGCCGCTCGGCTTCCTCGCCGGCGCGCTCGGACTGATCGGCTGGAACGCACGCGTCTGGCCGCTGTGGTTTCCGCTGCTGGTGTTCGCGCCGTTCGTGTGCGACGCGACGCTCACCCTGGCGAAGCGCCTGCTGCGCGGGGAGCGCGTGTGGCAGGCGCACCGCGAGCACTATTACCAGCGCCTGGTGCGAATGGGATTCGGGCATCGCGGCGCCGCGCTGATCGAATACGCGGCGATGCTCGGCTGCGGCGCCGCGGCCGTCTGTGCGTGCAATCAGGGACGCGAAGTGCAAATCGCGGTGCTTGCGGCGTCGATCTTCGTTCTGATCCTGGTCGCTGTCTGGATCGACTTGCGCTGGGCGCGCTACGTGCGCGAGAGCGGGAGCGCGGCGTGAACTGGCGCCGGCTGACTGCCTTCGGTCACGATCTTGCTGCCGCGGGGCTCGCGTGGGTGGTCGCATTTTGGCTGCGATTCAACCTCGAAATTCCGCCGGACTTCGCGCACGTGATGTGGACCCGACTGCCCTGGGTCTTGGCGGTATACGCCGCCCTGTTTTGGGTGCTGGGGCTGTACCGCGGCCTGTGGCGTTTCGCCAGCCTGCCCGATCTTCAGCGCATCCTGGCCGCGGTCGGTATTGGCGCGCTCGCGGTGCCCGCGCTGCTCGCGCTGCTGCGCGCAGGCACGCACGTGCCCCGCGCTGTTTACCTGCTTGCACCGCTCCTCCTGGTTGGAGCGATGAGCGGCAGCCGTTTGGCCTATCGGGCCTGGAAGGAGAAGCGGTTGCTTGGCATAGTCGCCCATCCCGAAGCGGAGCCTGTGCTCGTACTCGGCGCCGGCGTCGCAGCCGCCGCGTTACTGAAGGACCTGACGGGTAGTGACCGGTGGCGTGTGGTTGGCCTGCTCGACGATGACGCGGCGAAACAGGGCGGCGCGATCGCGGGCGTCAAGGTGCTCGGCGTTTTCGCTGACGTCGGACGAATTGCGGGGCGCTACGAGGTTACGCAGGCGATCATCGCCATGCCGGGTGCGACTCACACCGCGCGCAAGCGAGCGGTCGAGCTCTGCACGAGCGCCGGATTGAGCGTCATGACCGTGCCGGCGCTGAGCGACATCATTTCCGGCAAGGTGAGCGTCTCGGCCCTGCGCAACGTGGAGCTCGACGACCTGCTCGGGCGCGACCCGGTCAAGCTCGACGACGCGGGGCTGCACGCGCTGCTGGGCGGCAAGCGGGTGCTGGTGACCGGCGCCGGCGGCTCGATCGGCTCGGAGCTGTGCCGCCAGATCGCGCGCTACGCGCCGCGCGAGCTGATCCTGTTCGAGATCTCGGAGTTCGCGCTCTACTCGATCGAGCAGGAGTTCCGCGACCGCTTGCCCGAGCTGGCGCTCGCGGCGGTGATCGGCGACGCCAAGTCGCCGGCGCGCGTGGGGGAGGTGTTCGCGCGCCACGCGCCGCAGGTGGTGTTTCACGCCGCGGCCTACAAGCACGTGCCGCTGATGGAGGAGGGCAACGCCGCCGAGGCGGTGGCGAACAACGTCCTCGCCACCGTGACGCTCGCGCGCGCGGCCGAGGCAGCGGGGGTCGAGAAGTTCGTGCTGGTGTCGACCGACAAGGCGGTCAACCCGACCAACGTCATGGGGGCGTCCAAGCGCCTGGCGGAGATGCTGCTGCAGGCCGAGCAGGCCCGCAGCCGCACGCAGTTCGTGATCGTGCGCTTCGGCAACGTGCTCGGCTCGACCGGCAGCGTGATCCCGCGCTTTCGGGCGCAGATCGCGCGCGGCGGGCCGGTGACGGTGACCCACCCCGAGATCCAGCGCTACTTCATGTCGATCCCCGAGGCGGCGCAGCTCGTGCTGCAGGCCGGGCTGATGGGCAAGGGGGGCGAGATCTTCGTGCTCGACATGGGCGAGCCGGTGAGAATCGCCGACCTGGCCAAGCAGCTGATCCGGCTCTCGGGTTTCGCCGAGGGCGACATCCGGATCGTGTACACCGGCCTGCGGCCGGGCGAGAAGCTGTTCGAGGAGCTGCTGGCCGACGCCGAGCACACCCTGCCGACGCCGCACCCGAAGCTGCGCGTGGCGCGGGCGCGGGAGCCGCACAACGGCCGGCTGGCCGATGAAGTGCTCGCCTGGCTCGCCGCGCCGCCCGAGGCGGGCCCGGACGCGGTGCGGGCCCGGCTGCAGGCCTGGATCCCGGAGTACACGCCGGCAAAAAGCGCGGCGCGGAAATCCCCTCAGGCGTAGCCGTAGTAGCGCTTGAACCACTGCGCGAAGCGCGCGAGGCCCTCGTCGAGCGGAGTTGAGGGCGCGAAGCCGACCGCGCCGTCCAGGCGGCGGGTGTCGGCGAAGGTGCTGCGCACGTCGCCCGGCTGCATCGGCTCGAACTGCTTGATCGCCTGCCTGCCCAGCGCGCGCTCGAGCGCTGCGATGTAGTCCAGCAACCCGACCGGCTGGTGGTTGCCGATGTTGTACAGGCGCCATGGCGCCCAGCTGGTGGCGGGGTCGGGCTCGGTCGGGTCGAACGCGGGGTCGGGCGCGGCCGGATCGTCGAGCACGCGCAGCGTCCCCTCGACCACGTCATCGACGTAGGTGAAGTCGCGCTGCATGTCGCCGTGGTTGAAGACCTTGATCGGCTGGCCGTCCATGATCGCGCGCGCGAACAGCACCGGCGACATGTCGGGCCGCCCCCAGGGGCCGTAGACGGTGAAGAAGCGCAGCCCGGTCGCAGGCAGGCCGAAAAGATGGCTGTACACGTGCGCCATCAGCTCGTTCGCCTTCTTGGTCGCGGCGTAGAGGCTGACCGGGTGGTCGACGTTGTCGCTCTCGGTCCAGGGCAGGCGGGCGTTGCCCCCGTACACGCTCGAGCTCGAGGCGTACACCAGGTGCCGCGGCGCATGCGCGCGCGCCGCCTCGAGCAGGTTGGCGAAGCCGACCAGGTTGGCCTGCACGTATGCCTGCGGGTTCTCGAGCGAATAGCGCACCCCGGGCTGGGCGGCCAGGTGCAGCACCGCCTGCGGCTTGTGCTTCGCGAACAGCTTGCCGAGCGCGCCGGTCTCCGCCAGGTCGAGCCTGACGAAGCGAAAGCCCTTCTCCTGCTCGAGCCGGCGCAGGCGGTCGCGCTTGAGCTCGACCGGGTAGTAGGGCGACAGGTTGTCGACCCCGATCACCTCGTCGCCGCGCGCGAGCAGGCGCTTGGCGCAGTGCATGCCGATGAATCCGGCGCAGCCCGTGACCAGTGCCTTCATCCGTCCTTCTTTGCCTTGCGCAGCTCGATCAGCTTGGCGTACTTGAGAAAGCTGTTCATGCAGCCGATCGAGATGTGCACCAGGCCCGGCACGCCGTCGAGAAAGCCGAGGCGAAAGAAGTACAGCTTGATGAAGCGCACCAGCGGCGAGAGCAGCAGCGCGGCCGGGCCGGCGCTGCTGCCGCGCTCGAGCAGCTCCCGCGCGGCGAGCGTGGTGTAGCGGTTCTGCTTGGCGAGGTAGTCCGCCAGGTCGATGGCGGACTCGTGCAGCAGGTCGCCCTCGAGCGTGCCCGGGGTAAGCGCGTAGAGCACCTTCTCGTGCACCGGGTCGTCGCTCCAGCGCGCCTGCCTGCGGTCGAACAGCCGCGGGCTCCAGTCGGGGTAGCCCTCGCCGTGCGCGAGCCAGCGGCCGAGGAAGCGGTTGCGGCGCGCCATGCGGTAGACCGGCGACTGCGGCGCGGCGAGCGCGGCGGCGATGCTCGCCGCGAGCTCGCTCGAGACCCGCTCGTCGGCGTCTATGCACAACACCCAGTCGTTGGCCGCCTGCTCGACCGCGTACTGCTTCTGGCGCCCGAATCCGAGCCAGCCCTTCTGCAGCACGCGCGCGCCGTGGCGCGCGGCGATCTCGAGGCTGCCGTCGTCGCTGCCCGAGTCGACGATCAGGATCTCTTGCGCGAAGCCGAGGCTCGCGAGGCAATCTTCGAGCCGCGCCGCCGCGTTGCGCATGATCAGGACGGCGGAGACGGGAACGCGGGACCCGGTAGTCAAGTGATATCCCGTAGAATCGGCGGGCCCTATTCTAGCCGACCATGCCGCGCATCCTGTTCGTCAAGACCTCGTCGCTCGGCGACGTGGTGCACCACTGCCCCGCGGTAAGCGACGCCGCGCGGCAGATGCCGGGCGCAACGATCGACTGGCTGGTCGAGGAGGCCTTCTCCGGGGTGGCAGCGATGCACCGCTCGGTGCGGCGCGTGATCCCGGTCGCGCTGCGGCGCTGGCGCGCCTCGCTGTGGCGCCCGGCGGCGTGGCGCGAGTTCGGCGCCTTGCGGCGCGCGCTCGGCGCCGAGCGCTACGACTTCGTGATCGACTCGCAGGGGCTGCTCAAGAGCGCCCTGCTCGCCAGGCTCGCGCACGGCGAGCGACACGGGCTGGACAAGGACAGCGCGCGCGAGCCGTTCGCGGCGCGCCTGTACGATCGGCGCCACGCCGTAGCGCGGGCGCTGCACGCGGTCGAGCGCAACCGGCGGCTCACCGCCGCCGCGCTGGGTTACGCGCTGCAGGGCGAGTGCGACTACGGCCTGAGCGTCGGGGGCGAAGCCCCGCACGCGCCGCCGGGGCCGTACGCCTTGCTGCTCACGATGACCAGCCGCGCCGACAAGCTCTGGCCCGAGGAGCGCTGGAGCGAGCTCGCGCGCGCTCTCTCGGCGCGCGGCGTGCGCGTGATGCTGCCCTGGGGCAGCGCGCCCGAGCGCGCGCGCTGCGAGCGCCTGGCGGGCACGTTCGAAGGCGCGCAGGTGCCGGCGCGCATGGAGCTCGCGCAACTGGCGCGGCTCATGCGAGGCGCGCGCGGCGTGGTCGGGGTCGACACCGGGCTCGTGCACCTCGCGGCGGCGCTCGGGGTGCCGGCGGTGGCGGTATTCTGCGGCTCGGACCCCGCGCTCACCGGCCTGTACGGCAGCCCGCGCGCGCGCAATCTCGGCGCGCCGGGCAGGCCGCCCGCGCCGGCCGAAGTGCTGGCGGCGCTGGAGGCGATTTCCTAGTGGCGCGCGCGCTCTACAGCTTCGTGCTGCGGCTCGCGCTGCCGCTCGCCCTGCTGCGGCTCTGGTGGCGCGGCAGGCGCGAACCGGCCTACCGCGAGCACGTGGGCGAGCGCTTCGGCCGCTACGCCGAGCGCGCCGGCGCCGGCGTGCTCTGGCTGCACGCGGTATCGGTCGGCGAGGCGCGCGCGGCGGCGCCGCTGGTGCGCGCGCTGCAGGGGGCGTTTCCCGAATCCGATCTGCTGCTCACTTGCACCACCGCCGCGGGCCGCACGACGCTGGCGCAGCTCTACGGCGAGCGGGTGCAGTGCGCCTTCCTGCCCTACGACCTGCCGGGCGCGATGGCGCGCTTTGTGGCGCATTTCAGGCCGCGCATCGGGATCATGATGGAGACCGAGGTGTGGCCGAATCTGCTCGCGGCCTGCCGCGAGCGCGGCACGCCGGTGGTGCTGGCCAACGCCCGCTTGTCGCGCAAATCCGCGCGCGGCTACGCGCGCTTCGCCTGGCTCGCGCGCCCCGCGTTCGCCAGCCTGGCCGCGGTCTGCGCCCAGGACCGCGGCGCCGCGCGGCGGCTGGCGCGGCTCGGCGCCCGCAACGTGGTGGTGAGCGGCAATCTCAAGTTCGACGTCGAGCCGGATCCGGCCAAGGTCGACGAAGGCCGGGCGTTCCGGACCGCGCTGCGCGGGCGCAAGGTGCTGCTCTTGGCGAGCACCCGGGAGGGCGAGGAGGCGCTGCTGCTCGACGCGCTGGGCGAGGACGACGGCAGCCTGCTACTCGTCGTGCCGCGACACCCGAGGCGCTTCGACGAGGTGGCGGCGCTGCTCGCCGCGCGCGGCCTGGCTTTCGCGCGCCGCAGCCTGGGCGAGGCGCCGCATGCCGCCAAGCGCGTCTACCTGGGCGATACCATGGGCGAGATGGCGTTCTACTACTCGACCTGCGACGTGGCGCTGATCGGCGGCTCGTTCCAGCGCCTGGGCGGGCAGAACCTGATCGAAGCCTGCGCGCTCGGGGCGCCGGTGATTGTCGGGCCGCACATGTACAACTTCGCCGAGGCGACTCGGCAGGCGCTTGCCGCCGGCGCGGCGCTGCAGGCGAACGACGCGGGCGAGGCGATGCGGCAGGCGCGCGCGCTGCTCGCGGACGCCGGGCGCCGCGCGCAGATGGGAGCGGCGGGGGTGCGGCTGTGCGCCGCGCATCGCGGCGCCACCGAGCGCCATGTCGCGGTGGTGCGCGGTCTGCTGGAGGCCGCCGCGCCGGCCCGGCTCAGGGCGCGAGCGCCAGGTTGACCAGCTCGAGGTCTTCTTCGCGCAGGCTGCCGGCGGCGGCCTTGAGCTTGAGCTGGGTGGTGATGGTGTTGTAGCGCGCCAGCGCGAGGTCGCGCTCGGTGGAATACAGCTGCTGCTGCGCGTTCAGCACGTCGATGTTTATCCGCACCCCGACTTCGTAGCCGAGCTTGTTCGAATCGAGCGCGCTCTGCGACGAGATCAGCGCCTGCTCGAGCGCGCCCACCTGGGCGACGCCGTTGACCACCCCCAGATACGACTGGCGCGCGGCGAGCGCCGCGCTGCGGCGCGCGTTCTCGAGGTTCTGCTTCGCCTGCTCGTAGTTCGCGGCCGCCTCGCGCTCGCGCGAGCTGATTGCGCCGCCCTGGTACAGCGGCAGCGCGAGCTGCAGGCCGACCGCACCCTGATAGATGCTGCTGCCGACCGCGGTGAGCGAGCTGCCGGTCTGGTCGGTTACGCCGTAGCTGGCGACGAGGTCGAGCGTCGGGTAATGCCCGGCGGCATTGCGTTTCGCCTCCAGGTTCGCGATCTCGAGCGTCGCCTGCTGCAGCTGCACCGGATAGCTCTGCTGCTCGGCCAGGCCGACCCAGCTCTGCGCGTCATTGGGATTGGGCAGCGACAGCTTGACGTTCTTTCGCAGCGGCGCGAGGCCGGCGTATTCCTTGCCGGTGATCTGGCGCAGCGCGCTCTTCTTGTTCTCCAGGTCGCTCTGCGCCGCGATTTCCTGCGCGATGATCAGGTCGTAGCGCGCCTGCGCCTCGTGCGTGTCGGTGATGGTCGCGGTGCCGACCTCGAAGTTGCGCTTGGCCTGCGCCAGCTGCTCGGAGATGGCGGCCTTCTGCGCCTCGACCAGGGTCAGGGTGTCCTGCGCGGCGAGGACGTCGAAGTAGGCCTGCGCCGTGCGCACGATCAGGTCCTGGGCGGCCTGGCCGAACGTCGCTTCGGCCTGCTTGACCTCGTACTCGGCCTCGTCGTACTGCAGCAAGTTCTGCTTGCGGTAGATGGGCTGCGAGAAGTTGAGCGTGTAGCCGTCGTTGCGATAAGGACGATCGTAGCTTGGCTGCAAGGTGTTGTTGTACGAGTCCAGCCGCAGGCGCGTGTCCGTCAGGTTTGCGGACAGGCCGAGCGTGGGCAGCAGCAGCGCCCTGCCTTGCGGCAGCTTTTCCTGTCCCGCCTGCAGCGCGTAGCGCGCCGCGGCGAATTGCGCGTCGTAGGCGCTCGCGTCGCGGTAGACCTGGAGCAGGTCCTCCGCCTGCGCGCTTAGCGGCAGCGCGGCGCAGAAGGCGATGGCGGCAATCAGACGTATCATCGGGATGGCCTTGTGCTCAATAGACGGGCATTGCGGGATCGACGGTGCGGGCCCAGGCGTCCAGGCCGCCCGCCAGGTTGTGCACCCTGGTGAAGCCTTGATGCTCGAGAAAGTACGCCACCTGCATGCTGCGCGTGCCGTGGTGGCAGATGACCACCGTGTCGGCGCCGGGCTCGAGCTCGGCGAGGCGCGCCGGCAGAGTGCGCATCGGCGCCAGCAGCGAATCCGGCAGGCGGCAGGTCTGGTGCTCCCAGGGCTCGCGTACGTCCAGCAGAACCGGTCTGGGCTTATCGGGCGCGGCGAGCCAGGCGGACAGCTGCGCAGGCGAGATCTGCGTCATCAGAACCGAAATCGCGCCGGCTGCTCGGCGTTCACGAGCGGCGCGAGCATGGTCTCGAACAGCCCGACCGTGCGGAACGCCCCCGGCGCGCTGCAGTGGACGATCTTGGCGGTCATCACCGGCGCGTCGCCGACGACCGCGAACAGCCGTCCGCCCGGGGCGAGCAGCGCGAGCCAGCTCTGCGGCACGACCGGCGTCGAGCCGGTGAGCACCACTGCGTCGTAGGGGGCGTGCTGAGGCCAGGCGCGCGCGGCGTCGCCCAGCTCGAGGCTGACGTTGTCGACGCCGTGGCGCTCGAGGTTCGCCCTGCCGAACGCCGCCAGGGCCGGCCGGATCTCGACCGAGTGCACGTGCGCGGCGCGGTGCGCGAGCAGCGCCGTGAGGTAGCCGCTGCCGGTGCCGACCTCGAGCACGCGATCGACCTTGCGCAAGGCGAGCTCCTGCAGCACGCGCGCCTCGAGCTTGGGCGCCCACATCCGCTCGCCGTCGCCGATCGGGATCTCCATGTCGCTGAAGGCCAGCGCGCGGTGCGCCGGCGGCACGAATTCCTCGCGCGGCACGACGTAGAGCAGGTCCAGAACGTCCTGGTCGAGCACTTCCCAGGGCCGGATCTGCTGCTCGACCATGTTGAAGCGGGCTTGTTCGATGTTCATCAGGGTTACGCCGGAAGCGGGATAGCCGCTATGCGGGCGATAGTTTACATCCGTTCACCCGCTTGCTTGTCATCGGGTCCGGTTTGCAGTAGCTTGGCTGCACCACGCAGGGGTCCTGGCGGCGGGCGCCGCCGGGTGAGAGAGACCCTTTGAACCTGATGCGGGTAATCCCGCCGAAGGAAGCGAACATGAACGCCAATCCCAAGTTTCTAGCCGCCACCGCGCAGGTCGACGACGCGGCGGTCAAGCCGCTGCCGAATTCCGCCAAGGTCTACCTCACCGGCTCGCGCGCGGATCTGCGCGTGCCGATGCGGGCGATTACGCAGAGCGAAGGCAACGCGACGATCCTGGTGTACGACACCTCGGGGCCGTACACCGACCCGCAGGCGCGGATCGACATTCGCAAGGGGCTCGCGCCGCTGCGCGAGAAGTGGATCGAGGAGCGGGGCGACAGCGAGCTGCTCGAGGGCCCGTCGTCCGAATACGGCCGCCGGCGGCTGGTCGATCCCAAGCTCGCCGAGATGCGCTTCGATCTCAAGCGCAAGCCGCGCCGCGGCGGCCGCGTGACGCAGATGCACTACGCACGCAAGGGCATCGTCACGCCGGAGATGGAATTCATCGCCATGCGCGAGAATCAGCGTCTTATTGACTCGTTGAGTTTTCAACACCGGGGTGAATCGTTCGGGGCCGAGCTTCCCAAGGAAATCACCCCGGAATTCGTGCGCAGCGAGGTGGCGCGCGGGCGCGCGATCATCCCGGCCAACATCAACCACCCGGAAAGCGAGCCGATGATCATCGGTCGCAACTTCCTGGTGAAGATCAACGCCAACATCGGCAACTCCGCGCTCGGCTCGTCGATCGCCGAGGAAGTCGAGAAGATGACCTGGGCGATTCGCTGGGGCGGCGACACGGTGATGGACCTTTCGACCGGCAAGCACATCCACGAGACGCGCGAGTGGATCGTGCGCAACGCGCCGGTGCCGATCGGCACGGTGCCGATCTACCAGGCGCTGGAGAAGGTCGACGGCAAGGCCGAGGAGCTGACCTGGGAGATCTTCCGCGACACGCTTATCGAGCAGGCCGAGCAGGGGGTGGACTACTTCACCATCCACGCCGGGGTGCGGCTGCCGTTCATCCCGCTCACCGCGAAGAGAATGACCGGGATCGTCTCGCGCGGGGGCTCGATCATGGCCAAGTGGTGTCTCGCGCACCACAAGGAGAGCTTCCTCTACACGCGCTTCGAGGACATCTGCGAGATCATGGCCGCCTACGACGTCTCGTTCTCGCTCGGCGACGGCCTGCGCCCGGGGTCGATCCACGACGCGAACGACGAGGCGCAGTTCGCCGAGCTGAAGACCCTCGGCGAGCTCACCAGGATTGCCTGGAAGCACGACTGCCAGGTGATGATCGAGGGGCCGGGCCACGTGCCGATGCAGCTCATCAAGGAGAACATGGAATTGCAGCTGAAGTACTGCGACGAGGCGCCGTTCTACACCCTGGGGCCCCTCACCACCGACATCGCGCCGGGCTACGACCACATCACGAGCGCGGTCGGCGCGGCGATGATCGGCTGGTACGGCACCGCGATGCTGTGCTACGTCACGCCCAAGGAGCACCTCGGGCTGCCGAACAAGAAGGACGTCAAGGACGGCATCATCGCCTACAAGATCGCGGCTCACGCCGCCGACCTTGCGAAGGGGCACCCGGGCGCGCAGCTGCGCGACAATGCGCTGTCGAAGGCGCGGTTCGAATTCCGCTGGGCCGACCAGTTCAACCTCGGCCTCGACCCGGACACGGCCAAGGACTTCCACGACGAGACGCTGCCGCAGGAAGGAGCGAAGCTCGCGCACTTCTGCTCGATGTGCGGGCCGCACTTCTGCTCGATGAAGATCACCCAGGACGTGCGCGACTACGTCGAGAAGGGCATGGAGCAGAAGTCGGTCGAGTTCGTCAAACAGGGCGGCGAGCTGTACCAGAAGAGTTGATCGCCTCGATCGTCAAGCTCGCGCTCGCGCTCGCCGTCGCGCTGCCGCTGCTGCTTTACTTCCTGCAGGACCGGCTTATCTTCTTCCCGCAGCGGCTCGACGACGCGTACCGCGCCGAGACCGCCGCGCGCTTTCCCGCCGCGCAGGAGATTTTCATCGACGCGACCGACGGCACGCGGCTGCATGCCTGGCACGTTGGCTCCGGCCCCGACCTGGTGCTCTACTTCGGCGGCAACGCCGAGGAAGTCTCGACGATGCTCGAGTCGACGGGAGTGCGCACGCCGGGCGTGTCCTGGCTGCTGACGGACTACCGCGGCTATGGCGCGAGCGGGGGATCGCCTTCGGAGAAGAATCTCGTTTCCGATGCGCTTCGGTGGCATCAGTACGCGACGCACGAGCTGCACGCCAAGCGCGTGTTCGCCTTCGGGCGCAGTCTCGGCAGCGGCGTCGCGGTGGCGCTCGCGGCACGCCGTCCGCTCGCGGGGGTCATCCTGGTCACGCCCTTCGACAGCCTGCTGGCGGTGGCCAAACGCCACTACCCCTATCTGCCGGTGCAGTGGCTGCTGCGGCACCGCTTCGATTCGATCGCGCTGGCGCCCGGCCTCGGGACTCCGATGCTATGCCTGATCGCAGGCAGCGACGAGCTGATCCCGCCCGCGCACGCCGAGCGTCTGTTCGGCGCCTGGAAAGGACCCAAGCGCAAGCTCGTGCTCGCCGGCGCGCCGCACAACGACACCGACGCCGCACCCGAATTCTGGCCTGCGGTCGAGCGCTTCCTTTCAGGTTGAGCGCGCCTCGGCCCAGCGCCGGATCCAGTGATCGAGCGACAGCTTGCCCGGGCCGTGCAGCAGGGTGACCAGCAGCAGCAGACCCCAGTAGTAGTGCGAGGAGAGCGCGGCCTCGTTTTTGCCGAGCACCTGCCAGTACGAAACGACGGCCACGATGTTGACGAATGTCATCGACAGCGCCGCGAAACGCCCCGCCAGCCCGAGCAGCAGCAGCGGCGGAAAGGCGAGCTCGCCGAAGGTGCCAAGGAAGGCTGCCGCCTCGGGCGGCAGCAGCGGCACGTGGTACTCCTCCTGGAACAGGAACACGGTCTTGTCCCAGCTGTCGATCTTGGTCAGGCCCGAGCGGAAGAAGGCGCTCGCCACGTCCCAGCGGATCCACAGGTCGAGCAGCGGCGTGGCCAGCCCGAGCCAGGCGAGAATTCGCTTCCACGAGTTCACGTTGCCTCCCCCGCGTCGACGATGACACGCGCCTCGATCCAGGCCGCGAGCGCCGCGCCCAGGTCGAAGCCGGGTTCCGCGACCAGCGCCGCTTCGAGCGCCGTCGCGACCGGCGCGCCGGCGCCGATGCGCTCCAGAAAGCGGTAGCTTCCGGCCGAGAGCGGGCCGACCAGCACCCGGAAGCGCGGGCGATAGATAAGGATGCGCCCGGGCCCGGCCTCGAGATTGACCGAAAATTCGCCTTCGTAGTCGTCCTGGTGCACCTCCCAGATGCGCGCCAGCGGCCAGGGCGAGGCGAGCAGCGCGCAGGCGGGGGCCAGCCGAGCGCCGGGCGGCGCATCGTCGGCGGCGTAGTAGGCGCGGTGTACCAGCCATTCCATGCGCGCCACGTCTGGCAGGTAGGGAAGGTCCTGAGTGTGCGGGAAGCGCGCCACGAACTCGGCCAGCTGCGCGCCGTACTCGTTCAGGTCGCCGCTGGTCGAAGGAAAGCGCCGCAGGTATTCGCGCGCCATGCCTTCAAAGAAGGATTGGCCGACGATCTTGGCCACGATCGGGTAGGCGCCGGCGAGCGCCTTGGTGCAGGCGCCGACCACGTTGCCGCGGTACACGGCGAGGCGCTCGAGCGCCGCCTGCGGCGGGCCGCGGAACATCGGCGCCGCCTCGGCCGCCTTTTCCAGGCTCGCGATTGCCGCGCCGAAGCCGCGCTGCAGCGCGGCGAGCTCAGACACAGCAGGCCTCCGCCTGAAGCGCGCGCGCGCGCCGCGCCTCCTGCAGCAGCACCTCGAGCGGCGGGATGTCGGTGTCCCATTCGATCAGGCTCGGCACCGTCCCGAAGCGCTCGAGCGCGGCCCGGTACAGGGCCCACACGGGCTCGGCCACGCGCTCGCCATGGGTGTCGACCACGCAGTGCGGCGCGACGAGGTGGCCGGCGAGGTGGATCTCGGCCACCATGCCGGGCGCGATCGCGTCCATCGCCGCGCGGGCGTCGCTGCCGTTGTTGAGCTGATTGACGTACAGATTGTTCACGTCGAGCAGCACCCCGCAGCCGCTGCGGCGGGCGAGCTCGGCGATGAATTCACCCTCGGGGATGTCGCTCGCCCGGTACTCGAGGTAGCTCGAGACGTTTTCGACCAGGATCCGGCGTCCGAGGCTGTCCTGCAATTGCGACACGCGCGCGGTCATGAGCGCGAGCGCTTCTTCGGTGTACGGCAGAGGCAACAGGTCGTTGAAATGGCGGCTGAAGCCGCGGCCCCAGCACAGGTGCTCGGACACCCGCACCGGGTCGATGGACTCGACCAGGCGCTTGAGCTTGGCAACGTGGCCGCCCGCCTCGGGCGCGGCCGAGCCCAGCGCGAGCCCGACGCCGTGCGTGCTGATCGGGTAGTCGGCGCGCAGCCGGTGCAGCACGTGCAGGTCGTAGCCCCCGGCGCCGAAGTAGTTCTCGCTGTGTACTTCGAGCCAGCCGACGTCGCGCTTGCGCGCGAGGAAATCCTCGTAATGCACTGCGCGCAAGCCGACGCCGACCGGGTCCACGGCGAGGCCCGAACTACATCTTGCCCGGCATCATCGACCCGCCCATCTCCTTGCAGGTACCGGTCTTGACGTATTTGAAGTCGTGCGGATCGTTGTCCGTCTTCGCCTGACCCGCGCAGGCGTGGGCGGTCTTGTTGCTGCCGCAGTCGTTCTGGCCGGCCTTGGCGATGCCGAAGCACTTCTCCATGCCCTTCGGGTCGGCGGCGTGGGCGCTAAGCGCGCCGAACGTTCCGAGCGCGAACAGTCCTGCCATGGCACTGCGAATGACGAGCTTCTGATTCATTTGGAATCCTCCTGGAGCGGAATGAAAGTAGACGGAGACCCCTGTCCCCGCCGATTCGTCGCGCTGGCGCGACAATCCCTTACACATACGCGATCGACCTGCGGCCGGATGCGCGTCGACTGGGGTAGCATTGCGGACTTGATCGAAGGACGCAATAAACTGAGCGCCCAACCGCAAAACATCGGCAAATACACCGTTTTGTCCGAGCTCGGGCGCGGCGCGACGGCGACCGTCTACCTCGGGCGCGACGCCTTTGCCGGGCGCGAGGTGGCGGTCAAGGTGTTCTGGCACGGCCCGGAGGACACCGGGCTCGCGGCCCCCAAGCGCCGCAACACCTTCCTCAACGAGGCGGCGCTGGTCGGCAAGCTGCAGCACCCGCACATCGTTTCGCTGCTCGACGCCGCGGTCGAGCGCGACTATAGCTACATCGTCATGGAGTTTGTCCCGGGCGGCACGCTGGCGCAGTTCACCGCCGCCGACGCCCTGCTGCCGCTGGAAAAGGTGGTCGAGGTGGTGTTCAAGTCGAGCCGGGCGCTCGAGTACGCGCACCGGCAGGGCGTGATCCACCGCGACATCAAGCCGGCCAACATCCTGGTGACGCGCGCGTTCGACGTGAAGCTGTCCGACTTCGGCGTCGCGCTCCTGGCGGACGCGACCCACACCAATCTGCGCAACGTCGGCTCGCCCGCGTACATGTCGCCGGAACAGCTCTCGGACGAACCGCTGACCCACCAGACCGATATCTACTCGCTCGGGGTGGTGATGTTCCAGCTGCTGACCGGGCGCCTGCCGTTCGCCGCGACCTCGCACGCGAGCCTGATGTACCAGATCGTCAATCACCGGCCGCCGGCGCTGCGCTCGCTGCGGCAGGACCTGCCCGAGGCGGCCGAGGCGATCGTGTCGCGCGCCCTGCAGAAGGACCTCGCGGTGCGCTATCAGAGCTGGATCGATTTCGGCAAGGACCTCGCGAGCCTGGTGCGGCACCTGGAGGCGCCGCGCGAGGAGCTTTCGGACACGCGCAAGTTCCACATGCTCAGGAACCTCGCCTTCTTCCGCGACTTCCGCGAGGTCGAGATCTGGGAAGCGCTGCGCACCGCGACCTGGCAGCGCCTGCCGGCCCAGACGGTGATCATCGAGGAAGGCGAGCGCGCCGAGAGCTTCTACGTTCTGGTGGACGGTGAGGTCGAGGTGACGCGCGCGGGGCATCCCCTGAGCGCGCTCGGGGCCGGCGACTGCTTCGGCGAGATGCTCTATTTCTCGGGCGAAACCTCGCTGCGCAATACCACGATCCGCGCCCGCACGTCGGTCCTGGTGCTCGAAATCAAGGCCGAGGCGCTGACCGCGGCGAGCGATGCGTGCCAGGTGCAGTTCAACAAGGCCTTCATGCGCATCCTGATCGACCGCCTTACCGCCGCCAACCAGAAGCTCTCGGAGCGCTGAGAGGGGCGATGGCGGACGCGACGCTGATCCACGCGCTCATCCTCGGCGTCGTCGAGGGCCTGACCGAGTTCCTCCCCGTCTCCAGCACCGGCCACCTGATCCTGGCCGGGGACCTGATCGGCTTCGACGGCCCCAAGGCGGCGGTATTCGAGATCGTCATCCAGACCGGCGCGATCCTCGCCATCGTGTGGGAGTACCGGCGCCGCTTCGTGCACGCCTTCGGCGGCTTGCGCAGCGACCCGGCGGCGCGCCGCTTCGTGTTCAATCTGGCGCTCGCCTTCATCCCAGCGGCCGTGCTCGGCCTTGCGTTCGAGCACGCGATCAAGGCCCGGCTGTTCAAGGCGGTGCCGGTGGCGCTCGCGTTTATCGTCGGCGCGCTGGTGATCCTGTGGGCCGAGCGGCGCGACCACCGCGTGCGCGTCGCGCAGGTCGACGACATGACCTGGAAGGATGCGCTGAAGGTCGGGTTCGCCCAGGCGTTTGCCTTGATTCCCGGCACCTCCCGCTCCGGGGCGACGATCATCGGCGGCATGCTGTTCGGGCTCTCGCGCCGGGCGGCCACCGAGTTCTCGTTCTTCCTCGCCGTGCCGACGCTCATCGCCGCCGGCGGCTACGATTTCATCAAGCACCGCGCCTTGTTCTCGAGCGCCGATCTGGGCCTGTTCGCGGTCGGCTTCGGCGCGGCGTTCGTTGCGGCGATCGTCTGCGTGCGCTGGCTGATCCGCTACGTCGCGACGCACGATTTCAAGCCGTTCGCCTGGTACCGGATTGCATTCGGCATCGTGGTCTTGGCCACCGCCTACAGCGGCCTGGTGAACTGGAGCGCCGGCTAACCCTGGATCCAGGGCAGGCCCGCCACGCGCCATCCGCCAACGCTGTTGCGGTGCTGCTGCGCGTCCTTGTCCCCCTCGAAGCCCTCGAGCACGTTGTAGCACTCGCGGAACCCGGCCTCGGTCGCCACGATCGCCGCGTGGTGCGAGCGAACCCCCGAGCGGCAGATGAACATCACCGGCTCGTCGCGCTCCACGAGCTCGGTCAGTTGCTCGAGAAACAAGGGGTTGCGCTGGCTTCCGGGGTAGCTGTTCCATTCGACCGGCAAGGCGCCCGGTACCCGCCCGACCCAGTAAAGCTCCGCCTGGGTACGCACGTCGACCAGCCGCGCGCCGGCCCCCATCAGGGCATGAGCCTCCTGGGGCAACAGCGCGCCCGCGTAGGGGAGCTTGAGCCGCGCAGCTCGCTCGCGCGCGGCAGCCTTGATCGCTTCGGTATCGGCCATCGTTGCGCTGGATTATATAAATGCGCCACTGACCATGGCGCACGCACCGGCTCGGGGCAAGCGAGCTTAAAATGCACCAGCGTTGGGCATAACGCTTGGGTAGAATGCGCGAGATTCCCCTCAGCACAGGGGAGAGCAACGGACAATCGCGGTATTAGGCACGGAAACTGCTCATTTTGACGCGTTCGGCCGGCGTCCCCGGCCCCGCGCTCACTTCACAGACCACAGACCCACTCAGGAGATTGGACGATGGCGATGACGCCCGATGACGTCTTGAAGATGCTCAAGGACAAGGAGGTCAAGTTCGTCGACCTTCGCTTTACCGATACCAGAGGCAAGGAGCAGCACGTCTCGGTGCCGTCGAAGTACTTCGACATGGACAAGTTCGAGAGCGGGCATGCCTTCGACGGTTCGTCGATCGCCGGCTGGAAGGGCATCCAGGCCTCCGACATGTTGCTGATGCCGGACCCCTCGACGGCCCGCATGGACCCGTTCACGGACGAGGCGGTGCTCAATCTGAGCTGCGACGTCATCGAGCCGACCGACGGCAAGCCCTACGACCGCTGCCCGCGCGGCATTGCCAAGCGCGCCGAGGCCTACCTCAAGTCGAGCGGAATGGGCGAGACCGCGTATTTCGGCCCGGAGCCCGAGTTCTTCATCTTCGACGGGGTGACCTGGGGCGTAGACATGTCGGGGTCGTTCGTCAAGATCAAGTCCGAGGAAGCGCCGTGGTCGACCGGCATCGACTATGAGTCGGGCAACATGGGTCACCGCGCCCCGGTCAAGGGCGGCTACTTCCCGGTCGCGCCGGTCGACTCGCTGCAGGACATTCGCAACGCGATCTGCCTCGCGCTCGAGCAGCAGGGCGTGGAGGTCGAAGTGCACCACCACGAGGTCGCGGCCGCCGGGCAGAACGAGATCGGCACCCGCTTCGCGCCGCTGGTGCAGCGCGCCGACTGGATGCAGATCCTCAAGTACACGGTGTGGAACGTGTCGCACGCCTACGGCAAGACCGCGACCTTCATGCCCAAGCCGGTGGTGGGCGACAACGGCTCGGGGATGCACGTGCACCAGTCGGTGTGGAAGGGCGGCCAGAACCTGTTCGCCGGCAACGGCTACGCCGGGCTGTCGGATTTCGCGCTGTTCTATATCGGCGGGATCATCAAGCACGCCAAGGCGCTCAACGCGATCACCAATCCGGGCACGAATTCGTACAAGCGCCTGGTGCCGGGCTTCGAGGCGCCGATCAACCTCGCCTACTCGGCGCGCAACCGTTCGGCGTCGTGCCGCATCCCGCACGTGCCAAGCCCGAAGTCGCGCCGGGTCGAGGTGCGCTTCCCCGACCCGACGGCGAACGCCTACCTGGCTTTCGCCGCGATGCTGATGGCGGGCCTGGACGGAGTGCAGAACAAGATCCATCCGGGCGATCCGATCGACAAGAACATGTACGACCTGCCGCCGGAAGAGGCTGCCAGGGTGCCGCACGTGTGCGCGTCGCTGGAGGAGGCGCTCGCAAACCTCAAGGCCGACCATGCCTTCCTGACCAAAGGCGGCGTGTTCTCGGAGGAGTTCCTGGAATCCTACATGGTGCTCAAGGAAGAGGAGCTGACGCGCTTCCGGATGACCACGCATCCGGTCGAGTTCGACATGTACTACAGCTCGTAAGCCGGCCAGGACCGGTGCAAGGCTCGAAGGACGGGGCGGAATCCCCGTCCTTCGGCCATTTTGGGATTGCTAGAAGTCGCTTTGGTGGCATAGACTTAGAGCGTCCATTTAACGCGGCTTCTCGACCATGTTTCGCAACACGGCGTTCGCGCTGCTGGCGCTCGGCCTTGCCGCCGAGGCGGCCCACGCGGACATGTACCGATGCGAGGTGCCCGGCTCCAGCAGCCCGCTGTACACCAACGATGCGCGCGATACGCGGGGAAAGAAATGCACCGTGTTGAGCCACGAGATCAATGTCGTGCCGGCGCCCCCGAAGGCCGCCACGCCGCAGGGCTTTCCCAGCGAGTCCTCGGAGGCGCGCGCCTCGGCCAAGGAGCGCCAGCGCGAAATCCTGGAACAGGAGCTTGCGCGCGAAGAGGACATGCTGGAGAAGGCGCAGAAAGCGCTCGACGAGCAGGAGGCGGTGCGCTACGGCAACGAGCACAACTACGCCAGGGTGCTGGCGCGCTTGCAGCCCTACAAGGACAACGTCGAGCTGCACCAGAAGAACATCGACGCGTTGAGGCGCGAGCTGAGCAATCTGTACAAGTGATTGCCGGCGGGGTGGCGCGGTGAGCACGGGTTTGGCGGGTCTCGATCTGCTCGCCACCGCGGTCGTGGCGCTGGACGAGGAATTCGTCGTGCGCTACGCCAATCCCGCCGCCGAGAACCTGCTCGACACCGGCGCGCGCTCGATGATCGGGCAGGCGTTTCCCGGACTGTTCGGCGAGAGCGACGAGATCGCGCACACCCTCGCCGAGGCCTTGAAAACGCACTGGGACTACACGGCCCAGGTGGTCACCTACGAGCGCCCCGGGCGCGAGCAGCTGCCCTTGTCCTGCATCGTGGCTCGAATCGACGCCGCCGGCACCCCGCTGCTGATCGAGCTGCGCCCGATCGAGCAGCAGCTGCGCCTGGCGCGCGAGGAGCGGATGGTGTCCGAGCAGCAGGCCAACCGCGAGCTGATCCGCAACCTCGCGCACGAGATCAAGAACCCGCTCGGCGGGTTGCGCGGATCGGCGCAACTGCTCGAGCGCGAGCTCGACAAGCCCGATCTGAGGGAATATACGCAGGTGATCATCAAGGAGGCCGACCGCCTGCAGGCGCTGATGGACCGGCTGCTGACGCCGCATCGCGCGCCGCGCGTCGCCCCGGTCAACATCCACGAGGTGCTCGAGCGGGTGCGCAGCCTGATCCTGGCCGAGTTCGGGTCGAGCGTTACGCTGGCGCGCGACTACGATCCGAGCGTGCCCGATGTCGTGGGTGACAAGGAGCAGCTGATCCAGGTTGTGTTGAATATCGCGCGCAATGCGGCGCAAGCGCTTACTTCGCAGGGAGCCGATGCCGGAAAAGAAGGAACGATCACGTTCCGGACCCGCGCGCTGCGCCAGGTCACGCTGGTGCGCAACCGCTATCCGTTGGCGCTGGAATTGCAGATCATCGACGATGGTCCCGGCGTGGCGGCAGCCATCCGCGATCGGATTTTCAACCCCTTGGTGTCGGGACGCGACGGCGGCAGCGGGCTCGGCCTGTCGCTGGCGCAGACCTACGTTCAGTACCACCGCGGCGTGATCGAATGCGACAGCCGGCCGGGCCGGACCGTATTTACGATCCTGCTGCCGCTGGCCTGATCCTTGCGAGAGCTCGGGGACAAATGAAGCCAGTGTGGATCGTCGACGACGATCGCTCCATCCGGTGGGTGTTCGAGAAAGCGCTGACGCGTGAAGGCATCGCGCACGTTTCGTTCGCCTCGGCGCAGGAAGCGCTCGACGCCTTGCGCGAAACTGCGCCGCAGGTCCTTGTTTCGGACATCCGCATGCCGGGCCCCTCGGGCCTCGAGCTGCTGCAAAGCGTGAGGCAGCGCCATCCGGAGGTCCCGGTCATCGTGATGACCGCCTATTCCGATCTCGAGTCCGCGGTTGCCGCGTTCCAGGGCGGCGCCTACGAGTACCTGCCCAAGCCGTTCGACGTCGATCAGGCCGTCGAGCTGATCCGGCGCGCGCTCGAGGAGAGCCGGCGCGAGAGCGCAGCGCTCGAGCCCGACGCGGCGGTGCCCGAGATCCTCGGCCAGGCGCCGGCGATGCAGGAGGTGTTCAGAGCCATCGGGCGCCTTGCGCAATCGGGCGCGACGGTGCTGATAACGGGCGAGTCGGGCAGCGGCAAGGAGCTCGTCGCGCGCGCTTTGCACCGCCACAGCACGCGCGCCGCGAAGCCGTTCGTGGCGATCAACACGGCCGCGATGCCGAAGGATCTGCTGGAATCGGAGCTGTTCGGCCACGAGCGGGGATCGTTCACCGGCGCTCAGCAGCAGCGCCGCGGAAGATTCGAGCAGGCCGAAGGCGGAACGCTGTTCCTGGACGAAATCGGCGATATGCCGGCCGAGCTGCAGACCCGGCTGCTGCGCGTGCTTTCGGACGGCAGCTTCTACCGGGTCGGGGGCCACCAGCAGATCAAGGCCAACGTACGCATCATCGCCGCCACCCACCAGGACCTGGAGAGGCGAGTGCGCGAGGGCGGCTTTCGCGAGGATCTCTACCATCGGCTGAACGTCATCCGGATCCGCATGCCGGCGCTGCGCGAGCGGCGCGAGGATATCCCGCTGCTGGCGCGGCACTTTCTCGCGCGCAGCGCGAGGCAGCTCGGGGTCGAGCCCAAGCGCTTATCGGAGGCGGTGGTAGAGCATCTCGGGCGGCTCGACTTCCCGGGCAACGTGCGCCAGCTCGAGAACCTGTGCCATTGGCTGACGGTCATGGCGCCGGGGCAGGCGATCGAGCTGGGCGACCTGCCGGCGGAGTTCCGCGCTCAGCCCGCGGTCGCCGCGACGGCCGACTGGCTCGTGGCGCTAGGCGACGAGATCCAGCGCCGGCTGGCGCGGGGCGAGAGCGGAATTCTCGACGTGCTGGGCAGGCAGTTCGAGCGCTCCCTGATCGTGCGCGCGCTGGCGCACAGCGGCGGACGGCGCATCGAGGCGGCGAACCTGCTCGGTATGGGTCGCAACACCATCACGCGCAAGATCCAGGAGCTCGGCATCGAAGACGCCGGCGAGGCGGAAAAGTAGGACCTGCGTACTACTTCTTCGCGCGCCGGTTGAGCTCCAGCTGTGCGTCGACCAGGGCGACGATCTCGTCGATCGCGTCCGACTGCATCCCCTTCTGCGCCGCGATCGTCTTTACCAGCAGGTCGACGCGCTCGATATTGGGCGCCCCGCCGTACAGGGCGCGCGCCGCGGACGAAGGGCTCGCGAGCCCCTGAGCCGCGGCGGCGTACTTATCGAACGGCACCAGATCCTTCTCGTCCGCCCCGAGTGACCTGCACAGCCGCACCACCCAGTCGTACACCGCGCGCGCCGCGGCCAGGTCGCCGTGCACTGCCTGCTTGATCGAGCGCATGCCTTCCTTCGTGACGCAGCGGTAGTTGCCCGCCATCAGCATGGCCCACTTGGCCAGCGGAACGAAGACCGAGTCGTGCACCTTGAGCTTGACCGGCAATTCGATCTTCTCCGTGCCGGTGTCGAAACGCGCCTGCTCGATCCCGGATTCGAGCTCGCGCAGCAGCGCGGTATGCGCATCCGAGGCGAAGCGCGCCGACTTGAAATTGGTCGGCAGCCTGACCTGCAGCACGTTGACTTTCTCCTCGGGCGGACGAAACGCCTGCGGGTCGGGGCTGCACAGGGTGACCAAGTCGGGATCGAATGCGGCCCATACCGCGGGGTCGGTGTAGCAGCCCTTGCACGCCGCGACGGAAACGCCCGGGATGCGCGCCAGGTAGGGCAGCGGCGGCATGTTCATGATCGACATGCAGGGCAGCCCGGCCTTGGCGATCGCTTGCAGCAGCTCGCGCACGCCCGGGGAACCGTACTGGGGCTCCTGCATCGCCAGCGCCACCAGCTCGTGCTCGGCCGGCCGGATAGCCGCGGGCAGGTCGGCCGACAGCTTGCCGGGCAGCTTGCGCGAGTCGACCTCGACCAGTCCGGCGCGGCCTTTCACCGGCAATCGCACCCGGGTGCCTTCGCGATTGATCAACTCGGCCTCGGCCGGCAGGCAAACCAGCTTCACCGTGTGCCCGGCCAGCAGCAGCTTGGTTGCCAGAAGCGAACCGTAGGAAGCGCCGAGAATCAGAATTCGATGCGTGCTCGCCATGGAGATCTCCGGTTGCGCGCCCGGGCCGATTTCGTATGGTGAAACATCAACCCGCCAATCGGGAGAGCGTACTCCTGTGGCGCCACGATTTCATGTTGCGACGCGGTATCGGGGTGCATAAAATGCGCCCATGTCCAGTTCTAATCCACTTCCTCGCGGCGTTGCGGTCTCGGGCGCGATCAGCGCTGAATTTGCGCGTATTTTGACCCCCGAGGCGCTCGCGTTCGTGGCCAAACTGCAGCGCACTTTCGAGCAGCGCCGGCAGGATTTGCTCGCCCGCCGGGCCGCGCGGCAAGAGGCCTTCGACGCGGGCGCGATGCCCGACTTCCTGCCTGAAACGGCCAAGGTGCGCGGCTCGGAGTGGACCATCGCGCCGCAGCCGCCCGACATGCTCGATCGCCGGGTCGAGATCACCGGCCCGACCGACCGCAAGATGGTGATCAACGCGCTCAATTCCGGCGCCTCGACCTTCATGGCCGACTTCGAGGATGCGAATTGCCCGACCTGGTTCAACATGATCGACGGGCAGGTCAACCTGCGCGATGCGGTGCGCCGCACGATCACGCTCGAGCAAGGCGACAGGAGCTACCGGCTGAACGACAAGACCGCGGTCCTGATTCCGCGCCCGCGCGGCTGGCACCTGGACGAAAAGCACGTACGCGTCGACGGCAAGCCGGTTGCGGGCGGCCTGTTCGATTTCGCGCTGTTCTTCTTTCACAACGCGAAAGAGCTGCTCGCGCGCGGCAGCGGGCCGTACTTCTACCTGCCCAAGATGGAGTCGCACCTGGAGGCGCGGCTGTGGAACGACATCTTCGTCATGGCGCAGAACGAGCTCGGCGTGAAGCACGGCTCGATCAAGGCCACGGTGCTGATCGAGACGGTGCTCGCCGCGTTCGAGATGGACGAGATCCTGTGGGAGCTGAAGGATCACTCCGCGGGCCTCAACATCGGCCGCTGGGACTACATCTTTTCCTGCATCAAGAAGTTCCGCTCACACCCGGATTTCTGCCTCGCGGACCGCGCCCAGGTGACCATGACCGCGCCCTTCATGCGCGCCTACGCGCTGCTGCTGGTGAAGACCTGCCACCGGCGCGGTGCGCCCGCGATGGGCGGCATGGCGGCGCAGATCCCGATCAAGAACGATCCGGCAGCGAACGACGCGGCGCTGGAGAAAGTGCGCCAGGACAAGCTGCGCGAGGTGACCGACGGCTGCGACGGGACCTGGGTCGCGCACCCGGGCCTGGTGCCGATCGCCAAGCAGGTGTTCGATGAGCACATGCCGCAGCCGAACCAGTACGGCAAGCAGCGCCCGGACGTGTCGGTCCGGGCCAAGGACCTGCTCGACTTCCGTCCCGAGGCGCCGATCACCGAAGCGGGCCTGCGCAACAACATCAACGTCGGGATCCAGTACCTCGGCGCGTGGCTCGCGGGCAACGGCTGCGTGCCGGTGTTCAACCTGATGGAAGATGCGGCCACCGCGGAGATTTCCCGCTCCCAGATCTGGCAGTGGATCCGCAGCAAGAAGGGCAAGCTGGAAGACGGGCGCAAGGTGACCAAGGAGCTGTTCGGCACGCTGCTCGCCGAGGAGCTGCCGAAGGTCAAGGCCTACCTCGGCGACGAGGCCTACGCGGCCGGCAAGTACGAGCAAGGGGCGAAGCTGTTCGAGCGCATCACCAGCGACGACAGCTACGTCGAGTTCCTGACCCTGCCCGCATACGACCTGATTGACTAGCGAGTAGCGCGGCGACCGCGCCCGCGCACAGCAGGCCGGTGACGAAGCAGGCATGGCCCTCGACGAGTTGACGCTCGTGCCAGCGTCTGAATCCGAGCTTGCCGATATTCGCCGCCGGTAGCATCACGCCTCCCGGCACGCTTCAAACGCGATTGACCCTGGTCAAAACGGTCGCCGCCCCCGCTTCTAGGATAGTGAGTGCGTTGCTTTCCCTTACCGCCGTGCCTCGCGGCCCCGCTCATCCAGTTCGCATTGAACCGTTAGCCGCAGGAGCCCTCTGATGAAGATGCGCTGGCTGGTCATTTCGGTGGCAATCGCGGCCGTGGTCGGTTCGGGACTGGCTTGGCGCGCGTTCGAAAAGCCCGCGGCGCCGAGGTACGTCACGGTGACCCTGGCGAAGGGCGACGTGACCCGCTCCGTCGTCACGACCGGCTCGGTCAATCCGGTGGTCACCGTACAGGTCGGATCGTATGTCTCGGGCCCGATCAAGGCGCTGTATTGCGACTACAACACGAAGGTGAAGGCCGGCCAGCTGTGCGCCAAGATCGACCCGCGGCCCTACCAGGTCGCGCTCGACCAGGCGAAGGCGAACCTCGCGAGCGCCCAGGCGCAGGTCGTGAAGGACCAGGCGAGCCTCGCCTACGCGAAGGTCACCTACGAGCGCGACCAGAAGCTGGTCGGCAAGGGCATCGTCTCGCAGGACACCCTCGCCAGCGACAAGAGCGCCTACGACCAGGCCGCGGCGCAGTACAAGCTCGACGTCGCCGGGGTCGCGCAGCATAAGGCCGCGCTCGAGGGCGCGCAGGTGAACCTGGACTACACGAACATCGTCTCGCCGGTGGAGGGGACCGTGGTCTCGCGCAACGTCGACGTGGGCCAGACGGTCGCGGCGAGCTTCCAGACTCCGACCCTTTTTCTCATCGCGAAGGACCTGACCAAGATGCAGGTCGATACCAACGTGAGCGAGTCCGACATTGGAGGCGTGCGCAACGGCGATCGGGCGACCTTCACGGTCGAGGCTTACCCGAACATGACCTTCGAGGGCCAGGTGACACAGGTGCGCCAGGCCCCGATCAGCGTGCAGAACGTGATCACCTACGACGCGGTGATCAGCGTGGACAACCCGAAGCTGCTGCTGCTGCCGGGAATGACCGCCAACGCGCGCATCGTCACCGACGAGCGCAAGAACGTGCTCAAGGTGCCGTTGCCGGCGCTGCGCTTCGAGCCGCACGGGTTGCCGGCGGCGGGTGCGCCCTCCGCCGCGTCCAAGGCGGGCCGCGTATGGGTGCTGCGCGACGGGCGCCCGGTGGCGGTTCCGGTGAGCGTCGGGCTCACCGACGACGCCTCGGCCGAGATCGCCGGGGGCGCGCTGCATGAGGGCGAGGAGGTGATCGTGAACGAAGTCGCCGCGGGCGGCCAGCCCGGCGCGCGGCAGCCCGCGCGCGGGCTGTTCCGCTTCTAGGCGGGGCACGAAGGCGCTGAAATGTCCGCGCCGATCATCGAGGTTCGCGAGGTCGTCAAGACCTACCGGCTGGGCGACGTGGAGGTGCACGCGCTGCGCGGCGTGAACCTGACGGTCCGGGCCGGGGAGTTCGTAGCGATCATGGGCGCTTCCGGTTCGGGCAAGTCCACGCTCATGAACGTGCTCGGGTGCCTCGACCGGCCGACGAGCGGCGTGTACCGGCTCGAGGGGCGCGACGTGACCGAGCTCGGTGAGCCCGCACTCGCGCAGGTGCGCAGCCGGCGCATCGGCTTCGTGTTCCAGAGCTTCAACCTGCTCGCGCGCACCAGCGCCGCGGAGAACGTCGCGCTGCCGCTTTTCTACTCGGCGCGCTACGCCGAAAGTGCGGCGCGCGCGAAGGAAGCCCTGCATGCGATGGGGCTCGAAGGGCGCGAACGCAACCACCCGTCGCAGCTCTCGGGCGGACAGCAGCAGCGCGTGGCGATGGCGCGCGCGCTGGTGAACGACCCGGCGATCCTGCTCGCCGACGAGCCCACCGGCAACCTCGATTCGAAGACCGCCGGCGAAATCATGGCCATTATCCAGAAGCTCAACCGGGAGAAGGGGCTCACGGTAGTCCTGGTGACGCACGAGCCGGACATGGCGGCGTTCGCCGACCGGGTGGTCACGATGCGCGACGGCGTCATCGTTTCGGACGAGCGCACGAAGGAAGGCGCCGCGCGCGGCGCCGAGGCTCCGGTTGCGCCCATGGCGGCGACGCGTGCCGGCCGGGCCGACAAGGAGCTCGGTCTTTCGTTCCTCGGCATGGCGCTGCTGGTCGCCTGGCGGGCGCTCGCGCGCAACAAGATGCGCTCGGCGCTCACGATGCTTGGAATCTTCATCGGCGTCGCCGCCTTGATCGCCATGGTGGCCGTGGGGCAGGGCGCGAGCTCGGCAGTTGCGGCGCAGATCGAGAGCCTGGGCACGAACCTGCTCATCGTGCTGCCCGGTGCGACGACGACGAGCGGCGTGCGCGCGGGCTTTGGCAGCGCCTCGACCCTCACCGTGACCGACGCGAGCGCAATCCGGACGGACGCGCGCGCCGTGGCAAGGGTGAGCTATCTCATCCGCCAGCTCGGGCAACTGCAGTACGGAGACAAGAACTGGACCACAAACATCCAGGGCGTGAGCCCGAGCTACTTCGAAATCCGCAACTGGTCGGTAGCCGCGGGCCGCCCGATGAGCCAGGAGGACGAGCAGAACGCGGGCCGGGTCTGTCTGATCGGGCAAACGGTGTACAAGAACCTGTTCGGCGAGTTCGAGAACCCGATCGGCGCGACCATCCTGGTGAAGAACGTGCCGATGCAGGTGATCGGTCTGCTCGAGTCGAAAGGGCAGTCCGGCTTCGGCCAGGACCAGGACGACGTGATCTACATCCCGTTCACCACCGCCCAGAACAAGGTTCTCGGGGTGGCGGCGCCGACGTCCCAGAGCAGCCAGAGCTCGATCTACGTCACCGCGCCGAACCCGTTCGGCATCACGCCCAAGCTCACCGGGTACGTGAACCTTCTCTACGTGCAGGCGCGCAGCACCGCGCTGGTCCCTACCGCCAAGGAGGAGGTCACGCGCATCCTCCTGCGGCGCCACAACATCCAGCCGGGCCAGACCCAGGACTTCGACGTGCGCAACATAAGCGACATCACCCAGGCGATGGAAGGCGCCAGCCGCGTCTTCGCGCTGCTCCTCGCGGCGGTGGCCTCGATCTCGCTCGTGGTCGGCGGCATCGGCATCATGAACATCCTCCTCGTCTCGGTGACCGAGCGCACGCGGGAGATCGGCATCCGCATGGCGATCGGGGCGCGGCGCGTGCATGTGCTGCTGCAGTTCCTGGTGGAGGCGGTGCTGCTGAGCGGCATCGGCGGGCTCGCCGGGGTGCTTGCCGGGGTGACGATCTCCGAGCTCGTGTCGCTGGCCGCGGGCTGGCCGACGCTGCTCTCGCCGCTGGCGATCGTGGGCGCGTTCGTGTTTTCCGCGGCGGTGGGCGTGTTCTTCGGCTACTACCCGGCGCGGCGCGCCTCGCTGCTAAACCCGATCGACGCGCTGCGCTACGAATGAAACGCGCCCTTGCCCTTCTGGTCCTGCTCTCGGGGTGCGCGGTCGGCCCCGATTTCGAGCGCCCGGCGGCGCCCAAGGGCGAGCGCTACACGGCGGGCGCGACGCCCTCGGCCGTCGCGCCGGCGAGCGGGGGCGCAAGCCAGCGCATCGCGGTCGGCGAGGCGGTCGCGGCCGACTGGTGGCGGCTGTTCCGCTCCGAGCGGCTCGACGGCGTGATCGGCGCCGCGCTGCAGGGCAGCAGGACGATTGCCGCCGCCCGGGCGACGCTCGCCGCGGCGCGCGAGAACGTGCTCGCGGCGCGCGGCGGGTACTGGCCGAGGGTCGACTTCGCGGCGAGCGTAGAGCGGGCCAAAGGCAGCGCGCTGCAGTCCTCCGTCGGATCGCGCACCGCGGCGATCGGCTCGCCGGCCGAGACGATCTATTCGCTCGGCCCGACGGTCAGCTACGCGCCGGACGTGTTCGGTGCCACGCGGCGACAGGTCGAGCAGCAGCAGGCGCTCGCCGACCTGCAGGGCTATGAGCTGGGCGCCGCGTACCTCACCCTCACCGGGAACGCGGTGACGCAGGCGATTACGATCGCGTCGCTGCGCGCCCAGATCCAGGCCGCCGAGGACGTGGTCTCCGACGACATGCGCAACGTCGAGCTCGTGCAACTGGAATTCGAGGCGGGCAAGGTGGCGCGCACGGACGTGCTCACCGCGCAGACCCAGCTCGCGAGCGATCGCACGCTGCTGCCCCCGCTGCGCCAGCAGCTCGCCGCCGCCCGACATGCCCTCGCGATCCTGACCGGACGCTCGCCGGCCCAGTGGTCGCCGCCGGACTTCGACCTCAAGGATTTCACGCTTCCCGGCGCGCTACCGCTCAGCCTGCCCTCCGCCCTGGTCCGGCAGCGTCCCGATATCCTCGCCGCCGAGGCGCAGCTGCACGCCGACAGCGCCGCCATCGGCATAGCGACCGCGCAGCTTTACCCCGGCCTGACCCTGTCCGCGTCGCTCGGTCAGACGGCGCTCGACGCCGGTTCGCTCTTCAACGGCGCGAACGCCTACTGGAGCCTGGCCGGGCAGCTCGCGGCGCCGCTGTTTCACGGCGGCACGCTCGAGGCGCAGCGCCGCGCGGCGATCGACACCTACCGCGCCCAGCTCGCGACTTACGAGCAGACCGTGCTGCAGGCGTTCCAGCAGGTCGCCGACAGCCTGAGGGCGCTCGAGCACGACGCCGAGCTCCTCGCATCCAACCAGCAGCTGCTCGACACCGCCACCGATGCGCTCCAGCTGCAGCGCGCGAGCTACGAGGCCGGCAAGTCGAGCGTGCTGCAGCTGATCGACGCCGAGCGCTCCTACCAGCAGGCGCGTCTCGGGCTGGCGAAAGCCCAGGCGCAGCGCCTGCAGGACACGGCTCAGCTGCTTGTTGCGCTCGGCGGGGGATGGTGGGACGCCAAGCTCGAGCGGCCTAGCTCAGCTCCGCAGTGACCGGGGCGTGGTCCGACGGGCGCTCCAGTTTGCGCGGCGCCTTGTCGATGGTGCACGAGCTGCAGCCGGCGGCCAGCTCGGGCGAGAGCAGGATGTGGTCGATGCGCAGCCCGGCGTTGCGCCGGAACGCGCCCATGCGGTAGTCCCACCACGAGAACGACTTCTCGGGCTGCTCGAACAGGCGAAAGCAGTCCTTGAGCCCCAGGGCGAGAAGCGCGCGAAACGCCGTGCGCTCGGGCTCGGAGACGTGCACCTGGCCCTCCCAGAGCTTGGGGTCGTGCACGTCGCGGTCCTCGGGCGCGACGTTCAGGTCTCCCAGCACTGCCAGTCGGGGGTGGCGCGATAGCTCTTCGGCCAGCCAGTCCCGCAAAGCGCCGTACCAGCGCAGTTTGTAGTCGTACTTCTCGCTCCCGACGGCCTGCCCGTTGGGCGCATAGAGGCACACGACGCGCACGCCGTCGAGCGTGGCGGCAATGACGCGCTTCTGGTGGTCCTCGAAGCCGGGAATTCCGGTTCCGACCTCGGCGAGCGGTGCGCGCGACACGATCGCCACCCCGTTGTAGGTCTTCTGGCCGGCGAATGCGGCGCGGTAGCCGGCGGCTTGCAGCTCGGCGGCCGGGAAGTTACCGTCCTCGAGCTTGGTTTCCTGCAGGCAGATCGCGTCGGGCTTTTCCCGTGCGAGCCAGTCGACGAGCTGCTGCAGGCGCACCTTGAGCGAGTTGACGTTCCAGGTCGCGAGCTTCATGCCGCGACGCCGGCTATTTCTGCGGCTCGCTGCTGAAGTGCGGCGCGTAGGGCCCCAGCGGCTCTTGCGCTTCCTCGGGGGGACTCGAAGGCCTCTCGGTCGCCGTCGGCGCGGGGGGCGCGGCCTGCGTGCGCGCCGGCAGCTGGCCCGCCTTCGGATATCCGCCGACGTCGAGCGCGCTATCGAAGGCGCTCTGCTCGAAGCCCTGCTGCACCATGCTGCCGACGGTAAGCGTCGGAACCTTGGTCGCGCCGGTGACGCGCTGGAGCTCGGCGTTGGTCTCCGGGTTCCATACCACGATTTCCTTGAACGGGATGCCGCGCCGGTTCAGCGCCGCGCGCGCCTGGCTGCACGGGTCCTTGCACGACGGGGAGGTGTAGAGCGTGACCGGCGCGTCCTTCATCGCCTTGCTCAGCTCGAACGGGAGCTGATTGGTCTCGACCGCGCTGCCCGCAAAGGCCTTCTTTTCGACCTCGCGCGCGCTAGGGGGCGGCGGTGTATCGGTGACGTGCACGCCTCCCGCGGCGTCGGTCCAGCGATAGAGCTGCTGTGCAGACGCCGCCCCCGGCGCCAACGCCAGGCACAGGGCGATTGCGGCCGCGTACCTCATGCGGAAATCATACCATTGTGACGCAGCAGGGCGTCGACCTGCGGGTCGCGGCCGCGGAAGGCGCGGAACGACTCCGCCGCGGGGCGGGCGCCGCCGACGGCGAGCACTTCGTCGCGGAAGCGCGCGCCGGTGGCCGCGTCGAGCACGCCGTTTTCCTCGAACAGGCTGTAGGCGTCGGCCGAGAGCACCTCGGCCCACTTGTAGCTGTAGTAGCCCGCCGCGTAGCCGCCGCCGAAGATGTGCGAAAAGTTGTTCGGAAAGCGGTTGTAGGCGGGCGGCTTGAGCACCGCGACCTTGGCGCGCACTTCGTCGAGCAGCTCGAGCGCCGTGCGCTCGCGGCCCGGCTCGAAATCGAAGTGCAGGTGCATGTCGAACAGCGCGAACTCGATCTGCCGCAGGGTGGCGAGACCGGAATGGAAGTTCTTCGCCGCCAGCATCTTGTCGAACAGCGTGCGCGGCAGGGCGGCGCCGCTATCGACATTGCGCGTCATGCGCGAGAGCACTTCCCACTCCCAGCAGAAATTCTCCATGAACTGGCTCGGCAGCTCGACCGCGTCCCATTCGACGCCGTTGATGCCCGAGACGCCGAGGTCCTCGCCGCGAGTCAGCAGATGGTGCAGGCAGTGGCCGAACTCGTGGAACAGGGTGATCACCTCGTCGTGGGTGAACAAAGCGGGGCGGTTCCCGAGCGGGCGCGAGAAATTGCAGTTGAGGTAGGCGACCGGCGTCTGCACCCCCTTGGAGGTGCGGCGGCGCCCGATTGCGTCGTCCATCCAGGCTCCGCCGCGCTTGGTCTCGCGCGCGTAGAGATCGGTGTAGAACTGCCCCAGCAGCGCGCCCGTCGCGTCGCGAATGTCGAAGAATCGCACATCAGGGTGCCACACCGGCGCCGTGCCCGGCGCGATGCGTACGCCGTACAGGGTCTCGACCAGGCGGAACAGCCCGGCCATCACCGCGTCTTCCGGAAAATACTGTTTCACCTCGTTGTCCGAGAAGGCGTAGCGCCGCGCGCGCAGCTTCTCCGAGGCAAAGCCGAGGTCCCAGGCCTCGAGCTGCTCGAGGCCGAGCTCGCTGCGCGCGAATTCGCGCAGCTCCTGCACGTCGCGCTCGGCGCAGGGGCGCGCGCGCCGGGCCAGGTCTTCGAGGAATCCGAGCACCTGCTCGGGCGTATCCGCCATCTTCGGCACCAGCGAGACTTCGGCGAAATTCGGGTATCCGAGCAAGTACGCTTCCTCGCGGCGCAGCTCGAGGATGCGCGCGATGATCGGCGTGTTGTCCCATTCCGGCCGGCCGAACTCGGAGGCGCGCGTGACGCTCTCGCGGTACATGGTCTCGCGCAGCGCGCGGTCCTCGGCGTACTGCATCAGCGGCAGATACGAAGGCGCGTGCAGGGTGAACTTCCAGCCGTCGCGGCCGTCCTTCTGCGCCGCCTCGCGCGCGGCTGCGAGCAGGTCCTCGTGCAGGCCCGCCAGGCGCGCCGGGTCCTCGATCACGATCGAGTAGGCGTTGGTCGCATCGAGCACGTTCTCGGCGAATTTCGCTCCGAGGCGGGCGAGCTCGTCCTGGATCGCGCCGAAGCGGGCCTTCTCGTCCGGCGCGAGCTCGGCGCCGCCGAGGCGGAAGTCGCGCAGCGCATTCTGCAGCTGGCGCTTGCGCGCCGGCGAGAGATCGCCGTATGCGGCCGAATCGCGCAATTCGCGGTAGCGGCGGAACAGCCGCTCGTCCTGCCCGAGCTCGGTCCAGTACTGGGTGAGCTTGGGCAGGTTCGCGTTGTAGGCGTCGCGCAGCGCCGGGCTGTCGAGCACGCCGTGCAGGTGCGCGACCTGCCCCCAGGCGCGCGCAACGCGCTCGTTGGCGTCCTCGAGCGGCGTGACAAAGGCGTCCCAGGTGCATGGCACGTCGGCGCCGGTGACGCCTGCCACGGTGGCACGGCCCTGCGCCAGCAGCTGGTCCATTGCCGGCGCGACGTGCTCCGGCTTGAGCTGCGCGAAGCGCGGCAAGCCGTCGAAATCGAGTAGTGGGTTCATGCTGCCTTCATCTGCTGTGCGCTGCGTACCGTATTGGCGATCAGCATCGCGACCGTCATCGGCCCGACGCCGCCGGGGACCGGGGTGATCAACCCTGCCACCTGTCTGACCCCTTCGAAGTCGACGTCGCCGACCAGCTTGCCGTCGGCGAGACGGTTGGTCCCCACGTCGATCACGCAGGCGCCCGGCTTGACCATGTCGGCGCTGATCAACCCCGGCTTGCCGACCGCGGCCACCAGCACGTCGCCCTGGCGCGTCAGGGCGCCCAGCGACGGGGTCTTCGAATGGCAGATGGTGACGGTCGCGTCGTTTTGCAACAGCAGCAGCGCGAGCGGCTTGCCGACGATATTCGAGCGCCCCACGATCACCGCGTGCAGGCCCGCCAGCGGCACGCGCTCGTGCTCGAGCATGCGCATGATCCCGGCCGGGGTGCAGGGCACGAAGCCGGGTCGTCCGCCGGCCAGCGCGCCGAGGCTTCCGACGTGGAAGCCGTCCACGTCCTTCGACGGCGAAACCGCGTCGAGGATGCGCGTCGCGTCGAGCGATCGCGGCAGCGGCAGCTGCACCAGGATCCCGTGCACGCCCGGGTCGAGGTTCAGGGCGCCGATGCGCGCGAGCAGCGTCGCTTCGGAAACCTTGTCGTCGTATTCGTGCAGTTCCCAGCGCACGCCGCTCTCCTCGCAGGCGCGCATCTTCGTCTTGACGTACACGCGCGAGGCGGGATGGTCTCCGACGTGCAGCACCGCCAGGCCGGGACGAACGCCGCGCGCGGCGAGCGCGGCGGCGGTCCGCCGCAGCGACGCGCGCACCGAGGCCGCAAGCGATTTACCGTCGATGATCTTGGCGCTCATGGCTAGACGTAGACGGCGTGAAAGGGCGGGCAGTCTAACACCGCGTTGCGCCGCATTGCATTGCGCTATATGGAAGGAAGTTTTACTATACGCAATGTCGATTTGAGCGGCCCCGGCCAGCGTATTAAGCTTGTTCGCCTCCGGTCGCGCTCACGAAGCGCGCCCAGCGCGCAAAGCCAAAAGCTTGGAGAAAGACATGTCCGCCGTTCCGCAGCTGCCTGCCGCAAACGATCCCGACGAGCTGGAAACCAGGGAGTGGCTCGAGGCCCTCGAGGCGGTGCTCGAGCGCGAAGGACCGGAGCGGGCGCATTACCTGCTCGAGCAGCTGGTCGAAAAGGCGCGCCGCTCGGGTGCCTACATTCCGTTCTCGGCCACCACCGCGTACATCAACACCATTCCGCCGCACCTCGAGGAACGCTCGCCGGGCGATCACGCGCTCGAGGAGCGGATCCGCTCGTTTTGCCGCTGGAACGCGATGGTCATGGTCGCGCGCGCGAACAAGAACGACGACGAGCTGGGCGGTCATATCGCCAGCTTCGCTTCCGTGGGCACGCTTTTCGGGCAGGGCTTCAACCACTTCTGGCACGCGCCCTCGGACAGCCACGGCGGCGACCTGATCTACTTCCAGGGCCATTCCTCGCCCGGGATCTACGCCCGCGCGCAGCTCGAAGGCCGCCTGAGCGAAGAGCAGATGCTCAACTTCCGGCGCGAGGTCGACGGCAAGGGCATTTCTTCCTATCCCCACCCGTGGCTGATGCCCGAGTTCTGGCAGTTTCCCACCGTGTCGATGGGCCTGGGGCCGATCCAGGCCATCTACATGGCGCGCTACCTGAAGTACCTGCACGCGCGCGGGCTGGCCGATACCGCGCAGCGCAAAGTGTGGTGCTTCTGCGGCGACGGCGAGATGGACGAGCCCGAGTCGCTCGGCGCGATCGGGATGGCGGTGCGCGAGAAGCTCGACAACCTGATCTTCATCGTCAACTGCAACCTGCAGCGGCTCGACGGGCCGGTGCGCGGCAACGGCAAGATCATCCAGGAGCTCGAAGCCGACTTCCGCGGCGCCGGCTGGAACGTGATCAAGCTCATCTGGGGCTCGTACTGGGACCCGCTGCTGGCGCGCGACCAGGACGGTTTGCTGCTGCGGCTGATGCAGGAGACGCTTGACGGGGAGTACCAGAACTACAAGGCCAACGATGGCGCGTTCGTGCGCAAGAACTTCTTTGGCAAGTACCCGAAGCTGCTCGAAATGGTCTCGCGCATGACGGACGAGGACATCTGGCGCCTGAACCGCGGCGGGCACGACCCGCACAAGATCTATGCCGCGTACGCGGCGGCGGTGAAGCACAAGGACCAGCCAACCGTGATCCTCGCCAAGACGATCAAAGGTTATGGCCTGGGCAAGCAGGGGCAGGCGAAGAATCCTACGCACCAGCTGAAGAAGGTCGATACCGAGACGATCCGCGGGATGCGGGACCGCATGAACATCCCGATTCCCGACGACCAGCTCGACAAGCTGCCGTTCTTCATTCCGGGGCCGGACTCGCCGGAGATGAAATACCTGCACGAGCGGCGCCAGGCGCTCGGCGGCTACCTGCCGCAGCGGCGCGCCAAGGCCGACGCGCCGCCGGCGGTGCCGCCGCTCTCCGCGCTCGAGCCCGTGCTCAAGGGCTCCGAGGGGCGGGAGATCTCCACCACCATGGCGTTCGTGCGCGTGCTCACCGCATTGCTGCGCGACAAGGCGCTTGGCAAGCACGTGGTCCCGATCGTACCGGATGAAGCGCGCACCTTCGGCATGGAAGGCATGTTCCGCCAGCTCGGCATCTACGCAGCCGAAGGCCAGAAGTACGAGCCGGTCGACCGCGACCAGCTGATGTATTACCGCGAGGACAAGTCGGGCCAGATCCTCGAGGAGGGGATAAACGAGGCAGGCGCCTTTTCCTCCTGGGTCGCCGCGGCCACCTCGTACAGCCACTCCAACCTGGCGATGGCGCCGTTCTACATCTTCTATTCGATGTTCGGCTTCCAGCGCGTGGGCGACCTGGTGTGGGCCGCCGGCGACCAGCGCGCGCGCGGTTTCCTGATCGGGGGAACCGCCGGACGCACGACGCTGAACGGCGAGGGCCTGCAGCACGAGGACGGCCACTCGCACATCCTGTCGTCGGTGGTCCCGAACTGCGTTTCGTACGACCCGACCTACGGCTACGAGCTGGCGGTAATCGTCCACGACGGGCTGCGCCGCATGCTCACCGAGCAGGAGGACGTGTTCTACTACATCACGGTGATGAACGAGAACTACGAGCACCCGGCGCTGCCAGAGGGAGCCGAACAGGGCATCCTGAAGGGCATGTACCTGCTGCGCGAATCCAAGTCCAAGGCCAAGGCGCGGGTACAGCTGATGGGCTCGGGAACCATCCTGCGCGAAGTGCTGGCCGCCGCCGAGCTGCTCGAGCAGGACTGGGGCGTGGCGGCGGACGTCTGGAGCGCGACCAGCTTCACCGAGCTGCGCCGTGACGGCCTCGCGGCGGAGCGCTGGAACCTGCTGCATCCCGAAGACAAGCCGCGCCTGCCCTACGTCACACAGTGCCTGGAAAAGCGCGCCGGGCCGGTGGTCGCCGCAAGCGACTACATCAAGACCTTCGCCGACCAGATCCGCCCGTTCGTTCCGGGCGCGCGGCCCTACCGGGTGCTCGGCACCGACGGCTACGGGCGCTCCGACTCGCGCGCCAAGCTGCGCTACTTCTTCGAGGTGAACCGGCACTTCGTCGCCGTCGCGGCGCTCAAGGCGCTGGCCGACGGGGGCGAGGGCAAGGCGAAGACGGTCTCGGAGGCGATCAAGAAGTACAAGCTCGATCCCGAGAAACCGGATCCGACCACCGTATGAAGGAGGTCCTGGTACCGGACATCGGCGACTTCAAGGACGTCGAGGTGATCGAGGTCCTGGTCAAGCCCGGCGACGCGATCGAAAAGGAACAGTCGCTCATCACCCTCGAATCGGACAAGGCGACGATGGAGATCCCGTCGCCGACCTCGGGGGTGGTGAAGGAGCTCAGGATCAAGGTCGGCGACAAGGTGTCCGAGGGCACGGCGATCCTGACGATCGAGGAAATTGCGAAGCAAAGAGAGAAGGAAAAAGAGAGGCAAGAGGAAGCGCAGCAAGCCAAGTCCGCGGCGCCCGTGGCATCGGCGCCGCAAACCGTGGCGGTGCCGGACATCGGCGACTTCAAGGACGTCGAGGTGATCGAGGTGCTGGTCAAGGCGGGCGACACGGTAGCCAAGGAGCAGTCGCTGATTACGCTCGAATCGGACAAGGCGACGATGGAGATTCCGTCGCCGGCCGCCGGCGTGGTGAAGGAGGTCAAGGTCAAGGTCGGCGACAAGGTGTCGGAGGGCGCGCCGGTGCTGGTGATCGAGTCGGATGGTGGCGCCCCCGTTCAGAAGGGCAAGCCCGCGCCCGCGGCGCGCAAGCCGGAGCCCGCACCGGTAATGGCCGCGCCGATGCCGCGCCCGGGCCCCGTGCCGACCGAGCCGCAGGAGGCGACCACCGCTCGGCCGCACGCCAGCCCTTCGGTGCGCAAATTCGCGCGCGAGCTCGGCGTCGACCTGGCGAAGGTACGCGGCAGCGGCCCCAAGGGACGCGTGCTGCACGACGACGTGCAGGGCTTCGTCAAGGGCGTCATGACCCAGGGCGCTGCGGCGGCGCTGGCGCCGGCCGCGCGCGGCGGCGCGATGCCGTTCAACCTGCCGGCGTGGCCGGAGGTGGACTTCGCCAAGTTCGGCCCGGTCGAGTCCAAGCCGCTGTCGCGCATCCAGAAGCTCTCCGGCGGCAACCTGCACCGCAACTGGGTCTCGATCCCGCACGTCACCCAGTTCGACGAGGCAGACATCACGGACCTCGAGTCGTTTCGCAAGGCCAACACCGCGGTGACCGAGAAGCAGGGCTTCAAGCTCACGATGCTAGCCTTCCTGATCAAGGCCTGCGTCACCGCGCTGCGCCAGTACCCGCAGTTCAACGCCTCGCTCGACGCCAGGGCGGAGAACCTGATCCTGAAGAAGTACTATCACATCGGCGTCGCGGTCGACACGCCGGACGGCCTGGTGGTGCCGGTGGTCAGGGACGCCGACCGCAAGGGGGTGTTCGACCTGGCGCGCGAGCTGTCCGATACCTCGAAGCTCGCGCGCGACAAGAAGCTCAAGCCCGGCGACATGCAGGGCGGAACGTTCTCGATCTCGAGCCTGGGCGGCATCGGCGGCACGGCGTTCACCCCGATCATCAACGCCCCGGAAGTCGCGATTCTCGGGGTGTCGCGCTCCGTCATGCGGCCGGTGTGGGACGGCAAGGAATTCGCGCCCAGGCTGATGCTGCCGCTTTCGCTGTCGTACGATCACCGCGTGATCGACGGGGCCGCCGCCGCGCGCTTCACCAGCTACCTCGCGTCGGTGCTGTCCGACATCCGCCGCTCGCTGCTCTGAGATGGCCGCCGTGACCGAAGTGAAGGTCCCCGACATCGGCGACTTCAAGGACGTCGAGGTGATCGAGGTCCTGGTCAAGCCGGGCGACACGGTGGCGAAGGAGCAGTCGCTCATCACGCTCGAGTCGGACAAGGCGACGATGGAAATACCGTCGCCCGAGGCGGGCGTGGTGAAGGAGCTCAAGGTCAAGGTCGGCGACAAGGTCTCACAGGGCGCGCAGATTCTGGCGCTCGAATCCGCTGCCGCTGCCCCGGCACCCGCGGCGCCGCAACCCGCCGCCGAGGGCGAGATCGAATGCGACCTCGTGGTGCTCGGCTCGGGCCCGGGCGGCTATTCGGCGGCCTTCCGCGGGGCCGACCTGGGGCTGAAGACAGTGCTCGTGGAACGCTATGCCGCGCTCGGCGGCGTGTGCCTGAACGTGGGCTGCATCCCTTCGAAGGCGCTGCTGCACACGGCGTCGATCGTCGACGCTGCACGCGGCCTGGCGGCGCACGGCGTCAGCTTCGGCGAGCCGATGCTCGACCTGGGCAAGCTGCGCGCGTTCAAGGACAAGGTGGTGGGAAGGCTCAGTGGCGGCGTGGCGAGCATGGCCAAGCTGAGGAAGGTGACGGTGCTGCAGGGCGTCGGCAGGTTCGCCGACCCGAACCGCCTGAAGGTCGAGACAAGGGACGGCGTGCAGCTCGTGCGGTTCAGGAGCGCGATCATCGCCGCCGGGTCGCAGGCGGCGAGGCTGCCATTCCTTCCCGCCGACCCGCGCATCGTCGATTCGACCGGTGCGCTAGAGCTGAAGAGCGTCCCGAAGCGCATGCTGGTCATCGGCGGAGGGATCATCGGCCTCGAGATGGGAACGGTGTACTCGACGCTCGGCGCGCGCCTGGACGTGGTCGAAATGCTCGACGGGCTGATGCTCGGCGCGGACCGCGACCTGGTCTCGGCGTGGCAGAAATTCAATGCCAGCCGGTTCGACAACGTCATGCTGAAGACGAAGACCGCCAGGGCCGAGGCGCAGAAGGACGGCGTCAAGGTCTGGTTCGAGGGCGAGGCCGCGCCCAAGGATGCGCAGAGCTACGATCTGGTGCTGGTGTCGGTCGGGCGGATTCCGAACGGCAGGAACATCGGCGCGGAGGCGGCGGGCGTCGCGGTCAGCGACCGCGGCTTCATCGAGGTCGACTCGCAGATGCGCACCAACGTGCCGCATATCTTCGCCATCGGCGACATCGCGCGCGCGCCAATGCTCGCGCACAAGGCGGTGCACGAAGGCCATGTCGCGGCGGAAGCCGCGGCGGGGCAGAAGTCGTATTTCGATGCTCGCGTCATTCCCTCGGTCGCCTACACCGACCCCGAGGTGGCCTGGGTCGGGCTGACCGAGGAGGAAGCGAAGCAGGCCGGCGTGAAAGTCGGCGTGGCCAAGTTTCCCTGGGCGGCCTCGGGCCGCGCGATCGCCAACGGCCGCGACGAAGGCTTCACCAAGCTGATCTTCGAGGCCGAGACGCACAGGATCGTCGGCGCGGGCATCGTCGGCACGGGGGCCGGCGAGCTGATCAGCGAGCTCGCGCTCGCGATCGAAATGGGCGCCGACGCGACCGACATCGGCAAGACCATCCATCCCCATCCGACGCTTAGCGAGTCGGTCGGCATGGCCGCGGAGCTCTTCGAGGGCGCGTGCACCGACCTGCCGCCGCAACGCAAGCGATGACGCAGGACGAGCTCAAGCAGCAGGTCGCGCGCGAGGCGCTCAAGCACGTCGTCGAGGACGCGGTGGTGGGCGTCGGCTCGGGCTCGACGGTCAACTTCTTCATCGATGCCCTGGCGGGGATCAAGGGACGCATCGAGGGCGCGGTGGCAGCCTCCGAGGCGAG
>DATIZK010000039.1:0-6752 GCA_035517095.1 Burkholderiales bacterium
CGACGCGAAAACCGGGGACAGACCCCGATTCTTTCGCAACGGGGTCTTTCCCCAAGACCGCGGCGAGGCCGATGTCGTGCACCAGGATCGCGGCGCGGTCGGCGGCGCTGCCCGAGACCGCGATCTTGAATTTGCGCGGCAGCCAGCTGAATTCCGGGTGCAGGGTCGACCACTGCCGGATCAGCTCGCACCACACGAACGGATCGACCACCTCGTCGGGCGCGATGCCGCCGAAGTGATCGGCGGTAACGTTGCGGATGCAGTTGCCCGAGGTCTGGATCGCGTGCATCTGCACCGTCGCCAGCTCGGCAAGAATGTCGGGCACGTCTTCCAGCCGCGGCCAGTTGAACTGGATGTTCTGGCGCGTGCTGAAGTGGCCGTAGCCGCGATCGTAGCGGCGCGCGATGCGGGCCAGCATCCTGAGCTGGACCGACGACAGCAGGCCGTAGGGGATCGCGACGCGCAGCATCGGCGCGTGGCGCTGGATGTACAGGCCGTTCCTGAGCCGCAGCGCCTTGAACTCCTCCTCGTCCAGCTCGCCGGCGAGGTAGCGCCGCGTCTGGTCGCGGAACTGGGCGACGCGCTGGTCCACCAGCCGCTGGTCGATGTCGTCGTAGCGGTACATGGGCGCGCAGCCTACGCGGCGCGGCGGGTGGGCCGAAATACCGATTGCGCACATGCATATAACCATTGATTACTTCCGCGCGCCGACTTCACCCGGGATTCCACCGCGGGACAGATCCGCTTGCACGCATGGCTCGGCTCGGGCTGGGGCGTGCTGCTCTCGCACCCGAAGGACTTCACCCCGGTGTGCACCACCGAGCTCGGCGCCACGGCCAAGCTCAAGGCCGAGTTCGACCGGCGCGGCGTCAAGGTGCTGGCGGTGAGCGTCGATCCGGTCGAGTCGCACCGGAGCTGGATCGGCGACATCGACGAGACCCAGGGCACGAAGGTGAATTTCCCGATCCTGGGCGATCCGGACCGCAAGGTCGCGAACCTGTACGGCATGATCCATCCGAACGCGAACGACACGCTCACGGTGCGCTCGGTGTTCGTGATCGACCCGGCGAAGAAGATCCGCGCAACGATCACCTACCCTGCTTCGACCGGACGCAATTTCGACGAGATCCTGCGCCTGATCGATTCGCTCCAGCTCACCGACAGCCACAGCGTCGCGACGCCGGCCAACTGGAAGCGCGGCGAGGAGGTCATCATTGTTCCGTCGCTTACCGACGCGGCGCTGCTGAAGCAGAAGTTCCCGCAGGGTTATCGCGTCGTGAAGCCCTACCTGCGCTATACGCAGCTTTATTCCTGACAGGCTGGATGACTTCGTGCCCTTATAATCACGGGGCATGAAGCTCCAGCAGCTGCGCTACCTGGTGGAAGTCGCGCGCCGCGGCCTCAACGTGTCCGAGGCCGCGCAGGCGCTGCACACCTCGCAGCCGGGCGTCTCGAAGCAGATCCGCGCGCTCGAGGACGAGCTCGGGGTCGAGGTGTTCGAGCGCCGCGGCAAGCGCCTCACCGCGCTTACCGAGCCGGGCAAGGCGGTGATCGAGATCGCCGAGCGCGTGCTCGCCGAGACCGCCAATCTGAAGCGCGCGGGGGCCGAGTTCGCCGACGAGAAGCTCGGCACCCTGACCATCGCCACCACCCACACCCAGGCGCGCTATGCGCTGCCGCAGGCGGTGGCGGCGTTCAAGCGCCGCTATCCCGGCGTGCGGCTGCTGATCCACCAGGGCAACCCGACCCAGATCTGCGAGCAGGTGATCGCCGGCGAGGCCGACCTGGCGATCGCGACCGAGGCGATCGCCGAATATCCGGAGCTGGTGTCGCTGCCCTGCTACCAGTGGAACCGCTGCGTGGTGGTGCCGCCGCGCCACCCGCTGCTGAAGGCCAGGCCGCTCACGCTGGAGGCGCTCGCCGCGCATCCGATCGTGACCTACGATTTCGCCTTCGCCAACCGCTCGCTGGTGCAAAAGGCGTTCGAGGCGCGGGACCTCGCGCCCAACGTGGTGCTCACCGCGCTCGATGCGGACGTGATCAAGACTTACGTCGAGCTCGGCCTCGGCGTGGGCATCATGGCGCAGATGGCGTTCGACCCGAAGCGCGACCGCGGCCTGCGCGCGATCGACGCCTCGCACCTGTTCGAGTCGAGCACCACGCGCCTGGGCATCAAGCGCGGCGCCTGGCTGCGGCGCTACGCCTACGACTTCATTCAGTTCTTCGCCCCGCACCTGCCGCGCGCCCAGGTCGAGCGCGCCGCGCGCGGCGAAGCGGGCGCCCACTACGACCTCTAGTCGGGGACAGATCCCGAAATCGGGGTCTGTCCCCGGTTTTCAGAGGGTGCGGATTTGGTCGGATTCGACGACGCCGGAGGGCCGGTTGGTGAGCGCGGCTTTGATCATGGCGGCGGCGACCACGTCGGCTTCGATCGGACGGTACTTGCCCAATAGCGGTCCGAGCAGGTCGCCGACCGCCAGGCCGATGCGCTCGCCGAGGCGGAATTCGTCGCGCGGGCCGGCCAGCAGCGTCGGGCGGAAGAAGATCGTGCTCGGCACCCCCGCGGCGCGCACCGCGAACTCCATCTCGCCCTTGACGCGGTTGTAGAACACGCGCGAGCGCAGATCGGCGCCCAGCGCCGAGACCACCAGCAGGCGCTTCGCGCCGCCGCGCGCCGCGGCCTGCGCCAGCACGAGCGGGTAATCGCGGTCGACGCGCCGGAAGACTTCCCTCGTGCGCGCGTGCTTCATGGTGGTGCCCAGGCAGCAGAACACGTCCTCGGCCTCGACCTTGTGCGTGCCGAGGTACTCGAAGTCGAAGGTCGCGGTCCGAAGGCCCTGCCCATGCAGCGCCAGCGGGCGGCGCGCCCAGACGGTGACCGTGCGGTACGCCGGCTCCTCGAGCAGCCGGCGCAGGAGGAAAGAACCGATCAGCCCGGTCGCGCCGACCAGCAGGGCGCTGCGGGGTTCAGCCATGCCTGCGCACGAACTCCCGGATCAGCGGATAGACCATCTCGCGCCAGCGGCGGCCGGAGAAAATGCCGTAGTGCCCGACGCGCGGCGCGAGGAAGTGCTCGCGCTGGCCGGCGGGAATGTTGAGGCACAGCGCGTGCGCCGCTTCGCTCTGGCCGGTGCCTGAGATGTCGTCCAGCTCGCCTTCGATGCTCAGCAGCGCCGTGTGGCGGATCGCCTGCGGGCGCACCAGCTCCTCGCGCACGAACAGCCGCCCCTTGGGCAGCGCGAAATCCTGGAACACGCGCTTCACGGTGTCGAGGTAGTACTCGGCCGGCATGTCGAGCACCGCGTTGTATTCGTCGTAGAAGCGCCGGTGGTGCTCGGCCGAGTCGCCGTCGCCTTCGAGCAGGTGGTTGTAGTAGTCCCAGTGGGCGTTGAAGTGGCGGTCCGGGTTCATCGCCACGAATCCCAGGTGCTGCAGGAAGCCGGGATAGACGCGGCGCATGAAGCCCGGATATTTCGCCGGCACGCGCTCGATCAGGTTCTGCTCGAACCACGAGAACGGCTTCTTGGTGGCGAGGTTGTTGACCGCGGTCGGGCTCTTGCGCGCGTCGATCGGCCCGCCCATCATCACCATGGTGCTGGGCCGGCTCGGCTCGCTGCGCGAGGCCATGAGCGACACCGCGGCGAGCACCGGCACGGTCGGCTGGCAGACCGACACCACGTGCAGGTCCGGCGAGAGCAGCCGGACCCATTCGCAGACGTAGTCGACGTAGTCGTCGAAGTGGAACGGCCCGGCCGCGAGCGGCACCATGCGCGCGTCGATCCAGTCGGTCACCCACACCTCGTGCTCGGGCAGCATGGTGCGCACCGTGTCGCGCAGCAGGGTCGCGTGGTGCCCCGACAGCGGCGCGACCAGCAGCACCTTCGGGTCTTTGCGCGGCGTCGCGAGCTCGCGCCTGAAATGGATCAGATTGCAGAACGGCTTGGCCAGCGCCACCTCGGCCGTGACCGGCACGCGCTCGCCGCCGATCGTGGTGTAGTCGACGCGCCAGGCCGGCTTTTCATAACGCTGCGTCAGGCGCAGGAACAGGTCGCTGCCCGCGGCGAGCCGGCGCGACATGGGCGAGTACGAAAGCGGGCTGAACGGATTGCCGAACCAGCCGCGCGAGAGCTCCGCGGCGAGGCGCAAGGGCTGCAGGGCTGCATGCTGCGCTTCGTACAGGCTGTAGAGCACCGATCGGCCTCCGCCTAGTCGTCCTAACTATTTGCTTATAGCAGAATTGCCGCGGTGCCGCATTGGCGAAAGTCACGCGCGCGAGGGTATCCTGCCGCGGTGCGCAAGCTGCTCCGCTATTTGCTCCTTCTGGTGGCCGCGGCGGGGCTGCTCGCCGCTGCCGGCTACCTCTACCTGCGCCAGTCGCTGCCGCAGACCGCAGGCACGATCCGCATCGACGGCCTCGAGGCGCCGGTCGAGCTGCTGCGCGACGCCTACGGCATTCCGCACATCCGCGCCGGCTCGATCGAGGACGCGTACTTCGGCCTGGGTTTCGCGCACGCGCAGGACCGGCTGTGGCAGATGGAGATGAGCCGGCGCATCGCCGCCGGGCGCCTGGCCGAGGTCGTCGGCGCGGGCGCGCTCGACACCGACCGCTTCCTGCGCACGCTGGGCGTGCGCCGCGCGGCCGAGGCGAGCCTGGCGAAGCTCGACCCCGGCACGCGCCGGGTGCTGGATGCCTATGCCGCAGGCGTGAACGCCTTCCTCGCCACGCGCCACGTGCTGCCGCCCGAGTTCTGGCTCCTGCGCGTTGCGCCCGAGCCCTGGACCGGGGCCGACTCGATGGCGTGGATCAAGATGATGGCCTGGGACCTGGGCGCGAACTGGAGGAACGAGCTGCTGCGCATGCGCCTGGCGAAGACGCTGCCGCAGGCGCGCATCGACGAGCTGCTGCCGCCCTATCCGGGCGACGCGCCGCTCAAGATCCGCGATTTGAAGACGCTCTACGAGGGTCTGGAGGGCGACGCGCGCGCGCTCGGGTCGGTGATGCTCGAGGTGGCGGCGCTGCTGCCCGGCTGGCTGCCCGACGGCGCCGGATCGAACAACTGGGTGGTGAGCGGCAAGCGCAGCGCGAGCGGCAAGCCGCTGCTCGCGAACGACCCGCACCTCGGCCTGACGGCCCCGCCGGTGTGGTACTTCGCGCAGCTCACGGCCCCCGGGCTGGACGCGATCGGGGCCACGCTGCCGGGCGTGCCGGGGATCCTGCTCGGGCGCAACGAGCGCATCGCCTGGGGCGCGACCAACACCGGGCCGGACGTGCAGGACCTGTTCATCGAGAAGCTCGAGGGGCGCGACGCCTATCTCACGCCCGACGGCCCGCGGCCGTTCGCGATGCGCGAGGAAACGATCAAGGTGCGCGGCGCGCCCGACGTCAAGCTGCTCGTTCGCGTCACGCGCCACGGCCCGGTCGTGTCGGACGTGCTGCGCCCGGCGGCGGGGCTCGCGCCGCGCGGCCACGTGCTGGCGTTCGCGTGGACCGCGCTCGCCGACGACGACACTTCGATCCGCGGCGCGCTCAACCTCGCGCGGGCGCGCAACTGGAAGGAATTCCGCGCCGCGCTGCGCGACCTGCAGGCGCCGCAGCAGAACATGGTCTACGCCGACGTCGACGGCAACATCGGTTTCGTCGCCGCCGGCCGGGTGCCGGTGCGCAAGCCCGCCAACGACCTCGAGGGCCTCGCGCCTGCTCCCGGCTGGCAGGCGAAGTACGACTGGGCCGGCTGGATCCCGTTCGACGAGCTGCCGCAGTCGTACAACCCGCCGAGCGGCGAGATCGTGACCGCGAACCAGAAGATCACCCCGCCGGGCTACCCGCACTTCATCACCAGCGAGTGGCAGCCGCCGTACCGCGCGCGCCGCATCACCGAGCTGCTCGATGCGCTGGCGCGGCACAGCATCGCGAGCTTCGCGCGCATCCAGGCCGACGTCGTCTCGCTGCCCGCGCGCGAACAGCTGCCGCGGCTGCTCGCGACCAAGCCGCTGAGCCCCGAGGCCGGGCGCGCGCTCGCGCTGCTCTCCGCCTGGGACGGCAGCATGGCGGCCGAGCGGCCCGAGCCGCTGATCATGACCGCCTGGTGGCGCGAGCTCACGCGCGCGATCTACGCCGACGAGCTGGGCGAGGCGTTCGACGCCAACTGGCTGCAGCGCCCGGAGTTCATTCGCAACGTGCTCGCCGACAAGGACGGGCAGTCGCGCTGGTGCGACGACGTGCGTACGGCAAAGAAGGAAAGCTGCGACGAGGTCCTGTCCGCCTCGCTCGAGGCCGCGCTCGCCGACCTGCGCCAGCGCTACGGCAAGGACATGCAGCGCTGGAAGTGGGGCGTCGCGCACCCCGCGCTGCACGAGCACCGCCCGTTCGGCCGCGTGCCGCTGCTCGCGCGCTTGTTCGACATCAGCGTGCCGAGCCCCGGCGGCGCGTTCACGATCGACGTCGGGCGCAGCAACTTCAACGACGCCGCTCACCCCTACGCCAGCCGCCACGCGCCTAGCCTGCGCGCGATCTACGACCTGTCGAACATGCAGGCGTCGCTCTTCATCCACTCGGGCGGGCAGTCCGGCAACCCGCTCTCGCCCGATTACCGCGCCTTCAGCCGCGCCTGGGCGGCGGGCGAGTACATCCCCATGCTCACCGACCGCGCCCGCATCGCGGCCGGGACCACGCACCTCCTCACCCTCGCCCCCAAATAAAATCGGCAAAAATCGGGGTCAGACCACGTTTTCAGAGAAAACGTGGTCTGACC
>DATIZK010000040.1:0-33503 GCA_035517095.1 Burkholderiales bacterium
GCAGCCGCGTCCGGCCGACGCCACACCAACCATCGGGAGCATGAACATGCTGAAGAAACTGATCTACGTTGCAGGTGCCTCGGTGCTGCTCGCGGCGAGCAGCCTGTCGTTCGCGCAATCGCAAGGCGGCGATATCCGGCACGACACGCGCGACATCCGCCACGACCGGCGCGATGTGCGGCACGACCGGCGCGAAATCCGCCACGACCGGCGCGACATCCGGCACGACCGGCACGATCGCAGGCACGACATCCACGAGGCGCGCCGCTAGGCGCCGCGCGCTAGGTCCGGCCGGGATAGCTGACCGCCATCCCGGCCCGGACGTCCTGCTGAATGCCGTACTGCGCGAACGGGTAGCGAAAGCCGTTCTTCGCCAGCGCGTGCATGCCCGCGATCGCCTGCTCGAGTTTGTCGGGCGGCAGCGCCATCAGCAGCTCGTCGTCGAGCACGCCGCCGTAGCGCCGCTCGGCGAAGCACGGAATCGATAGGCTCGGCTCGCGCGTGGCGAGCGCGCGGCCCCAGGAGTCGGCGCACGAGGACTCGCCCACCACGCTCCAGTCGAAGCGCTTGTAGCCCGCCCACTGCAGGCCGTTGATGAAATAGATCATCGCCCCGGGCGTGGCGTAGAACAGCGCGATGTCGGGCGGGTCGAGGCGGCCCGCGCCGAGCGGCGAGACTGCGAGCGCGGCGTACTTTCCCTTGGGCACCAGGTTCATCGCCGCCTGGTGCCGGCCCGCGTCCTCGAGCGTGGCGAACCAGACTCCGACCATGTGCTGCCCCGAGCGCCACTTCTCGTCCTGCCCGCCCAGCCCCACCACCGAGCGGCACTGGTCGCCCGCCAGGTCCTCGCCCGTGACGCCGACCGTCCAGCCCAGGCGCGCGGCCTGCGCCACCACCTGGTCGAGCGTGTGGACCGACTTCGGGCGGCGGATCTTCGGCACCGCCTCCATCTCCTCGCGCGTCGCGAACAGCTTCATGCCGAACGGCAGCGCGCGCAGCCTGAGCAGGCGCTCGAGCTCCGCGGCGAGCTTCGGCCAGTCAGGTGTGCCCATCGGCTCTGCCTCCTGCGCCTAATGTAATACACTGCGCGGCCTATGATCGCCTATACCCTGCGCGGCGAGGCCGGCCGCGCGCTGCTCGAGCGGCGCGAGGCGCCGGTGCCCGAGCCCGGCCCGGGCCAGATCCTGCTGCGGGTGCGCGCCGCGGGCCTGAACCGCGGCGAGCTGCTCGCCGCGCGCGGCATCGGCGCCAAGCCCGGCGGCGCGGCCAAGCCCGCGGGCGGAGAGGCCGCGGGCGAAGTCGCCGCGCTCGGCGCGGGCCTGACCGGATTCGCGCCGGGCGGGCGCGTAATGGGGCGCGCGGCCGGCGCCTTCGCCGAGTACGCGCTGATCGACGCGCGCGAGGCGATTCCCGTGCCGGCCCGCCTGTCGTGGGAGCAGGCGGCGGCGGTGCCGCTGGTGTTCATGGTGGTGCACGACATGCTGATCGGGCAGGGGCGGCTGCGCGCGGGCGAATGGCTGCTCGTCACCGGCGTGTCCTCCGGCGTCGGGGTCGGCGCGCTGCAGGCGGGCAAGGCGCTCGGCGCCAGGGTCGTCGGCACCTCCGGCTCGGCGGCGAAGCTCGAGCGCCTCGCGCCGCTCGGCCTGGACCTCGCGCTCAGGACGCGCAAGGGCGATTTCGGCGACGCGGTGCTGGCCGCAACCGGCGGCAAGGGCGCAAACCTGGCGGTCAACACGGTGGGCGGGAGCGTGTTCCCGGAATGCCTGCGCGCGCTCGCGTTCGAGGGGCGGCTGGCGGTGGTCGGCCACGTCGACGGCGTGTTGAGGAGCGAGATCGATCTCGAGGCGCTGCACGCGCGGCGCCTGACGCTGTTCGGGGTCTCGAACCGGCTGCGCAGCGCCGAGCAGCGCTCGGCGACCGTGCGCGGCTTCGTCGCCGACCTGCTGCCGGCGATCGCCGACGGGCGCATCGAGCCGCTGATCGACCGCGTGTTCGGCTTCGAGCAGCTGCCCGCGGCGGTCGACTACATGGAGTCCGACGCGCAGGTCGGCAAGATCGTCGTCAGGATCGGCTGACGCCCCGCGCCGCCGCTAGCGGCGATCGTGATCGCGATGCTCGCGCCGATCGCGCTCCCAGCGCCCCTCGGCGTACTGCCAGCGGCCGTCGTGCCGCTCCCAGTGCTCGGGCACCCAGTGATAGCCGCGGCGCGCGACGATCCAGTGCCCGCTCACCCAGACATGCCGGTGGCCGTTCCAGGCCCAGTAGCCCGGCGCCCAGACGTAGCCCGCGCGCGGCGCCGGCACCACTTCGACCCGCGGCGCCGGGGGCGGTACGCCGATCTCGATTCGCACGCCGACGTCCGCGTAGGCCGCCGGGGCGGCCAGGGCCGCTGCCGCGATGCCGGCGGCGATCAAAAGTCTTCCGATAGGCATGATTTCAATGTCCCGTGTTGCGCGCAGGGATTGCGCTTGCCGCCATTAAACGCCCCCCGCGGCGCGGGGTTGACCGTATGTTGTAACCGCCCGTGTCGCGCGCGCCGCCAGGCGCCGCGGCGGTTAACGATTTGTTACTAAATCGATATCCGGACATTGCGCCGCCGGCATATCGTGTCGGCATTGCGTCGCAACGGAGCTGACCCGTATGAAGAGAATTCTGCCGCTTCTATCCATTCTCGCGCTCGGCGCCTGCGCCACGGTGCCTCCGAGCGGCCCGAGCGTGATGGTCCTGCCCGGCGACGGCAAGACCTTCGAGCAGTTCCGCGCCGACGACTTCGAGTGCCGCCAGTTCGCGAGCAGCCAGGCCGGCGGCACGTCGCAGCAGGCGGCGGTCGACAGCGGAGTGAAGAGCGCGGCGATCGGCACTGCGGTCGGCGCGGTGGCGGGCGCGCTGATCGGCGGCCACCAGGGCGCCGGGGCGGGCGCGGGCGCCGGGCTGGTGGTCGGCTCGGTCGCCGGCACGGGCGCCGCCGAGCGCTCGGCCTACACCCTGCAGCAGCGCTACGACATCGCCTACACGCAGTGCATGTACGCCAAGGGCAACAAGGTGCCGGCCGCGGCCGACGAGCGCCCGCTGCGCCGCCGGCGCTACTACATGTACCCCCCGCCGGGCTAGATCAGCTGCGAGAAGATCAGGATCAGGCCGGCGACCGACACCGCCCATAGGCCGGTGCGCAGCCACGGCAGGCCGATCAGGTACACGATCGCGTAGGCGACCCGCCCCCACAGGAACAGCTCGGCGCCAAGCAGCGTCGTGCCGTTGGTGCGGCCGGCGGCCACCGCGGCCAGCACGAGGGCGGCGAAAAGCACCAGGTTCTCGATCATGTTGCGGTGCGCGCGGTAGGCGCGCCCGGCCCAGCCGGTGAGCTCGGGAAATTTCTCGCGGTTCTGCGCCAGGGTCATCAGGCCGACCTGCATGGTCGCGCCCTGCACCGCGATCAGCACCTGCACGAACGCCAGCGCCACCGCCCACGTCAACATCGTAAGCTCGGGTTTCATCGCACCCCTCCTCGCTGTGTAAAGGCGCCGCCACGCTACGCGCGCATGTGCCCGGGGTCAACAGCGTGCCGCGGCCGGGGGTAAACTTGCGCCATGCGCGAAATTCTGGGCCTGACGCAGGACTCGCCGCTTACGAAGCGGCGCTGGTTTCACGACGAGTATTTCGACCTGTTCGTGTCGCAGGCGAACGGCGGCGCGCTGCAGGGCTTCCAGCTCTGCTACGGCCTGAATTCGGGCGAGCGCGCGCTGGTGTGGGAGCGCAAGCGCGGCTACTTCCACGACGGCGCCAAGCCTCTCAAGCCCGAGACGATCGTGCGCCGCTTCTCGGCGGTCGCGGATCGGCTGCCGGGCGAGGTCGCGCGCGCAGTCGGCGAGCGGCTGCGCGAGTACGCGGCGCAGGGCGAGCCGGCGCCGTCGCGGCGCAAGCGCTTTCGCCGCGCCGAATGGCAGCAGCAGGCCTGAGAACCGGGGCCCGGGCGGGAAACTTCGCCCGCTGCGGCTTGTCGCAGCGGGATGAGACAGGCCTCTCAAGCACTTACGAAGCAGCGGCTGAACGGGCTGCTCGGCGCGCTCGATGCGCGCGAGCGCGAGTTGCGCGAGCTGGCGCTGATCGAGGCCGCGCGCGCCAGGGCGGCCGAAGGCGGCTACGGGCTGTGCGCGGACTGCGGCGAGCCGATCCCGTTCGACCGCCTGCAGGCGAACCCGACCGCGCTGCGCTGCGCCGCCTGCCAGGGGCGGCGCGAGAAGCTCCATGCGGTCGCGTCCTAGAGATCGAAGAAGACGGTTTCCTTCTCGCCCTGCATCCTGATGTCGAAGCGGTAGGTCACGCCGCCGGGCAGCGCCTCGCGCCTGGCGATCAGCGTCGCGCGGCGCTCGGCCGGCACCGCGCCAAGCACCGGGTCGCGCGCGTTCGCCGCCTGCTCGTCGTCGAAGTAGACCCGGGTGAAGGCGTGCAGCAGCATCCCGCGCATGGTCACGATCACGTCGATGCAAGGCGCCTCGCCCGGGGCGGCCGCGCCCGGCTTGAGTGTGTCGAACCAGTAGTGCAGCGAGGGCCGGGTGCCGGTGCCGCAGCGGCCGAAGCCGCGAAAGCCGCTCGCCAGGGCTTCCGCGCGCGAGGCGACGAAGCGCCCCTCGGGGTTGGCCTGGCGGATCTCGAGCATCGCGTCGGGCACCGGCACGCCGTCGCCGTCGAACACCCGGCCGGTCAGCCGGATGTGCTCGCCGGCGGCCTGCGCCTCGGCCAGCACCGGCCCGAAAAGGCTCCTGAAATCGTAGCCGTACTGCTCTGATGTTAGACCGTAGGCAAAGTAAGGACCCACTGTCTGAGAGGGAGTCTGGGTTAGTTTCATGGCCTCAGGCCTCGCTCGGGGTCTGGTGCGGGCCGCGCAGGACGATGTCGAACTCGAACCCGAGCGCGAACCCCGGCTCGCCCACCGCGTCCAGGTTCAGGCGCGACAGCAGCCGCTCGCGCGCCTGCTCCGGGGCGCTGTGATAGATCGGGTCGAGCGCGAGCAGCGGGTCGCCCGGGAAGTACATCTGGGTCACCAGGCGGCTGGCGAAGTGCTGCCCGAAGAGCGAAAAGTGGATGTGGTTGGGCCGCCAGCCGTTGGGGTGGTTCTGCCACGGGTAGGCCCCCGGCTTGATGGTCAGGAAGCGGTAGCGGCCGTCGCTGTCGGTCAGGCAGCGCCCGGCGCCGAGGAAGTTCGGATCGAGCGGCGCATCGTGCCGGTCGGCCTTGTGCACGTAGCGCCCGGCGGCGTTCGCCTGCCAGATCTCGACCAGGGTGTGCGCCGCCGGCCTGCCGTCCTCGTCCAGCACCCGGCCGGTGACCACGATGCGCTCACCCAGCGGGGCGCCGTTCCTGGCCGCGTTGCGCGTCAGGTCGTGATCCAGCGGTCCGATGTCGTCCTGGCCGTAGACCGGGGCGTGACGCTGCGCGAGCGCGCTCTTCAACGGCACCAGCGGCCGGGTCGGGCCGCGCTTCGCGGTCGACTTGTAGGCGGGATAGACGTAGGGCGGCTGGCTGCCCCAGTCCCGGGGCGCAAGGGGTTTGTCCGCTGGCATGTCAGGGGTTCCCGATGTAGTCGCGCTTGCCGAGCTCGACGCCGTTGTGGCGCAGGATGCAGTAGGCGGTGGTGACGTGGAAGTAGAAGTTCGGCAGCGCGAAGCCGAGCAGGTACTGCATGCCCTTCCAGCTCACCTCGTTCTTGCCCAGCTTGATGGTCAGCTCCTTGTCCTCGCTGCCGTCGACCTGCTCCGGCTTGAACCCGGCGAGGAACGCGACCGTCTTCGCGATGCGCGCCTTGAGCTCGGCAATGCTCTGTTCGTTGTCCTCGTACTTCGGGATCTCGACTCCGGCCAGGCGCGCGAGGGCGCCTTTCGCGGTGTCGGTCGCAATCTGCACCTGGCGCGAGAGCGGGAACATGTCGGGGAAGATGCGGCAGGCGGTCAGCACCAGCGGGTCGAGGCCTTTCGCCTCGGCGTGCGCCTGCGCCTTGTCGAGCACCCCGGCCAGGTTGCCGAGCGTGTTGGCGAAGCGCGGCGCGCTCGCCTGGTACATCGATATGCCCATGGCTGTCTCCGGAACGGGGATGGTGGGGGAAGCGGATTCTAGCCCCCGCGGCGGGCCGCCGGGTCGGACTCGAACAGCTCCTTGAGCTGCTCGGCCGCCTCGCGCGTGGTCTGGATCAGCTTAGCCTCGTCGTGGCGCAGCGCGTACTGCGACTCGAGCCGCTCCTCGTCGTGGCGCCGGAACAGCGACAGCGCGCCGGCGGTCGCGGAAGCCGACATCCCCAGCCGCAGCAGCACCTGCTCGGCCATCGCGATGCTCGAGGGGAAGGTCTCGCGCTGGATCGTGCCGACCCCGAGGTCGCGCAGGCGGTAGACGTGGTTGCGGTTGCGCGCGCGGGCAATGATCGGCAGCTCCGGAAAGTGCCGCCGCACCACCTCGGCGGTGCGAACCGAGGCCTCGACGTCGTCGATCGCGAGCACGAACAGCTTCGCCTCGCCCGTCTTGGCCGCCTGCAGCAGCTCCAGGCGCGAGGCGTCGCCGTAGTACACCTTGCCGCCGAAGCGGCGCACGAAGTCGACCTGCTGGTAGGACAGCTCCAGCGCGGTGAACTCGATGCCGCACATGTTGAGCACGCGCGAGACGATCTGGCCCACGCGGCCGTAGCCGGCGATGATCACCGGCTTGCCGGGGTCGTCGATCGCGTCGAACTCGGGCGGCGCGGCGCGCTCGCGCCAGGCGGCGAGCAGCCGGTCGTGCAGCGCGAACACGAGCGGCGAGACCACCAGCGAGAGCGTCACCGCGAGCACCAGCCGCTCGGCGACCGGGCCGGCGAGCACGCCGAAGCCGGCCGCCGCGCCGAACAGCACGAAGGCGAACTCGCCCCCCTGCGACACCGCGTCGCCCACTGCGAGCGCGCTCGCCCAGGGCGCGCCCGCCGCGCGCGACACCAGCGCCATGAGCGCGAACTTGAGCGCCATCAGCCCGAGCGCGAGGCCGAGCACCGCGAGCGGCTCGCGCCCGAGCAGGTCGAGGTTCGCGCTCATTCCGACCGCGATGAAGAACAGCCCCAGCAGCAGCCCCTTGAACGGCTCGATGTCGGCTTCCAGCTCGTGGCGGAACTCCGAGTCCGCCACCAGCACCCCGGCGAGGAAGGCGCCCAGGGACGGCGACAGGCCGATCAGCTCCATGCCGAGCGCGGCGCCGACCACCAGCAGCAGCGCCGCGGCGGTGAACACCTCGCGCCCGCCCCAGCGCGCCACCGCGCGCAGCGCCGGGCGCACCACCTTGCGGCTGGCGAGCGCCACCAGCACGATCGCCGCCAGCCCTTTCAGCGCCGGCGCAAGCTGCATGCCCGAGGCGCCGCCGGCGAGCAGCGGCAGCAGCGCGATCATCGGGATCACCGCCATGTCCTGGAACAGCAGCACCGCGAAGGCCTCGCGCCCGTGGCGCGCAGCGAGCTGGCCGCGCTCGGCGAGCGCGGTGAGCACCAGCGCGGTCGAGGACAGCGCGAGCCCCAGTCCGGTGACCGTCGCCGCGCGCCAGTCCAGGCCGAGCGCGGATGCCGCGCCGCCGAGCGCGAGCGCGCTGAGCGCGAGCTGCGCGCTGCCCAGCCCGAACACCGCGCGCCGCATCACCCACAGCCGGCGCGGCTCGAGCTCGAGGCCGATGATGAACAGCAGCAGCACCACGCCGAACTCGGCGAACTGCAGCGTCGCCGCGGGGTCCGCGATCAGCGCCAGGCCCGAAGGGCCGATAAGCATCCCGGCGACCAGATAGCCCACCACCGCGCCGAGCCGCACGCGGCGGAACAGCGGCACCAGGACGACGGCGGTGAGGAGAAAGATCGCGGCCTGCTCGAGATTGTGCATGCCGCGCTTCAGATCAGATAGCGCTTGCCCACCGCGGAGGGCGCGAGCGCCCGGTCGCCGAACGTGCGCGCCATCGCCGACGTGGCGCGCCAGCCGGTGCAGTGGCCCGGCGCGAGCAGCTTCAGGCGCAGCTTCTTCAGGTCCGCGACCGTGTTCGGAATCGCCTTCTCGGTGATCCCCGACAGATGAAAGCCGCCCATCACGCCGTACAGCGGCACTTTCGGAAACGTCCGCTTGGCGTGCCTGAGCACGTTGATCACCCCGGCGTGCGAGCAGGCCGAGAACACGAACTGCCCCTTGTTCCTGACCCGCACCGAGACGAAGCGCTCGTCGCTCAGCAGCGGGTCCGGCTCCCAGGACTTGCCGTCGGCGCTGCGCCGCATGTGCCCGGGCAGGCCGCGCTCGTAGCGCGTGCGGCGCGGGATCTCGCCGCTGAGCCAGAACGCCCCGCCGCACAGCGCCTGCGGCTCGCGCGTGTTGATCACCTTCGCGCCCGCCTCGGCGAGCAGCGCCGGGTCGGGCACCGGCTCGAACACCGTCATTTCCCCGTTCGGGCGCTGCAGCGCGCGCTGCGCGAACATTCCCGGGTGGACGTAGCACGGCACCTCGCCCGCGCCGCGGCGGCGCGCGATCGACTCGATCGCCGTGAGCAGCCCGCCGGCGTGATCCCAGTGGCCGTGCGAGAGCACCACCGCGTCGATGGCGCCGAAATCCACTCCCAGGATGCCCGCGTTGCGCTGGAAGGTCGCGCCCTCGGGCCCGGCGTCGAACAGCAGCGTGCGCTTCTGGCCGTCCGTGTGCGCCGTGATCAGCAGCGACAGGCCGTGGTGCGCGCAGCAGATCGCCCCGCCCGACAGGATGTGCATTCGTCCGCCGGTAAGCAAGCCGGTCCACTCCGGGATCACGTTCGTCGGCGTGCTCGACAGGCTGTCGGTGACGTTGTCCACCAGCACCAGCACGTCGAGGCGGTCGACCGCAAGGATGTCGCGCATGGCTTCGTCCCCATGGAATGGCCGTCAAGCTTATAGCCATTTGGCGCTCAATTGCCACGGGCGAAGTGCCTGGCGCTTAGAATGCCCGCCAACCGCACCGGAAGAAGCATGGACGCCCCACGCAGCGCGACCTGGTTGCGCAGCCTCGCCCGCGGCGCGCGCCGCCCGCTCGTGCTGGCCGCGGGGCTGGGCACGCTGTGCGGCCTGCTGCTGATCCCGCAGGCCTGGCTGCTGGCCAAAGCGCTCGACGCGGCGCTGCTGCGCCATGCGGCGCCGGCGCAGATCCTGCCCTGGCTGTGGCCGCTGCCGGCGATCTTCGCGCTGCGCTTCGTGCTCTCGCTCGCGGGCGAGCAGGCCGCGGTGCGCGCGGCGACGCGGGTCAAGCAACGGGTGCGCGGCGAGCTGTTCGGCCACCTGCAGGCGCTCGGGCCGGCGTACGCCCGCGGGCGCGCGAGCGGCGAGCTGGCGCTGGCCGCGCTCGACGCGGTCGAGGCGCTCGAGCCCTACTACGCGCGCTACCTGCCGCAGCTCGCGCTGGTCGCGCTGGTCCCGCTCGCGATCCTGGCGTTCGTCTTTCCGCGCGACTGGATCTCGGCCCTGGTGCTGCTGTTGAGCGCGCCGCTGATCCCGCTGTTCATGGTGCTGATCGGCGGCGGCGCGGAGCGCCTCAACCAGCGCCAGTGGCAAAAGCTCGCGCGCATGAGCGCGCGCTTCCTCGACGCCCTGCAGGGGCTGACCACGCTCAAGCTGTTCAACGCCTCGCGCCGCGAGGCCGACCTGATCGCGCGCATCTCCGACGACTACCGGCGCAGCACCATGGCGGTGCTCAGGGTCGCGTTCCTGTCGGCCCTGGTGCTCGAATTCTTCGCCACGGTGAGCATCGCGCTGGTCGCGGTGCTGATCGGCTTTCGCCTGCTGCGCGGCGAGATGGGCTTCGAGGCCGGCCTGTTCATCCTGCTGCTCGCGCCGGAGTACTACCTGCCGCTGCGCAGCCTGGGCCTGCGCTACCACGCGCGCATGGAGGCGATCGGCGCGGCCGGGCGCATCGTCGAGCTGCTCGAAGTGCCGCTGCCGCCGCGCAGCGCGCGGGGCGAGGCGCGCCCCGCGCTGGCGCGCCCGATCGCCATCCGTCTCGAGGACGTGCACTACGCCTACGAACCCGGGCGCGAGGCCCTGCGCGGCGCGAGCTTCGCGCTCGAGCCCGGCCGCGTCACCGCGCTGGTCGGCCCCAGCGGGGCCGGCAAGAGCACGGTGCTCAACCTGCTGCTCGGCTTCCTGCAGCCCCAGCGCGGGCGGGTGCTGATCGACGGCCGCGACCTTGCCGCGCTCGACGCCGCGCACTGGCTGCGCCACGTCGCGTGGGTGCCCCAGCGCGCGCACCTGTTCGAGGGCAGCATTCTGGACAACATCCGCCTGGGCGATCCCGCCGCGGCGCCCGAGGCGGTGCGCGCGGCGGCGCGCCGGGCCCACGCCGACGAATTCATCGAGCGCCTGCCGCGGGGCTACGACACCCCGCTCGGCGAGCGCGGCCTGAACCTCTCGGGCGGGCAGGTGCAGCGCATCGCGCTCGCGCGCGCCTTCCTCAAGGACGCCCCGGTCGTGCTGATGGACGAGGCCACCGCGAGCCTCGACCCGGAGACCGAGGCGCTGGTCGGCGCGGCGCTCGCGCGGCTGGCGCGCGAGCGCACGCTGCTGATGGTGGCGCACCGCCTGCGCACCGTGCGCAGCGCCGACCGCGTCGTGGTGCTCGAAGCCGGGCGCGTGGCGGAACAGGGCGCGCGCGACGCGCTCGCCGGCGCGGGCGGGCCGTACGCACGCATGCTGCAGGCGCTTTGACGTGCGCGGCGACCTCAAGCTGCTCCTCAGGCTGCTCGTGCTGCTGCGTCCTTACTGGGGATGGATGGCGCTCGGCGCGCTGCTCGCGCTCGCCACCACGCTCGCCAACGTCGCCCTGATGGCGGTCGCCGGCTGGTTCATCGCGGCGATGGCGATCGCGGGCGCGGCGGGGGCGCTGATCGACTACTTCACCCCGGCCGCGCTTATTCGCCTGTTCGCGATCCTGCGCACGGGCGGGCGCTACCTCGAGCGCCTGGTGACGCACGAAGCGACCTTCCGCCTGCTGGCCGAGCTGAGGGTGTGGCTCTACCGGCGGATCGAGCCGCTCGCGCCGGCCGGGCTCGAGACGCACCGCGGCGGCGACCTGGTCGATCGCATCCAGGCCGACGTCGAGACCCTGCAGCACGCCTACCTGCGCCTGTTCGCGCCGGTCGCGGCGGGAGCGGCCGGAGTCGCCATCGTCACCCTCGTGCTGGCGCGCTACAGCGCGGCGATCGCCCTGCTCGCGCTCGCGCTGCTGCTGGTCGCGGGAGCGGCGCTGCCGCTCGTGCTGCGCCGCGCGGGCGAGGCCCCGGGCGCCGAGCTGGTTCATACCAGGGCGGCGCTGCGCAGCGTGCTGCTCGACGGCGTGCAGGGCATGGCCGAGCTGCGGGTCTACGGCGGCTCCGGGCGCCAGGCGCGCAGGATCGAGCGCCTGAGCGCGCGCCTGAGCGCCGCGCAGCGGCGCCTGGCGACGCTCTCGGGCGTCGCCGAGGGCGCGCCGGGACTTTGCGCCAGCCTCGCGCTGTGGGGCAGCGTGCTGCTCGGCAGCGCCCTGCTCGCCCGCGGCGGCCTGCAGCCGGCCGACCTGGCGCTGCTCGCGTTCCTGGTGCTGGCGAGCTTCGAGGCGGTGAGCCCGCTGGCGCTCGCCCTGCACAAGCTGGGCGAGACGCTCGCCGCCGCGCGCCGCATCTTCGAGCTGGCGGATGCGAAGCCGCAGGTCGCCGAGCCGCGCGCGCGGTCCCCGCGGCCGCGCGACAGCGGCATTTCGATGCGCGGCGTGCGGCTGCGCTACCACGCCGAGGCGCCCTGGGCGCTCGACGGCCTGGACCTCGAGCTCAAGGCCGGCGGTCGCGTCGCGCTGCTAGGCCCCAGCGGCGCGGGCAAGAGCAGCGTGGTGCAGCTGCTGCTGCGCTTGCGCGAGTTCCAGCAGGGCGAGATCGGGCTCGGCGGCAACGACCTGCGCAGCTACCGCGGCGAGGACCTGCGCGCGCTGATCGCCGTGGTCTCGCAGGACACGTATCTGTTCAACGCCACGGTCCTGGAGAACCTGTGCATCGCCGACCCGCACGCCGACCGGCAGGCGATCGAGCGCGCCGCGCGCGCGGCGCAGATCCACGACTTCATCGCCTCGCTGCCCGAGGGCTACATGAGCCAGGTGGGCGAGGCGGGGGTGCGGCTTTCCGCCGGCCAGGCGCGGCGCGTGGCGATCGCGCGCGCGCTGCTGCGCGACGCGCCCATCCTGCTGCTCGACGAGCCGACCGAGAACCTGGACCCGCCCACCGAGCGCGCGCTGCTGGCGGATATCGACCGGCTCATGGCGGGGCGCACGGTGCTGCTCATCACGCACAAGCTCGGCAGCGCGCTCGAGCGCGTCGACCAGGTGCTGCTGCTGGAGCGCGGCCGCGTCGTCGAGCGCGGCAGCCATGCCGGGCTGCTGCGCGGCAGCGAGCGCTACGCGCGCTACCGCGAGGATCTGATCGACCCGCCCGCGCCCGGCTGAGCGCGCGCCCCTTCCTGCGTGTCGAGCAGCGCGCCGCCGGCGGCCGCGATCAGCACGATCATCACGCTGCCGACCAGCCAGGCGAAATACCAGGGGCCGGAGTCGCCCAGGATGACCGCCATCAGGATCACGCAGACCGCGATGACGAGGTAGATCAGGAAGCGTCCCAGGGTGCCCATTTGCGTAGCGTCCTTCTCAGTAGGCGTGCTCGTCGGATTCGACCTGCCGCAGGCTGACCTTGCCGCGCATGACCCAGAACGCCCAGCCGGTGTACCACAGCACCAGCGGCAGGAACACCAGCGTGAAGCCCAGCATCCAGGTCAGCGTGTGCGCGCTCGAGGACGCATTCCACACCGTCAGGCTCTGCGAGGGCTCGGAGCTCGAGGGCATCATGAACGGGAACATCGCCGCCCCCACGGTGCCGATGACGCCGATCCAGCCGAGCGCGCCCAGCCACCAGGCGAGGTGCGAGCGGTCGCGGCGCGCCGCCCACATGCCGAGCAGCACGCCGGCGTAGCCCGCCGCCGGCACCAGCCACAGGGCCGCATGGACGCTGAAGTTCGCCAGCCAGTCGCCGCGCGCGCGCTCGACCACCTGCTGCAGCGGCGTCTGCGCCGCGCCCGCCGCGGGACCGTGCACCAGGTGGTAGCCCGTCATGCCGCTCACCCACAGCCCGCCGAGGCTGAACAGCGCCACCGCGGCCACTCCCGCCCACAGCGTGAGCTGCCTGGCGCGCGCGTGCATCGCGCCCTCGGCGCCGTTCATCACGGTCACCGCGCCCATGTAGACCGCCATCGCCACCGACAGCAGGCCGCACAGGATCGCGAACGGGTTGAACAGCGCGATGAAACTGCCGGTGTAGTACGAAGTGAGGTTCCAGCTGAAGTGGAACGGCACGCCCTGCAGCACGTTGCCGATCGCGGCGCCGAACACCAGCATCGGCAGGAAGCCGCTCACGAACAGCGACCAGTCCCAGGCCCCGCGCCAGCGCGCCGAAGCCAGCTTGCTGCGGTACTCGAAGCCGAGCGGGCGCACGATCATGCTCCACAGCAGCAGCAGCATCACCACGTACAGGCCGGAGAACGCGGTGGCGTAGATCAGCGGCCAGGCGGCGAGCACCGCGCCGCCGCCGAGGATGAACCAGACCTGGTTGCCGTCCCAGTGCGGCCCGATGATGTTGAGCGCGACGCGGCGCTCGGCGTCGGTGCGCCCGACCCAGCGCAGGATGGTCCCCACCCCCATGTCCATGCCGACCATGACCGCGAGGCCCATCAGCAGCACGCCCAGCAGCAGCCACCACAAGACCTTGAGCAGCAGATAGGTTTCCATGTCTCAGCTCCCGGCGGGCGCGTGCTCGTGCGGCCCCGCGCGCACGCTGCGCACCATGAGGTACATCTCGATCGCGATGAAGATCGAGTACAGGACGACGAAGCCGGTGAGCGAGAACACCATGTACGCGACGCTGTGCGTCGAGGCCGACATCCAGGTCGGCAGCACCTGGTACACGGTCCAGGGCTGGCGCCCGATCTCGGCCACCAGCCAGCCCATTTCGCAGGCGATGAAGGGCACCGGGATCGCCCACAGCGCGAGGCGCAGGAAGGCGGGCTTGTGCTCGACCTCGTTGCGCAGCGTGTAGATCACCGCCAGGATGAAGTAGGCGAGCATCAGCAGGCCGAGCCCCACCATGATGCGGAACGACCAGAACACCGGCCACACCTCGGGAATCGTGTCGCGCGCCGCGCGCTCGATGTCGCCCGGGTTCACCCGGGTCACGTCCTGGTCGGGGGCGTAGCGCTGCACGAGGAAGCCGTAGCCCAGGTCCTGCTCGTGCGCCTTGAAGCGCGCCATCGCCTGCGCGTCGTCCGGGTTGCGGCTGAGCGCACGCAGCGCCTCGACCGCGGGAATCCCGTTGCGGATGCGCTCGGCCGCCTGCTTCTCGAGCGCGTCGGCTCCGGGCACCGTGCCCTCGAGCGAGTGCGTCACCAGCAGCGAGAGCGCGCCGGGCACCTGCAGCGTCCACAGGTTCGCGCGCTCGCTCTGCGATGGCGCGGCGAGCACGTTGAAGGGCATCGGCGCGGGCTCGCTGTGCCACAGCGCCTCCATCGCGGCGAGCTTGGCCTGCTGGGCGTGGCCGCCGACGAAGCCGAGCGCGTCGCCCAGGGTGATCACCCCCGCGGTGGCGAGCACGCCGAACAGGGCCGCCATGCGGAACGAGCGCCTGGCGAGCTCCAGGTGGCGCTTGCGCAGCATGTAATAGGCGCTGATGCCGGCCACGAACATCGCCGCGGTGACGTAGCCGGCGACGCTGGTGTGCACGAACTTGGATTGCGCGTCGGCGCTGAACAGCAGGTCGCCGAAGCTGGTGAGCTCCATGCGCATGGTGACCGGGTTGAAGCGCGCGCCCTGCGGGTCCTGCATGAAGCCGTTGGCGACCAGGATCCACAGCGCCGACAGGTTCGAGCCCAGGGCCACCAGGTAGGTCACCGCCAGGTGCTGCGCGCGCGACAGGCGCTCCCAGCCGAACAGCATCAGGCCGACGAAGGTCGATTCCATGAAGAACGCCATCAGCCCCTCGATCGCGAGCGGCGCGCCGAAGGTGTCGCCCACGAAGCTGGAGTAGAACGACCAGTTGGTGCCGAACTCGAACTCCATGGTGAGCCCGGTGGCCACGCCGAGGGCGAAGTTGATCAGGAACAGCTTGCCCCAGAACTGGGTCATGCGGCGGTAGATCTCGCGCCCGGTGGTGACGTACACCGTCTCCATCGCGGCGAGCAGCATCGAAAGCCCGAGCGTGAGCGGCACGAACAGGAAGTGGTACAGCGCGGTCGCGGCGAACTGCCAGCGCGAAAGCTCGACCACGGTGTCGTTGATCATTTTAGATCTCCCCGCTGCGACACTGCGATATGAAGGATATACCCCTCGACCTCAGGCATTGTCGCGATGCGGACCGGCGCCCTATTGATCTAGATCAACCGGGGCCGGCGGCGGCGAGCACGGCACGGCGCACCAGGGCCTCGAAGATCGGCAGCTTGTAGGCGTTGCCGCTAAGCGGCATCGCGCCCTCGAGCGCCGCGCGCGCGGCGGAGCGCGCAGCGTCTTCGGTGATGCGCTTGCCGTTTAGCACGGCCTCGGCCCGCGCGGCGCGGTGCGGAACGGGCGCCGCGGCGCCGAGCACCAGCGCTGCCCTGCGGCAGACGCCGTCCGGGGCGATCTCGAGCACCGCCGCGACATCGGCCAGCGGCCAGTCGAAGGAGTCCAGCTCCCCCTGGCGCAGGTGCGCCGAGCGCGCGCCGCGCGCCGGCGGCAGCAGCACGGCGCGCAAAACCTCGCCCGGCCTCAGATCGTTCTCGCGCTCGATGTCCTGCTCGGGCCGCAGCAAGAAGTCCTCCAGCGCGACGACACGCCGTTTGCCCTGGGCCCCCGCCAGCTCGAGCTTGGCGCCGAACGCCACCAGCGCGGTCGCCGAAGTCGATGGATGCACGATCGCGCAGCCGTTGTGGCCGAAGACGGCGTGGTACTGGTTCTCGCCCGCAAAGGCGAAGCAGGTCGCGCCGCCCTTGCGCAGGCAATGATGCGCGCGCGAGCGGAAGTACCAGCAGCGCGGGCGCTGCAGGAGATTGCCGCCGATCGTGGCCGCGTGGCGGATCTGCGGGCTGGCCGAGCGGCCGGCCGCCTCGGCCAGCGCGCGATAGCGCGCCTGCACCAGCGGATGCGCGCCGAGCTGCGCGAGCGTGACCAGCGCGCCGATGCGCAGCGATCCGTCCGGCTCCTCGGCGATGCGCCCCAGCCCGGGGATCGCGCGCAGGTTCACGACCCGCCGTGGCGTGAGCAGGCCTTCCTTCATCAGGTCCAGCAGGTCGATGCCCCCGGCCTTGAGGACCGTCGCGTCGCCGCGCGGAACGCCGCCCTGCGAGAGCATCGCGTCCGCCGCCGTGGCGCTCGCCGCGGCGACGGCCTGGTCGAGCGTGGCGGCGCTCGCCCATTCGAAGCGTTTCATGCGCCCGCGCTCCGCGCCGGAATGCGCCCCAGCGCGGCGAGGATCACCGCGGGGGTCATCGGCAGCTGCCGCACGCGCACCCCGATCGCGTTGTAGACCGCGTTGGCGATCGCCGGCGCAGTGGCGATGTTGGACGGCTCGGCGATGCCGTAGGCGTCGGTCGCGCTCGTGCCCTGGTAGTTCTCGAGCAGGATCACCTCGATCGCGGGCGTCTCGCGCGAGCGCCCGATCTTGTAGAACTCCAGGTCCGGATTGAGCACGTAGCCGGTGTGCCGGTCTATGACGCGGTTCTCGTACAGCGCGTAGGACAGGCCCATCAGGACGCCGCCCTGAACCTGGCTCTCGGTCTGGCGCGGATTCATCGGTCGGCCGCAGTCCTGCGCCGCGACCACCCGCTCCACGCGCACGATCCCGGTCTCGGTGTCCACCGCGACCTGCGCGAACTGCACGCCGCCCAGCATGCTGCGCGCGGAGGCGAAGTCGCTGCCTCGCTGCGCGGCGAATCCGCCGTAGTCGTCCGAGCGGCTCGCGATCACGCTTATCGACTCGCCGCGCAGCCTGGCCGCGGCCTCGCGGAAGCTCATGCTGCGCCCGCCGTCCGCGGTCGCGATGCGCCCGGCGCGCGCGACGAGCGCCTCGGGCGCCGCGCCCAGCCCGGGCGCCGCCGCCTCGCACAGCCTGCGCAGCGCGCGGTAGGCGGCGTTGCGCGCCGGCGGCGTGATCGAGGCGGTGGTCATGCTGCCGAAGGAGGGCGGACCGGCCGGAAAATCGGTGTCGCCGATGCGCACCACGATGTCCTCGGGGCGCAGCCCCAGCTCCTCGGCCGCCACCTGCGCGAGCACCGTGCCGATGCCCGAGCCGATGTCCTGCACCCCCGAAAGCAGCTCCACCGAGCCGTCGCGCGAGATGCGCAGCTCGCAGGAGGAATTGGTGCAAACGTTGGCGCCCCAGTAGGACTGCGCCGCGCCCAAGCCGCGCTTGAGCGTGCCGCGATCGGCGCCGGGCGCATGCCTGCGGCTCCAGCCGATGCGCTCGGCGCCGAGCCGCCGCTCCTCGCGGTGCACCGGGCTCGCCTCGATCCGGTCGCGCAGCGCGAGCGGATCGAGGCCGAGCTTCTCGCCCAGCTCGTCGATCATCTGCTCGAGCGCGAAAGCGCCCGGCACGTTGCCCGGCCCGCGCATCGCGCAGCCGGGCCCGGCGTTTATGAACACGTCGGACTGCGCGATCGAGAAGTTGTCGCAGGCATACATTCCCTGGGCGATGAAGCCCGGGCCCGCCCCGAGGGCGACGCCGGCGGTGCCGTACTCCTCGAGCGCGATCGCGCTAAGCGTGCCGTCGCGCCTGGCGCCGATGCGCATGCGCTGCACCGTCGCCGGGCGGTTGCCGCTGTCGAGCTGCTCCTCCCTGCGGTCGAGCGCGATGCGCACCGGTGCGCCGGCCTGGCGCGACAGCGCGACCGCGGCGCGCACGTAGTTGCCGGCGCTCGACTTGGAGCCGAAGCCACCGCCCATGGCGTCGACCACCACCCGGACCCGGCCGAGCGGCAGCCCGAAGGCGTCGGCGAGCTCGCGCCGAACGCCGGTCGTGTACTGCGTGGACATGTACAGCGTGAGCCCGTCGGCGCGCCAGTCGGCCACCACCGCGTGCGTTTCCATGCAGCAGTGGGTCTGCACCTGGGTGCGGAATTCGCCTTCGACCGCGACCTCGGCCTGCGCCAGCGCGGCCGCCGCGTCGCCGCGCGAGCCCGCCGTATTGGGCCCGCGCACGTTGCCCTGCTGCGGCAGCGGCGCGGCGCCGGCGATCGCCTCGCCGTGGCTGTCGCTGCGCACCGGGTGCGCGAACACGAGCGGCGCGTCGCTGCGGCGCGCGCTTTCCAGGTCCACGACGAAGGGTAGCGGCTGGTAATCCGCCTCGATCAGGCCGAGCGCTTCCTCCGCGGCGGCCGGGGTGAGCGCGGCCACGCCCGCGACCACGTCGCCGACGTAGAGCACGCGCCGCGGCTCGGGCCCGCCTTGGGCCCGCACCTCGAGCGCGCGCCCTGCGGTCTCGTTCAACGCCAGCGCGGCGCGCACGCCGGGATGCCGGGCGGCCGGGCCGAGGTCGAGCGAAAGCAGCCGCGCGTGCGGGTGCGGCGAGCGCAGCAGCCGGCCGTGGAGCATCCCGGGCAGCTTGACGTCGACCGTGAAGCGCGCCGCGCCGGTCACTTTGGCGCGCCCGGCGATGCGCGGCACGGACTTGCCGATCCATCTTAGCTGCGCGTTCGGCGCCAGCGCAGGGGCTTCGTCGCCGGGCACGCTGCGCTCGATCTCGCCCGGCGTTCCGGGCACGATGCCGAGCGGGTACTTCTGCGTGCGCATGTCCTTGCGTTCGGGCATGGTCAACCCTTCATCGCCCGCGCGGCGTCGAGCACGGCCTCGAGCGCGTGGGGAATGGTGCCGCAGCGGCACAGGTGCCCGCCGAGCGCAGCCTTGACCTCGTCGAGCGACGGATCGCGGTTCTGCTCGAGCAGCGCCGCGCAGCTCATCACCAGGCCCGGGGTGCAGAAGCCGCACTGGACCGCGTCGCGGGCGATGAACGCGGCCTGAACCGGGTGCAGCTTCTCGCCCTCGGCCAGGCCCTCGATCGTGACCACCTTGCGCGCGCCCACGTCGAGCGCGAGCGTCATGCAGGCAAGGGCCGGCACGCCGTCGAGCCAGACCGTGCAGGCCGAGCACGAGCCGCGGTCGCAGCCGATCTTGGTGCCCGTCAGCTCGAGCGGACCGCGCAGGACCTCGGCGAGCGTGATCTGCGGCTCGACCGCCACTGCCCGGCGCGCGCCGTTCACGTCGAGAAGGATTTCGCGCGGGCCTGCGTCGGCGAGCTCGCCCTGCGCCGTCCCGGCCGGTGCGCGCTCGGCCCCCTGCGCCGCCGCGGCGGGCAGCGCGGCGCCCGCGATGGCACCGCCCGTGCCTTTCAGGAACTCCCGTCGAGTGATGCCGCCGGCCACGTCTGCGCGTTGAACCCGGAGAAGGATGACCCTCCGGCAACGATATGCGTGCGCACGCGGCGCAGCTTGACCAGGATCAAGCGCGCGCGGCTCAGCTCGCGGCGCGATTCCCGCCGCCCCAGCTCGCCCAGTACTCCTCGCCGCGCTTTTCCACCCGCAGCGTGAGCACGGTATGGGGGTCCGCGCCGCGCACGCTTAGCGCCTTGTCGTCGGGCAACGAGCCTTCCACGCGCTCGCCGTACACGAGCAGCCCCCCGGCGCGTCCGACCAGGGGCGCGAGCCATCGACGTTCGGCGCCCACAGCAGGTATTGACTGACGCCGTCGACAGTCTGCACGTCGTCGGCCCAGAGGGCGAAGACCACCGCGCCGTCGCCCGGCCTGACCCCGCCGCGACTCCAGACCCGGTTGTGCAGCCTGACGCGCGCGCTTGAATTTGAGCATGTCTGCCGCCTTGGGAGAATCGGAGACAAAAAAGCCCGGCTTCCCGGGCTTCGTTGCGGCCGCCGGCGCGCTCACGCTGCCCGACGGATGTTGATCGCGTGCGACATTTGCGTTTCCTCGCGCAACGATTCGATTTCGCGCTCAGTGCAGGCCGTCGTCGAGCGCGACGTTCTCGGGCGCAAGCGACATCCCGGCCGCCTTGGCCTGCATCAGGATCAGCGCGGCGAAGTCGCTGCCGCCGTAGCCGTTGCCGATCAGGGCCTGGAGCGCGTCGCGCGTCACCGAGGCGAGCGGCAGCGGCGCGCCGAGGCTGCGCCCGGCCTCCAGGCCCAGGTCGAGGTCCTTCTTCAGCAGCTCGGGGGTGAAGGTGACCGAGAAGTCCAGGCTCACCAGCGCGGGGGACTTGTAGCGCGAGAAGGTAGATCCCATCACGCTCTGGTTCAGGAACTCGAGGAAGGCGTGGCGCGGCATGCCGGCCTTGTTCGCGAGCACGGTGATCTCGGCGAGCGACTGGATCACCACGCCGAGGAACACGTTGTGGCAGATCTTGGCGATGCGCGCGAGCTCGCCCTCGCCCACGTAGGCGGCGCCCTTGCCCATGAGCGCGAGGTAAGGCGCGGCCCGCTCGTAGGCGTCCTTCGGGCCGGAGACGACGAAGCTGAGCTTGCCGGCCTTGATCACCTTGGCGTTGCCCGAGACCGGCGCCGCGAGCAGCTGCGCGCCCGCTGCGGCCAGGCGCGCGCGCGCGCGCGCCGAGTCCTCGACCGAGACCGAGGTGATGTCGACCACGATCTTCGGCGCGCCGCCGCCGGCGAGCAGCGCCTCGATCGACTCGAGCAGCTCCTTGCCCGCCGCGACGGTGACGAACACGATCTCGCAGCCGGCGAGCTCGGCGGGCTTGGCCGCGATCTTCGCGCCGTGCGCCGCGAGCGGCTCGGCCTTGGCGCGGGTGCGGTTCCAGGCCGTCAGGTCGCAGCCGGCCTTGGCCAGGCGCTCGGCCATGGCGTAGCCCATGCGGCCGATGCCGATCCAGCCGAGCTTCGCGCTAGTAGGGGTTGGCAATGGGAAGCTCCTCGGCGGGGTAGAGCGAGATGATCTGCGCGCCCTTGTCGGTGAGGATCACCTCTTCCTCGATCCTCGCCGCGGACACGCCGTCGGTGGCGGGGCAGTAGGTCTCGACCGCGAACGCCATGCCGGCCTTGAGCTCGATCGGCTCGCGCAGCGAGGTCAGGCGCGAGATGAGCGGCCGCTCGTGCAGCCCGAGGCCCAGGCCGTGGCAGAAGTTCAGCCCGAAGGCGTCCATCTCGCTCGCGAAGCCGATCTCCTTCGCCTCCGGGAACGCGAGCGCGATCTTGTCGCTCGTCATGCCGGGCCGCAGCAGCTCGATCGCGCGGTCCATCCACTCGCGCGCCTTGCGGTAGGCGGTGCGCTGCGGGCCGGTCGCGCGCCCCACGTTGAAGGTGCGGTAGTAGCAGGTGCGGTAGCCCATGAACGACTGGATGACGTCGAAGAAGGCCTGGTCGCCGGGGCGGATCAGGCGGTCGGTGAAATTGTGCGGGTGCGGCGAGCAGCGCTCGCCTGAGATCGAGTTGATCGCCTCGACGCAGTCCGAGCCCATCTCGTACAGGCGCGCGGTCGCGAGCGCGACGATCTGCGACTCCTGCACGCCGGGCTTCAACGCCTCGGCGATGTCCTGGTACACGCCGTCTACCATCGCCGCGGCCATGTTGAGCAGCGTCAGCTCGTCGATGTTCTTCACCTCGCGCGCGGCGAGCATCACCTGCTGGCCGTCGCGCACCGTGATGCCCTCCTTCTGCAGCGCGAACAGCATCGGCGGCTCGACCACGTCCAGGCCGAGGGGCATGTCGGCCACGCCCTCCTCGATGAGGATCGCCTTGATCTCCTTCGCCGCATCGCGGAACAGGGTCAGGTCGGCGCCGGTCGCGCCGCGCATGCCGAGCAGCCCGGCGCGGCAGTGGTCGTGCTGCAGCCAGGGCGCGTGCAGCTTGTGGTGGCGCGCCGCCGAGCCGAAGTCCCACACGTAGGGGTCGCCGTTGCCGGTAAGGAGCGAGTAGCGGGTGAGCTTGTCGCGCGCCCACTCGCCGATCACGGTGCTGGTGGTGTAGCGGATATTGTGCTGGTCGAACGACAGCAGCGCGCCCAGCCCCGAGCCCGAGAGCGCGGCGCGGGTGCGCGCCAGGCGGTAGTCGTGCAGGCGGCGGAAATCGATCCGCTGCTCGAAGTCCACCTGCGTGTGCCCGGGCGCCTGCAGCGGGCGCTTCCAGTCGTGGTGCGGGTTGATGTCGTCCGGGCGGACGATCTTGGGTTCCGAGCGCGGCTTCCTGTTCGCCATGGCGCCTCCTTTGGCGACGATTCTAGCCGCCAATCCGTGCGCGCGGCGCTAGTATTCGGGCTCGATGAGCGCAGAGCGCAACATCACCGGCCACTACGGCCGCGGCAAGCTGCTCGAGCGGCTGGACGCCGCGCTTGGCGAGGACGGCGCGGATCCCGCGCGTCCGAGCCTGGAGGAGCTCGCGCCCTACGACCACTTCCACGGCCGCGGGCTGGAGGCGACCGAGGAGATCGCCGCCGGGCTCGAGGTCGGGCCCGCCGACCACCTGCTCGACATCGGCAGCGGCATCGGCGGCCCGGCGCGCTGGATGCACCGGCGCTTCGGCTGCCGCGTGACCGGCATCGACCTCACCGCCGAGTTCTGCGAGATCGCGCGCCACCTCACCGGGCGCCTGGGTTTCGGCGCGCACGTGCGCTTCGAGCACGGCGACGCGCTCGCGATGCCCTTCGCCGCGGCGAGCTTCGACGGCGCCTACTCGATGAACGTGTCGATGAACATCGCCGCCAAGGAAGCCTTCTACCGCGAGATCCAGCGCGTGCTCAAGCCCGGCGCCTGGCTGGCGCTGTCCGAGCTTGCCAAGGGCCCCGGCCCCGAGCTCGACTATCCCACCCCCTGGGCGGCGAGCGCCGAGTCGAGCTTCCTTTCCACTCCGGAGGACACGCGGCGCGGGCTCGAGGCCGCGGGGTTCGAGATCCTGCGCTTTCGCAGCACGGAAAAAGAGGCGCTGGAATTCGGCGCGCGCTCGCGCGCGATCGTCGCGCGCGGCGGCAAGCCCCCGCACCGCGCGGTGATCCTGGTCCACGGCGAGGACGCGCGCGCGGCGATGGCCAACACCTCGCGCGGCGTGGCCGAGGGGCGTATCGTGCCGATCGAAGTGCTCGCGCGGCGGCGCTAGCGGCGCCTGTTCTTCGCCTTCGCCCGGGGCGGCAGCGGCGCGGGGTTGGGGATTTGCTCTTCGACCACGAACGCCCCTCCCTGGTAGAGCTCCGCGGTCGCGTCGCCCGGCCGCTCGCGCGCGAGCACCTCGGCCGCAAAAGCCTCGGAGTCGTCCTGCGGCCGGTAGCCGAGCCGGCTCGCGTTCGAGTTGTCGTACCAGCTGCGCGCGTTGCCCGAGACGCCGTACACGATCTCGAATCGGATCTGCGGGTGCTCGATGCCGATCGTCACCAGCTGCGCCAGGTCGCGCGGCGAGAGCCAGATCGACAGCCGCCGCTTGTCGATTGGCGCCGGGTTGACGTTGCCGATGCGCATGCACAGCACCTGCATGCCGTACTTGTCGGCGTACAGGCTCGCGAGCGCCTCGCCGAACACCTTCGACACGCCGTAGCGGCTGTCGGGCTTCGGGTAGACGCGGTGATCGATCAGCTGGTCGCGGCGGTAGAAGCCGGTGGCATGGTTCGAGGTCGGGAAGACGATCCGCTGCACGCCGTTCCGGCGCGCGGCCTCGAACACGTTGTAGCAGCCGACGATGTTGGCCGAGAGGATCCCCGCCCACGGCCCCTCGACCGAGTAGCCGCCCAGGTGCACCACCGCGTCCACTCCCTTGGTGATGCGCAGGGCGTCGGCAAACTTCGAGATGTCCGCGCGCAGATAGCGCTCCGACTTGTCGAATTTCTTCAGCGGCCGCAGGTCCGAGACCCGCAGCGCGTACTTGCCCGCCAGCTCGCGCCGCAGGTGCGTGCCGACGTCGCCTGCCGCGCCGGTGATCAGGATCGTCTTCATCGCGCCTCGACCCTCTGCACCGCTTCGACGATGTCGCGGCTGCGCCTGACCTTGTCGCCCCAGGCGCGGTCGAACTCGGCCACCAGCCGCGCGAGCGCCTCGGACCCTGTAATCGCGCGCGCGCGCTCGGCGTCGTCGAACTCGTAGAAGGCGTAGTGCACCGAGGCGTCGGTGTCGCTCCAGCCGCGCCAGGCGCGCCGCGCGCCGAAGGCCTTCACCGCCTCGGGCAGGTGCTCCTCGCCGTACCATCGATCGAAGGCGTCCTCGATCATCGGATCGAGCACCTGCGCGCGCACGATGAAACAGGCGGTCATCGGCTCCTTCTCCCCCGGCTCGGCCGCCGCTAGCGTACACCCGCGCGGCCCACCGCTGCGCCCCGGCCTGCATGGCGATCCTGCGGCGCCTCCGCTACGATGGCGGCTCAGACCGGAAATGCCCACCGCACAGCAGCCAGGGAAACTTGCACCATGGCAGTGAGAAGCCGTGCGCGGCGGCGCCTGCTGCGCGCTCTCGCGGTGCTCGCGCTGCTGCCCGCCGCGCCCCGGGACGGCCTCGCCGGCGCGCTTGCAGCGAGGACCTCGCGGGTCCGTCCCGGCGACCCGGCCTGGCCCGCGCCCGAGCGTTGGCGGGAGCTCGGCCGCAAGCTGGGCGACGCGCTGGTCGCGGTCCGCTCTCCGTTGCAGGCCTGCGCCGCCGCGCGCGAGGCGGGCGCCTGCGGCGCGCTGTTCGAGTCGCTGCGGAACCCCTACTTCATCGGCGACGAGGTCGCGCTGACGCAGACGCTCGGCTGGATCGACGCGTGGACGTCGCGGCCGAGCGCGTACGCGGTGGCGGCGCGCGATGCGCAGGACGTCGCCGCGGCGGTGAGCTTCGCGCGCGAGCACAACCTGCGCCTGGTCGTCAAAGGCGGCGGGCACAGCTATCAGGGCACGTCGAGCGCGCCCGATTCGCTGCTGGTGTGGACGCGGCGCATGAATTCGATCGTGCTGCACGACGCGTTCGTGCCCGCGGGCTGCGAGGGACGCGTCGCGCCGGTGCGCGCCGTGACGCTGGGCGCGGGCGCGGTGTGGTCGCACGCGTACGACGCGGTGACGACGCGCGGCGGCGGCTACGTGCAGGGCGGCGGGTGCATGACGGTGGGCGTCGCCGGCCTGGTGAGCAGCGGCGGATTCGGCAGCTTCTCCAAGGCTTTCGGGCTCGCCGCGGCGAGCCTGCTGGAGGCCGAGGTCGTCACCGCGGACGGCGCGGTGCGCACCTGCAGCGCGTGCGCCGAGCCTGACCTGTTCTGGGCGCTCAAGGGCGGCGGGGGCGGCTCGTTCGGCGTCATCACCCGCCTGACGCTGAAGGTCCACGCCCTGCCCGAGACCTTCGGCGCGGTGAACTTCACCGTGCACGCGCGCTCGCAGCCGGCGTACCGCAGCCTCGTCGCGCGGGCGGTCGACTTCTACGCCTCGAGCCTCATGAACCCGCACTGGGGCGAGCAGATGCGCCTGCGCGGGCGCACGCTCCAGGTGGCGATGGTGTTCCAGGGCCTGACGCGCGCCGAGGCGGCGGGCGTGTGGCAGCCGTTCCTCGATGCGCTCGATGCGGCGGCCGGCGACTACCGGATCGATTTCTCGCCGCTCAAGGTCGTCGCCACGCCGGCGCGCACGTTCTTCGCCCCGACGCTGCTCAAGCGCATGCTCGGCTTCATCCGCCGCGACGACCGGCCCGGAGCGCCCGACACCAACGTGTTCTGGCCGGGCGATCAGGCCCAGGCAGGCCAGGTGCTGCACGGCTACGGCTCGACCTGGCTGCCGGCCGCGCTGCTCGAGCCCGGGCGGCGCCCCGCGCTGGTCGACGCGCTCGTCGCGGCGGCCGGGCACTGGGGCATCGGGCTGCACTTCAACAAGGGGCTCGCGGGCGCGCCGCCCGAAGCCCTCGCGGCGGCGCGGGACACGGCCATCCACCCGGCTGCGCTCGACGCCTTTGCGCTCGCGATCAGCGCGGCCGGGGAGCCGCCGGCGTACCCCGGCGTGCCGGGGCACGAGCCCGACCTGGCGCTCGGCCGCAGGCAGCGCCGCGCGGTGGCGCAGGCGATGGCCGAGCTGCGCAGGCTCGTGCCGGACCCGGGCTCGTACGTCTCGGAGAGCGACTTCTTCGAGCCCGACTGGCGGCGCGCCCACTGGGGCGCGAACTACGCGCGGCTCGCGACGATCAAGCGGGCGGTCGACCCCGGCGACCTGTTCATCGTGCACCACGGCGTGGGCAGCGAGCGCTGGAGCGAGGACGGTTTCGACCGGCTCGGTGCATAGATGCGCGCGCGCTCTTGCCCCACGGTTCTGGTCGCGCTCGGCGCCGCAGCGCTCGCGGCCTGCGCGCCCGCTTCGGCGCGGCCGAGCACCTGCTCGGCGGCGCAAGCGAAACCCGGCGCGGCGCTGACCTGCGAGCTGCCCGGCTTCGAGCGCCGTCCCTACGACGTTCACCTGCCCGCGGACTACGCCCCCGCGCGGCCGGTGCCCGTGGTGCTGGCGATCCACGGCGGCGGCGGCAACTCGCGCGCGGCGGCACGGACCTCCTGTCCCGGCGGCGACGTCGGCAGCCCGGACTGCCTGCACGCGATCGCGTCGCGCGAGGGCGTGGCCGTGGTCTATCCGAACGGCACCGGCGCGCGGCTGCTTCCGAACGTGCGCACGTGGAATGCGGGCGGCGGCGGCAACGGCTGGCAGTGCGTCAGCGGCCGGGCGTGCAAGGACGGCGTGGACGACATCGCCTATTTCCGCGCCCTGCTCGCCGACCTCTCGCGCTGGGTCGCGGTCGATCCGCGGCGAGTCTACGCCACGGGCCTTTCCAACGGCGGCGCGATGAGCCATCGCCTCGCCTGCCAGCTTTCCGACCGCATCGCCGCCATCGCGCCGCTCGGCGGCGAGAACCAGTACTCGACCACGGCGGCCTGCGCGCCGGGCCGTCCGGTGTCGGTGCTCGACATCCACGGCACCAGGGACCCGTGCTGGCCCTACGGGGGCGGCAAGGCGGCCTGCTTGCAGCGCGACGATACGTCGAAGATCTCGGTCGACGCGTCGATGCGCATCTGGGCCACGATCAACGGCTGCAAGTCCATGCAGCCCGCGCGGCCCATGGCGAGCGAGCCGGGCGTCGAAACCGAGCGGATACGCTGGACGGGCTGCCGGGCCGAGACCGAATTGATCCGCACCGCGGGCGGCGGACACGTCTGGCCCGGCGGATGGGCCTATTCCCGCGAGAGCATCATCGGCCCGATGGTGCGCGGCTGGAGCGCCAACCGCGTCATCCTCGATTTCTTCCGGCGCAATCCGATGCCGAAGTGACGCGCGGCGGGCTCAGCGCATGCACACCGCCTCAACGTTGTTGCCGTCCGCGTCCAGCAGGAACGCCGCGTAGTAGTTCGGCGCGTAGTCGGTGCGCAGCCCCGGCGCGCCGTTGTCCTTCGCGCCCGCCTTCAGCCCCGCCGCGTGGAAGCGGTCCACCGCGGCGCGGCTTTCGGCGCGCAGCGCCACGTGAGCGCCACCGCCCTTGCGCTGCAGGTGCAGCCACAGCGCCGGCGCGCCCTTCGGGCCGATGCCCGCATAACCCTCTCCGCTCGCGCCCGGCACGTGGCCGAGCGGCGCGAGCATGGCCGCGTAAAGGCGCGCGGCCGCCTCGAGGTCCTTCACCCGCAATCCGACATGATCGAACATTGAAGTCTCCTTGATTGACGAAGGAGGCAGACTAGGCCGCGCGCGCGAGCCGCTCTTGGAAAATATTGCGCTCGCCGCGCGCCGCGCGGCCAAACCGTCCGGGCGATACGCCCGCGGCACGCCGGAAGCTGCGTACGAAATTTGACAGATCCTCGAAGCCGACCTCGAGCGCCACGTCGGTGACCGGGCGCCCGCCCTGCGCGAGCAGGCGCGCCGCGCGGCGCAGCCGCGTTCGCACCAGGTACTGATGCGGCGTCACCCCGAGCGCCCCGGAGAACACGCGCAGGAAATGAAACGGCGAAAGGCCGGCCACGCGCGCCGTGGACTCCAGGTCGATATCCGCGGCAGAGTTCTGCTCCAGCCAGAGCGCCGCCTGGACCGCGCGTGCGCGGTGGCGCGCCGTCGCGCGCGTCGCGCCGGCAGCCTTTGCGCGCACGGTCTTGGCGAACTTGGCCGCGAACAGCAGCGCCGCCTCGTCCGCGCCGATGTCGCTCCTGCCCTCGGCCGCGGCCTGCGCAAGCTCCCCCAGCACCATGAGCTGCGGCAGCGGCGGGACGCACCCGAGTCCCCACGCCCGCTCGCCCGCCTCGAGCGACTCCGCGAGCTCCGGCTCGAGCTTGATCGACAGGCATTCGTCGCCGCTGGCGTGGTGCTCGTGCGTCGCCACGTACTCCTGGCCCGGCCGGCCAACCAGCACCGCGCCCGCCACCAGCTCGTGCCACGCGCCCAGCGTGCGGCAGCCGAAGCTTCCGCGGCGCACGAAGGCGAGCGAATGGCGGCGGTAGACCTCGACGAACGACTTCTCGCCCGGCCGCGCGTCGCAGCGCGCGTCGTAGACCGAGAGGCCCGGCCCTTCGTGGATCGTCGTGACCCGCATGGGCCACGACTTTACTGCGCTTTCTCCTATGCCGGGCGGGAATGCGGCTCCAGCGTCTTGCGCATGGCGGCGATTCCGGCATCCATCATCTTCCCGGCCCGGGCCCCTGCCTCGTGCGGCAGCACGTCCGTGATCCAGACGATCCGGCAGCCGTCGCCGTCTGCAGACACCTGAATCGAGGCGTTGTGGTGCGTAAGCCGCTCGCTGCGCGCCGAGTAGGCCAGCCGCCGCGCGTCGTCGTCCACGTCGACGATCAGCTCGCGCGCGGAAAGGCCGTTCGCGAAGGTCACGATGCGGTCCGCCGCGTCCATGCGGCAGTCGGTGACGAAGCCCGGCGCGACGCGCCTATGCACCGCGCCGACGTCGCGCAAGGCGTCCCATGCCGCTTCGGGCGGGATCGAGAGCTTCAGTTCCTTGCGTATCGAGGCCATCGCCCATTCTCGCCCGCGCCTCGCGGCGCTGCTTGGAGAATCTTGCTGCCCCGCCTAGCGCAGCGCGCGGGCGAGGAACGGCAGGCTCACGTCCATCCGGTAGTCGATGTCGGAGTGGTCGTCGTCGAATTCTTCGTACCGGTGCCTGATGCCCGCCTGCGCCAGGCGCTGCGACAGGATGCGCGAGCCGTAGTGGATGTGGTACTGGTCGCGCCAGCCGCAGTCGATGTAGATGCCGCGCAACGACTTGAGGGCGGCCTTGTAGCGTCCCACCAAGTTGATCGGGTCGTGGGCTCGCCATTTGCGCCAGCGCGCCTCGATCGCTTCCCCCGTGTCGGCGTTGAACGGGATGCGGAATCCGTTCGGCGCGCGCGGGTCCGGATCGTAGGTCGCCGCCATGCAAAGGTTCATGAGCGCGAGGCCTTCCTTGCCCGAGAGCTTCTCCTTGTTCCAGACCTGGCGCAGGAAGCGCCGGATGCGGCCGTCGTCCAGCCCTGCCTCCAGCCTGCGGTTGCGGGATACCTTTTGCGGGCCGGCCTTGCGCCTGGGCACGCGGTGCTTTGCGAGCTCGTTCAGCGTGTTCGGCCAGTCGTGCCAGTAGACGAAGTCGAAGTAGGCGTCGCCCGAGTGGTCGGCGACCGCACCCCAGACCTTCGGGTACTTCATGCCGTGCAGGATCGCGCCGTAGCCGCCGGAGGACTTGCCGAAGCAGCCGCGGTGCGCGCGCGAGGCGAGGGTCCTGAACTCGCGGTCGACGAACGGCACGATCTCGCGCGTGAGGTAGTCGGCGTAGTTCCCGATCGCCGACGAATTCACGTACTGGTTGCCGCCGAGCGCGGTGAAGCAGTCCGGAAAGACGATAATCGCCGGGGCCATCTTCTTCTCGTGGATCAGGCGCGCCGCGCGCTCGGGCACGTTGTCGCCGAAGGGCTTCCAGTTCGCGTGCGCCAGCCCCGAGCCGGTGAAGCCCACCAGGTCGTACAGCACCGGGAAGCGCCGCCTGCGCCCGGCGTCGTACTGCGGCGGCAGCCAGAGCGCGAGCTTGCGCCGGTGCGGATCCCCGAGGGGATTGCCCTTGAGGATCCGCGACTCGTGCTCGAGCACGACCAGGGTGCCCGCGGGCCCCTTGGGGCGCTTGAGCACCTCAGCCCCCGGCCGCCTTGGCCATCTCCGCCGCCCTGCGCTTCATCTCCGCCGGCGACACGTCGCGCTTGTGCGTCGAGACGTGCCAGAAGTGCCCGAACGGGTCCTCGATCGACCCGGTGCGGTCGCCGTAGAACATGTCCTGCACCTCGCGCACCATCTTCGCCCCCAGCGCCAGCGCCTTGGCCACCGTGGCGTCCACGTCCTGCACGTAAAGGTGAATGTGCACCGGACTGCCGCCGCGCGCCTGAGGGCCGAGGAAATTCATCGCCTCGGACTCGTCCGACAGCATCACCTTCGAGTCGCCGACCTTCACCTCCGCGTGGCCGAGCTTGCCGCCCGGCCCGGGCATGCGCATCACTTCCTTCGCCCCGAACGCCTTGACGTAGAACTCGATCGCCCCCGCCGCCCCGCGCACCGCCAAGTACGGCGTCACCACGTTGTAGCCCTTCGGAATCGCCTGCACCTTCTTCGCCGCCTTGCGCGCCGCGGCCTTCTTCGCCGGCGCTTTCCTGCGCACCGCTTTGCGTTTCATGGCCTGTCTCCTTTCACGACGCCGGCCCAACGCCGCGTCGCCGCCACTCTAGCGCTGCGCCGGGCCCGCTTCCAGCGCCTCAGGCGGCGGCGAGCGCCGCGCCGGCCCCCGAGAGGTAATCCTCGTAGCTGCCGCGGAAGTCGACCACCTCGCCGCCGGGCTTGAGCTCGATGATGCGCGTCGCCAGCGAGGAGACGAATTCGCGGTCGTGCGAGACGAAGATCAGCGTGCCGGGGTAGCGCTCGAGCGCGCCGTTGAGCGACTCGATCGACTCCATGTCGAGGTGGTTGGTCGGCTCGTCGAGCAGCATCACGTTGGGCATCTGCAGCACCAGGCGCCCGATCAGCATGCGCTGCGCCTCGCCGCCCGAGATCACCTTGAGCGGCTTTTTCTGGTCGTCGCCCGAAAAGAGCAGCTGCCCGAGCGTCGCGCGCACGATCTGCTCGTCCTGGGCGCGCTCCTTCAGGCGCCAGCGCCCCATCCAGTCCGCGAGCGTCTCGTCGTTCCTGAACTCGTCCACCGGGTCCTGCGGCCAGTAGCCCGGGCGCGCCTTCTCGGCCCACTTGAGCGTGCCGGCGTCGGGCGCGAGCTCGCCCGCCAGGCAGCGCAGCAGCGTCGTCTTGCCGATCCCGTTCGGCCCGATGATCGCCAGCTTCTCGCCCGCCTCGATGGAAAGATCGAGATTCCTGAACAGGGCGTTCTCACCCCAGGATTTCGAAAGATGCTTTACCTCGACCGCCAGCCGGTGCAATTTGTCCTTCGGGTCGACCAGGAAGCGGATGTAGGGGTACTGCCGGCTCGAGGGCTTCACGTCCTCGACCTTGAGCTTCTCGATCTGCTTCATGCGCGAGGTCGCCTGGCGCGCCTTGGCCTTGTGGGCGCGAAAGCGCCGCACGAACTCCTCGAGGTCGGCGATGCGGTCCTTGGCCTTGGCGTTGTCTTTCTCCAGCTGCTGCTTCGCCAGCGCCGAGGCTTCCATGAAGTCGTCGTAGTTGCCCGGATAGACGCGGATGCCGCCGTAGTCCACGTCCGCCATGTGCGTGCACACGCTGGACAGGAAGTGCCGGTCGTGCGAAATGATCACCATCGTGCTGGTGCGCTGGTTGAGCACGTCCTCCAGCCAGCGGATGCTGTTCAGGTCCAGGTTGTTGGTCGGCTCGTCGAGCAGCAGGATGTCCGGGTCGCCGAAGAGCGCCTGCGCGAGCAGCACGCGCAGCTTCCAGCCCGGCGCCACCGCGCTCATCGGCCCGCCGTGCTGCGCGACCGGCACGCCAAGCCCGAGCAGCAGCTCGCCCGCGCGCGCCTCCGCCGTGTAGCCGCCGTACTCGGCGTACTTCGCCTCCAGCTCCGCCGCGCGCAGGAACTCCGCCTCGCCCGCCTGCGGATCGGCGTAGATCGCGTCGCGCTCGCGCATCGCGGCCCACATCTCGGCGTGCCCCATCAGCACCACGTCGAGCACCCGCTCGTCCTCGTAGGCGAACTGATCCTGCCGCAGTCTGCCCACCCGCTCGTTGGCGTCGATCGCCACCGACCCCGCGCTCGGCTCGAGCTCCCCGCCCAGGATCTTCATGAAGGTCGACTTGCCGCAGCCGTTGGCCCCGATCAGGCCGTAGCGGTTGCCGCCGCCGAACTTGACGCAGACGTCCGCAAACAGGGGCTTGGCCCCGAACTGCATGGCAATGCCGGAGGCGACGATCACGAGAGGGCTTCCAGAAATAAAAAAGCCGGCCGCGGCCAGCTTCGGGTTGGGACCAACTGCGAGGCGCGGATTATACCAGCGGCCGGCAATTGACACTGCGAGCGCCGGCGTAGCAGCATGGCCCATGCGCGTTACGCCCCTGCATCCGCACATCGGCGCGAGGGCCGACGGGATAGATCTGCGCTCACCCCTGACGGCGGAGCTGCGCGCGGCGATCGAGGCGGCGATGGACCGCCACGCGGTGCTGGTGTTTCGCGGCCAGGACCTGGACGACGACCAGCACATGGTCTTCGGCGCCGCCTTCGGACCGGTCGAGCACACGCGCGCCACGGTGGATGCGCAAAGGCACCGCCTCAAGCATGCGCAGATGAACGACATCTCCAACCTGGACCTGAACGGGGAGATCCTCAAGGCGGACGACCGGCGGCGCATGTTCAACCTCGGCAACCGCCTGTGGCACTCGGACAGCAGCTTCAAGCGCACGCCGGCCAAGTATTCGCTGCTGTACGCGCGCTCGATCCCGCCCGAGGGCGGCGAGACCGAGTTCGCCGACATGCGCGCGGCCTGGGATGCGCTGGCGCCGAAGATGCGCGCGAAGCTCAAGGACCTGGTGTGCTGGCACTCCCTGCTCTACAGCCGGGCGCAGCTCGGTTTCCACGCCTTCACCGAGGAGGAGCAGAAGCAGTTCGCGCCGGTGCCGCAGCGCATGGTGCGCCGGCACGCCGGCTCGGGGCGGCTTGGCCTTTACCTGTCGGCGCACATCGGGCGCATCGACGGCTTCGAGGTGCCCGAGGCGCTGGCGCTGGTGCGCGACCTGGTGGAGCACGCCACGCAGCGCGAGTTCGTCTACCAGCATCGCTGGCAGGTGGGCGACCTGGTGATGTGGGACAACCGCTGCACCATGCATCGCGGCCGGGCGTACGACGACACGGTGCACCGGCGGGACATGCGGCGCGTGACGCTCGAGGACTCCGCGCCGACGCTGGAGCAGGCGCTCTGACGACCGGCGCTTGACAGGCAAGGAGTTACTTGCCTATCATTCAGGCAAGCAATTACTTGCCTATCGCACATGGCCGAGCGCCGCGACACCGACCTGCTGTTCAAGGCCCTGGCCGATCCCGGCCGGCGCAAGCTGCTCGACCTGCTGCACGCGAGC
>DATIZK010000041.1:0-5335 GCA_035517095.1 Burkholderiales bacterium
CTGCTCGCCCTCGGCGCCGCGCTCGCCGCGGCGAGCGGCGGCGCGCTGGCGCAGGGGCGCGGCTGGCGCGAGCGCCCGCTGACACCGCAGGAGCGCGAGCGCCTGCGCGAGCAGGTCGATTCGGCGCGGCGCGACGTCTACCGCCGGCAGGGCGACGAGCGCGCCCACGCCAGGCAGCTGACGCCGGAGCAGCGCGAGCAGCTGCGGCGCGACATCCAGGACGCGAACCGCGACCTCGAGCGCCGCCGCCGGCGCTGAGTCGCCATGTGCCGACTCGCGCGCCGCCTGTTCGTTCCCGTCGCCCTGCTGGGCGCGGCGTGCGCGCACGGCGCCGCGATGGGACCGCAGGACGCACGCTTGCTGCTCAACCGCACCGGGTTCGACGCCACACCGGCCGAGGTCGATGCTTACGCTAGCCTGTCGCGCCGCGAGGCCGTCGAGCAGCTGCTGGGCGGTGCGCGAAGCGCGGCGCGCACCCCGCTGCCTGCCGCGGTACTGGCCTGGACCGACCCGCGCACGCTGCGCACCATGTCGCCCGGGGAGCGCAAGGCGTTCGGGCGTGAATTGCGCATGCGCGGGCTAGAGCTCAAGGGCTGGTGGCTGAACGAGATGGTCACCACCGACTCGCCGCTCACCGAGCGCATGACCCTGTTCTGGCACAACCACTTCACATCGAGCCTGCAGAAAGTCCGCTCGCCGGCGCTGATGGCGCGCCAGAACGCGCTGCTGCGGCGCTACGCGCTGGGCAACTTCGCCGCGCTGCTGCACGCAGTGGCCAAGGACCCGGCGATGCTGGTCTACCTGGATACCGCGCGCAGCCGCCGGGGCGAGCCGAACGAGAACTTTGCGCGCGAGGTGATGGAGCTGTTCACGCTCGGCGAAGGGCACTACGGCGAACGCGACGTGAAGGAGGCTGCGCGCGCCTACACCGGCTGGAGCGTCGATCCCGCGAGCGGGGACTACCGCTGGCGCCCTTTCCTGCACGACGATGGCGAGAAGACCGTGCTCGGGCGCAGCGGCAATTTCGACGGCGACGCCGTGCTCGACATCCTGCTCGCGCAGCCGGCGAGCGCCGAGTTCGTGACCGCCAAGCTGTGGCGCGAGTTCGTCTCGCCGGATCCGGACCCGGGCGAGGTGCGGCGCATCGCGGCGGCGTTCCGCGCCAGCGGCTACGAGATCCGCGTCGCGCTGCGCGAGCTGCTGCTGTCGGACGCGTTCTGGGCGGCGCAGAGCCGTGCCAGCCTGGTCAAGTCGCCGGTCGACCTGGTGGTCGGCACGCTGCGCCAATTCGACGTGCGCTACTCCGACCCGCTGCCGTTCGTGCTGCTGCTGCGCAACCTGGGCCAGGACCTCTTCGCGCCGCCGAACGTCAGGGGCTGGCCGGGGGGACAGGCCTGGATCAACGCCCAGACGCTGCTCGCGCGGCTGCAGTTCCTCGACCGCATCTTCCGCGTCGACGAGTCGCGCATGATGGCGCGCGGCAACATGGTCAGCGTCAGCTTCTCGGGCAGCGACTGGCTGCGCAGCCTGCAGGGGCGGCCGCTGCCGCAGGCCGCGGAGCAGCTGCTGCTGCCGCTGCCGCCGGCCGGCGAGCGCGTGAGCGGCGCGCAGGGCGTCGATCTGATCCGCGCGATCGTCTCCGATCCGGTCTACCAGCTCCGATGAAGCGCAGGGATTTTCTCGCAGCGACGGTCTCGGCCTTGGTCGCGCCGCGGCTCGCGTTCGCGGCCGCGGATTACCGCCGGCTGCTGATTCTGGTCGAGCTCAAAGGCGGCAACGACGGCCTGAACACGGTCGTTCCCTACGCCGATGCGGCCTACTATGCGCTGCGGCCGCGGCTCGCCATTGCGCGCGAGGCGGTGCTGCAGCTCGACGCGCGCTGCGGTCTGCACCCTGCGCTCGAGCCGCTCATGCCGCTGTGGCGCGCGGGCGAGCTGGCGCTGGTGCAGGGCGTGGGCTACCCCCATCCCAACCTGTCGCACTTCCGTTCGATCGAGATCTGGGATACCGCTTCCGGCAGCGCGCAGTACCTGCAGGACGGCTGGCTCGCGCGCGCCTTCGCCGCGGCGCCGGTGCCCGGGAGCTTCGCCGCCGACGGGGTGGTAGTCGGCAGCAACGACATGGGCCCGCTCGCGGGAGGCGGCGCGCGCGCGCTGACGCTCAACGACCCGGACCAGTTCCTGCGCCGCGCGCGGCTGGTGCAGCCCGAGGGCAGCAGCGCCAACGCGGCGCTGGCGCACATCCTCGAGGTCGAGGCCGGCATCGCGCAGGCGGCGGCCCGGCTCGCGCCCGACGTGCCGTTGCGCACCGTGTTCCCGAGCGGCCCGTTCGGCAACGCGCTGCGTACCGCGGCCGAGCTGGCCGCCAACCGCAGCGGCGTGGCGGCGGTGCGCGTCACGCTCGACGGCTTCGACACGCACCAGAATCAGCTGCCGCGCCAGCAAAGGCTGCTGGCCGAGCTGGCGGCGGGACTGGCGGCGCTCAAGGCGGGGCTGCTCGAGATCGGGCGCTGGGACTCGACTCTGGTCCTGACCTACGCCGAGTTCGGCCGCCGGCCGCAGGAGAACGGCTCGCTCGGCACCGACCACGGCACCGCGAGCGCGCATTTCGTCCTCGGCGGCAGGGTCAGGGGCGGGCTGTACGGCGCCGCGCCCGAACTCGGCGCGCTCGAGGGCGGCAACTTGCGTTACGCGGTGGACTTCAGGCAACTCTACGCCACCGTGCTCGAGCGCTGGTGGGGTCTCGATGCCGCGCGTGCGCTGGGCGGGCGCTTCGCGCCGCTCGCGCTGCTGCGGGCCTAGGGCGCCGGCCCGAGCGCCTCGCGCAGCAGGTCGGCAACCGTCTCGTCCAGCGCCGCATTGCGGCCGCGCGCGCGCTCGTGCAAGCGCTCGACCAGCTGCGCGTCTAGCTTGACCGCGAACGGTACTAGCCCAAGGGCCTGCTCGCGTCGGCGCCGCTCGCGCCGGCTTTCGAGCGCCGAGTCCTTGCCGTAGCGCGCGGGCGCGCCGGCCTGCTTCATCCGGCCCGCTATTTGCGCGCCCTTGAGCTTTTCCAAGTCCGTCTTCTTCATCGCTGCGCTGCCTTCCTGTAGGTAGAAGAATACTATCGCCGCGCGCGCTCGCGCTGCAGCAGGTAAAGGCCGCTGCCGATCACGATCGCGGCGCCGGCCGCCACCGGCCAGCGCGGCACGTCGCCGAACACGACATAGCCGAAGAGCGCCATGTACAGCACCTGCGGGTACATGAACGGCGCCAGGGTCGAGGCCGAGGCGTAGCGGTGGGCGAGGGCGAGGAAGTAGTGCCCCACGCCCCCGTACACGCCCAGCAGCAGCATGATCGTCCAGTGCAGGGCGTCGGACGGCGTGTCCCATACCGCGAGCGCGAACGGCGCCAGCCCCAGCGCCGGCACCAGCGCCGACAGGAACTGCGTCGTCTCGGGCGGGTCGTAGGCCGCGAGCCGCCGCGTCATCATGTTGAACATCGCATAGATGAAGGCGTTGATCACCGACAGGATCATCGCCGGGTGGAAGCCGGCGCCGAACGGGCGCACGATCACCAGCACGCCGCAGAAGCCCACCGTGATCGCGATCCAGCGCCGCGCGTCCATGCGCTCGCCGAGCAGCGGCACGCTCATCAGCGCGATGATGATCGGCACCGAGAAGAAGATCGACGAGGTCACCGTGAGCTGCAGGTACTGCAGCGCGGTGAAGTTGATCGCGGTCATCGACACCATCATGAAGCCGCGCACCACCTGCAGCCCGAGGCGCTTGCTGCGCGCGAGCGCCAGGCCGTGAATCGGCAGCAGCACCGCCGCCGAGATCAGTGCGTGCGACACGAAGCGGATCCACACCACCTCGATCACCGGCAGCGCACGGATCAGCCACTTCGCGCTGCCGTCGAGCAGCGTGAAGAAGACGTAGGTGAGCGATACGAAGCCGATCCCGATCAGCCGGTTGCGGGCGCTGTCTGCGTGGAGCAATTGTTTTCCCGGACGCTGCTGCAGACGCAATTATGAACGAGCGCGCGGTAAACCTCCGCGCCGATCGCCCGTTAGGCCTGCATGGAAACCCGGCTCACCCTGCGCCCCGGCCAGCACGGCACGCGCAAGCTCGTCGAGCGCTTCGGCGAGCGCCTGGTGCGCGTGTGCTACCTGTACGACGCCCAGACCGGCCGGCGCCTGAAGACCGTCGAGCTGATCGTCGAGTCCGACCTGCGCGGGCGCGCCAAGCGGCTCGGCGCCGTGTGGCGTCCCGCGCAAAAGATCTGGGAAATGCACTGGTCCGACGTCCGCCGCCTCGGCCTGACCGAGCGCGTCGTCGAGTCATAACCTGCTGTCTCCTTATCCTCCCGTTCCATCTACCCTCATATCTATGCCGGCAGATGCCTCCATCCCTCTGTGTATGGTTGCATCCACAAATAGATGCTTCTAGCATCCTCTGCATGCAGGCTAGTCACTAGTTATACGCCATGAAACAGACGTATCGCGGCAGCTGCCACTGCGGGAAGGTGCGCTTTGAGGTCGACGCTGATCTCGACCACGTGCGCGTGTGTGACTGCACGATTTGTCGCCGAAGGGGCGCTTTGATCCACCGCGTGAATGATGACGAATTACGGCTGCTGACCCAGATTGAGGAGCTAACGCTCTACGAATGGAACACAAAGACTGCGAAGGATTATTTTTGCCCCGTCTGCGGGATCTTGCCCTTTCGTCGGCCTAGAACCGCTCCTGACAAATGGGGTGTAAATGTCCGATGTCTTCTTGATGTCGATCTCGCGACGATTCCGATCAAGTACGTGCATGGAAGCAAGCTCGACGTTGCCGATTACGGCGTATAACAACACGCCCCACGGAGTCGCGCGCTTGTGCGGCGTGCATTGCCAGGGTCTGGCTGCGCGCGCTCGTGGGCGTGAACGTTATACGGCATGAACAATCTGGCTCTGGCCCGCATCACACTCCTTGCCTTCGCAGTTGTGTTTCTGATCGCGAGCGTGGGTTTCAGTGGGTTGATGATTCGTTACCGTGATAACGCGGCTCGGCGGATGACCGTTGGCGCACCGCTCATCGTCCTCTTAATAGCAATCGTGTTTCTTCAATTAAACGTCTATTCAACTCTGTCGGGCGTGAAGAAGCCGATCGACAATGACAGCGTGTTCCTTTTTACGGTCTTAGCCGAGTGCGTACTGGGGATTGTCGCCATGTTCTACAGCGCGTACCGGCGCAGGAAGTTGCGGTGAACCTGTTACGCGTGCGCCATGCCGTATAACCACCCAGTCAACGGGGACGCGCGCGCCGGCGTCTCACTCCACCGCTGCACAAGGGCGCGCGCCGGTGGGCG
>DATIZK010000042.1:0-51387 GCA_035517095.1 Burkholderiales bacterium
CACTTCGAGTTCCATTTCAAGCGACTTGCCCTCCTCGACCGTGATCACGCCTTCCTTGCCGACCTTTTCCATCGCTTCGGCAATTTTGTCCCCAATGGTTGGGTCACCGTTGGCCGAGATGGAGCCGACTTGCGCGATTTCCTTGGAGTCCTTGCAGGGCTTGGAGAGCTTCTTGAGCTCCTCCACCGACACGGCCACGGCCTTGTCGATGCCGCGCTTGAGATCCATCGGGTTCATGCCGGCGGCGACGAACTTCATGCCTTCGGCGACGATCGCCTGCGCGAGCACGGTCGCGGTCGTGGTGCCGTCGCCGGCCACGTCGGAAGTCTTCGAAGCGACTTCCTTCACGAGCTGCGCGCCCATGTTCTCGAACTTGTCCTTGAGCTCGATCTCCTTCGCGACCGACACGCCGTCCTTGGTGACGGTGGGGGCGCCGAACGAGCGCTCGAGCACGACGTTGCGGCCCTTCGGGCCCAGGGTCACCTTGACCGCGTCGGCCAGGATGTTCACGCCCACGATCATGCGGTTGCGGGCGCTCTCTTTGAATTTGACGTCTTTGGCTGCCATGTTGGGTTCCTCTTGGATTCGATATGTCTGGTGATCAGTTCACGACGGCCATGATGTCTTCCTCGCGCATCACGAGGAGCTCGTCGCCCTTGACCTTGACGGTCTGCCCGGAGTACTTGCCGAACAACACGCGATCGCCGACCTTGACATCGAGCGGGATCAGCTTGCCGTCGTCCCCTTTCTTGCCCTTGCCGATGGCGACGATTTCGCCTTGGTCGGGCTTCTCGGCGGCGGTGTCGGGGATCACGATCCCGCCGGCGGACTTGCGTTCCTCTTCGATGCGCTTGACGATCACGCGATCATGCAGCGGACGGATTTTCATGCGGTTCTCCACTTTCTAAACAATAAGATTGTTTATAAGAACAAAGGGTTGGAGACCTCCAACCCCGGCAGTTCAGGGTTCTGTTAGCACTCACCCATTGCGAGTGCTAATGATAATGATGAATCCGAACGGTTTCAAGGGCCAGAGGCCTCTATTTCGAATATTTGCCTGCCTGCGGGTGCTCGCGTACGCCGCTGCCGCCGCGCTTTGCCTGGCTGCGGCTCGCGCCGGTGCCTGCGGCAAGCAATGGACCGACTCCTGGGCGCACACTTCGAGCCCGAGCGGGTCGCGCAGGGCAACGGCGCGGGCCAGCTGCGCGCCTACGCCGGCCCGCTAACGCCGGATTTCATCGCCTCTCTGCCGCCGGCCGCGGTCAACGGCACGATGAAAAACCGCATGAACGGCGAATCGATCGCCGGCGAAGCCCACGTCAAGACCGGATCCCTGGCCGACCTGCGGGCAATCGCCGGTTACGTGCTGGGCCGGGAACGCCGGCTCCAGGTCGCTGTCATGATAGTCAACGACCCCAAGGCCTCCGCAGCCGGATGCGCTGCTGCGCTGGGCCCACGATCGGCGTGGCGATTGACCGCCGTCAAGTCGGCATCGCACCCAAGCGTTAGGTTTCAATTGGGAATTTAGCAACCGCCAGCCAAGGAGCGAGCATGAACAACGAATCCGTCAGCCGTGAAAAGCTGGTCAGCGACGTCAAGGTCGTGCTGTCGGACGCGGAGGATCTGCTGCGTGCGACCGCTGCGGACGCGAGCGAGCGCGTGAAGAGCCTGCGCCCGAAGCTCGAAGAGAGCGTGCGCGCCGCCAAGACACGGGTCATGGAGGCCGAGCGCGCGGCCATCGACAAGGCCAAGGCAGCCGCAGCCGCGACCGACCGCTTCGCGCACGAGAACCCCTGGAAGACCGCGGGCATCGCGGGGGGAATCGGGCTGCTGCTCGGTCTGCTGATCGGGCGGCGCAGCTAGGCGTAGGACCTAGAGCCCTAGGTCGCGCCACATCGCGTCGACCTTGTCGCGGACCGCCTTGTCCATCGCAATCGGCCGGCCCCAGGTCCTGCTGGTCTCGGCCGGCCACTTGTTGGTCGCGTCGATGCCCATCTTGGAGCCGAGGCCGGCCGCCGGACTGGCGAAGTCGAGGTAGTCGATCGGCGTGTTCTGAGCGATGAGCGTATCGCGCGCCGGATCGACCCGCGTGGTGATGGCCCAGATCACTTGCTTCCAGTCGCGCACGTCGACGTCGTCGTCGCACACGACGATGAACTTGGTGTACATGAACTGGCGCAGGAAGCTCCAGATGCCGAACATCACGCGCTTGGCGTGGCCGGGATACTGCTTTCTCATGCTCACCACGGCGAGCCGGTAGGAGCAGCCCTCGGGCGGCAGGTAGAAGTCGACCACCTCCGGGAACTGTTTCGCCAGCAACGGCACAAATACCTCGTTCAGCGCCACGCCGAGCATCGCCGGCTCGTCCGGCGGCCTTCCGGTGTAGGTCGAGTGGTAGATCGGCGCGCGCCGCATGGTCATGCGCTCGATCGTCAGCACCGGGAAGCGCTCGGCCTCGTTGTAGTAGCCAGTGTGATCGCCGAACGGGCCCTCGAGCGCGGTATCGTCCGGATGGATCGCGCCCTCGAGCACGATCTCGGCGCTCGCCGGCACCTGTAGCGCACTGCCAAGGCATTTCACAAGCTCGGTACGCGCCCCGCGCAAGAGCCCGGCGAACTGGTATTCCCCGAGCGAGTCCGGCACCGGCGTCACCGCGGCCAGCATGGTCGCGGGATCGGCACCGAGCGCGACCGCAACCGGAAACGGCTCGCCCGGATGCGCGAGCGCATGGTCTCGGAAATCGAGCGCACCGCCGCGATGCGCGAGCCAGCGCATGATGACCCGGTTGGGCGCGATCACCTGCTGGCGGTAGATGCCGAGGTTTGCGCGCGGCTTGTGCGGCCCCACCGTGACGGTGAGGCCCCAGGTGATCAGCGGGCCGGCGTCTTCCGGCCAGCAGGTCTGCACCGGCAGCTGCCCGAGGTCGACCTGCGCGCCTTCGCGCACCACCTCCTGGCAGGGCCCCGAGCCGACCTGCCTGGGCGCCATGTCGAGCACCTTCGACACCAGGCCGCGCAGCTCGGGCAGCTTGTCCCACACTTCGCGCAATCCCTTGGGCGGGTCGGGCTCGCGCAGCGCGGCGAGCAGCTTGCCGATCTTGCGCAAGGCGGGCGCCGGCGAGGCGTCCGCCTCGATGCCCATCGCGAGCGCAACCCGGCGCACGGTGCCGAACAGGTTGCCGAGCACGGGCATCGAATTCCCCGCGGGGCGCTCGAACAGGATCGCGGGCCCGCCGGCGCGAAGCACGCGGTCGCAAATCTCCGTCATCTCGAGCCGTGGCGAGACGCTCGCACTCACGCGCTTGAGCTCGCCCAGCGCCTCGAGCTGGGCGAGGAATTCACGCAGGTCGGCGTAGCCCACTAGCGCCCCGCCTGCAGCAGGCGCTCGCTCAGCGCTTCGGCGAAGTCGTACAGCATCGCGTTGCGCCCGCGCACCGTATAGGTGCGCTCGACCGCCCCGAGCGTCAGCGTGAGGGTCGTCGTGCCGAGCCAGCCAAGCGCAATCAGCGCCGCGGCCCATAGCACCAGCGCCGCCGCCGCCGCCGGCAGCAGCCGCGCGCAAAGCTGCAGAAAATGAAACGACGCGATCAACACGCTTGCGACGCTCTGGCCGGTCGCGGCGGGTCCGCCCTGCGCCTGCCCCGTCACATCGTTGGCGGCAGCCGCGGCGAGCCCCGCCAGCGGCCCCGATAGCGCGAGCAGGATCAGCGCGATCACGATCAGCGCGACGCCCCAGCCGAGCTGGCGCACGTTGTGCGCGAACCCGACGCGCATTGCCGCGACCGCGCGCAGCGGTATTGTTTCCAGGCGGGCGCCTCCCCGATGCACTAGGGAAGCGGGAAACAGCGTCAGGTGAGTGCCGCGCAGCGCACCGCTCCCGAAATCGTAGCTCGTGACCGGGGCGTCGGCGTCACTCATCGCCAGGGGAGCACCATAGGATAGGAAAACGCGATGCCCGCGAAGATCGCCGCGCCGACCCAGTTGTTGTGCCGGAACGCCTTGAAACAGCCCGCGCGCGAGCGGTCACGGATGAGGAAATAATGATAACCCATCATCGCCCAGGCAAGCGCCAGGCCGGCGTAGTAGGGCCAGCCGAAGCCGCGCGCGACGCCGACGCAGAACAGCAGCGCGAGCATCGCCGCATAACACGCCATTACCGCGGCGACATCGTGGCGCCCGAGCGTCAGCGCCGAGCTGCGGATGCCCAGCTTGACGTCGTCGTCGCGGTCGACCATCGCGTATTCGGTATCGTAGGCCATGGCCCAGAATACGTTTGCCGCGAGGAGCGCCCAGCACTCCGCCGGCAGCCGGTTCTGCACCGCGGCGTAGGCCATCGGGATGCCGAAGCCGAAAGCGATGCCGAGATAGGCTTGAGGCAGCGCGAAGAAGCGTTTAGTGAACGGATAGCTCGCGGCCACCGCGAGCCCGAGCAGCGAGAGCAGGATCGCGAAGCGGTTCAGGAACAGCACTAGGGCGAACGCCAGCAGCGCGATCACCACGCCGACCGCGAGCGCCTCGGCGGGCGAGATCTCGCCCGCCGCGAGCGGCCGGCTGCGGGTGCGCTCGACGTGGGGGTCGAAATTGCGGTCGGCGAAGTCGTTGACGGCGCAGCCCGCCGAGCGCATCAGCAGGGTGCCGAGGACGAACACGATCAGGATATCCGGCGCGGGACGCCCGTTCGAAGCCAGCCATACGGCCCACAGGGTAGGCCACAGCAGCAGCAGCGTGCCGATCGGCTTGTCGAGCCGGATCAGGCGCTCGTAGGCATCCAGCCGCCTGACGATGACCTCGAGTTTCATGCAGCCGCGATCATAGCTCAGACCCTCGCGTAGTCCTGCCGGCCGGAAAGCCAGCGCGCGACGTGCACTCGCGCGCGCTCGGGGTCGCTCGCCAGCAGCCCCTCGGCTGCCTCGCGCGCGGCGCATACCAGCGCCTGGTCGCGTTCGAGGTCGGCGAAGCGCAGCAGCGGCACCCCGCTCTGGCGCTCGCCCAGCACCTCGCCCGGTCCGCGCAGCAGCAGGTCGCGGCGGGCGATCTCGAAGCCGTCGGAAGTCTCGAACACGATCTTGAGGCGCTCGCGCGCGCTTTCCGAGAGCGGCGCGGCGTAGAGCAGGATGCACACGCTCTCGAGCGCGCCGCGCCCGATGCGCCCCCGCAGCTGGTGCAGCTGCGCCAGGCCGAAGCGCTCGGCGTGCTCGATCACCATGAGCGAGGCGTTCGGAACGTCCACCCCAACCTCGATCACGGTGGTAGCCACCAGCAGCTGCACCCTCCCCGCGGCGAACGCTTCCATCGCCGCGGCCTTGTCCGCGGGCGACAGACGCCCGTGTACCAGCCCGACGCGCAGCTGCGGCAGCTCGCGCACGAGGGTCTCGTGGGTGTCGAGCGCAGTCTTCAGGTCGCCCTCCTTCGACTCTTCGATCACGGGGCAGACCCAGTACGCCTGCTGACCTTCGGCACAGGCCGCGCGGATGCGCGCCAACACCTCGCCGCGGCGCGCGTCCGCCACCAGCCGGGTCGCCACCGGGCGCCGGCCGGGCGGCAGCTGGTCGATCACTGAGACGTCGAGGTCGGCGTAGTAGCTCATCGACAGCGTGCGCGGGATCGGCGTCGCGCTCATCATCAGCTGGTGCGGCACGAGCGGCGCCCCGCCGGCTCGCGCCTCGCCCTTGCGGCGCAGGCTGAGCCGCTGCTGCACGCCGAAGCGGTGCTGCTCGTCGACCACTGCCAGGCCGAGCCGCGCGAACGCGACCCCGCGCTGGAATAGTGCGTGCGTGCCCAGCGCGATCGCGACCTCGCCCGCCGCGACGGCTTCCCGCGCGACGCGCTTTTGCCTCGCCGACAGGCCGCCGTGCAACCATGCCACATTGACGCCGAGCGGCGCGAGCCACTCCGAGAATTTCCGATAGTGCTGCTCGCTCAGCAACTCGGTCGGCGCCATCAGCGCCGCCTGCAGGCCGGCGTCGGCGGCCGCGAGGCAGGCGATCGCGGCGATGATGGTCTTGCCGCTGCCGACGTCGCCCTGCAGCAGACGCTGCATCGGATGCGGCTGGGCGAGATCGTGCAGCACCTCGGCCATGACCCGCGCCTGCGCCGAAGTGAGGCGGAACGGAAGCTTGCCGAGGAAGCGCCGCAGCAGCGGACCGTTCGAAGCGAGCACGGGCGCGGCGCGGGCGCGGCGCGCGCGGTAGGCGAGGCGCAAGGACAGCTGCTGCGCCAGGAGCTCGTCGAACTTCATGCGCTGCCAGGCGGGGTGCGTGCGGTCCGCGAGCGTGGCCAGGTCCGCGCCCGGCGGCGGCAGGTGCAGCAGCCGCACGCTGTCGCCGAAATGCGCAAGGCCGTAGCGCGCGAGGATCGCGTCGGGCAGAGTGTCTTCCAGTTCGGCCTCCTCGAGCGCCCGCAGCACGAGCTTGCGCAGCGTCTGCTGGCCGAGCCCCGAGGTAGTGGGATAGATCGGCGTCAGCGCGCTTGCCAGCGGCTCGCCCTCGCGCACGATGCGGTAGCGCGGATGCGCCATCTCGGCACCGAACCATCCCGGACGGACCTCGCCGAACGCGCGCACGCGCTGGCCCTGCTCGGCGGCGCGCTCGAATTGCTTCAGCTGGCTGCCGTAGAAGTTGAAGAAGCGCAGCGCGAGCGGCTCGCCGTCGCACACGGTATGCACCACCAGCTGCCGCCGGGGCCGGTAGGCCACCTCGGCACGCAGCACCGCGGCTTCGACCAGCACCGGCTTGCCCGCAGGCGCCGCGCGCAACGGCGTAAGCGCGGTCTCGTCCTCGTAGCGCAGCGGCAGGTGCAGCACCAGGTCGAAGCGCGACCGGATGCCGAGCTTGGCGAGCTTCGCTTCGGCGCTCACCCCGCGTGCAGGATGGCGTCGATCTCGACCAAGGCGCCGCGCGGCAGGCTAGCCACGCCGACCGCGGCGCGCGCCGGGTAAGGCTGCTTCAGGTGGCGCGCCATGATCTCGTTCACTTTGCCGAAATGCCCGAGGTCGGTAAGGTAGACCGTTACGCGCACCGCGTGCTCGAGTCCAAGCCCCGCCGCTGCCGCGACCGCGGCGAGGTTGCGGAACACGCGTTCGATCTGCGCCTCGATGCCCTCGACCAGCTGCATGGTCGCGGGGTCGAGGCCGATCTGCCCGGAAAGGTAGACGCTGTCGCCGGCGCGCACCGCCTGCGAGTAGGTGCCGATTGCCGCCGGCGCGTCCTGACACTGGATTACGGTCTTCATCGTCGCCCCGAGAGTAAGATCGCCGTGGCAATCCACCCATCTTAGCTGAAATGCCCTCGCCGCTGATCGCGAACCTGGAGAAGCTGCTCGGCACGCCGCGCGACGGCGCGCTGCTGCGCTACTCGCTCGGCGCTGAATACCTCAAGGCGGGCGAGCACGCGCGCGCGGCCGACCATCTGCGCGAGGCGGTGACGCGCGACCCCGGCTACTCGGCGGCCTGGAAGGCGCTCGGCAAGGCGCTGGCGGACGGCGGGCGGGCGGCCGAGGCGCTCGACGCCTTCCGCCGCGGCATCGAGGCGGCGCACGCGAAAGGCGACAAGCAGGCGGAAAAGGAAATGACCGTGTTCGCGCGCCGAATAGAACGGAGCCTGGCGGGTTGAGCATCTTCCAGGGCCTGCGCCAGGCCGTGCTCGGAGCGCCGCTCGACCCCCTGTCAAAAAAGACCCGGCACAGCATCGTGCTAGTGGCGTTCTTCGCCTGGGTCGGGCTGGGCGCCGACGGCATCTCGTCCTCGTGCTACGGCCCGGAACAGGCGTTTCGGGCCCTCGGCAGCCACACCCATCTCGGGCCCTATCTGGCGCTCGCCACCGTGGTCACGGTGTTCATCATCGCGCTCGCCTACAACCAGGTGATCGAGCTGTTCCCGACCGGCGGCGGAGGTTACCGCGTCGCGACGCGCCTGCTCGGCCCGGCCGCCGGCGTGGTCACCGGCGCGGCGCTGCTGGTGGACTACGTGCTGACGATCGCGATCTCGGTCGCGGCCGGCGTCGACGCGCTGTTCTCGCTGCTGCCCGTCGCGCTGCACGAGTACAAGCTCGCCGCCGGACTCGCGATCGTGGTCGCGCTGATGCTGCTCAATCTGCGCGGCATGAAGGAAGCGATCAAGGTGCTGCTGCCGATCTTCCTGGGGTTTATCGCGACCCACGCGCTGCTGATTGTCTACGGCATCCTCGCGCACGCCGGAGAGTTCGGGCGCCTGATCCCGCAGATGGCCGCCGACACGCGCGCGCTCGGCGACGCGATCGGCTGGGCACCGATGGCGGCCTTCCTGCTGCTCGCCTACGCGCAGGGCGGCGGCACCTACACCGGGCTGGAAGCGGTTTCGAACAACGTCAACGTGCTGGCCGAGCCGCGCGAGCGCACCGGCAAGCTGACCATGCTCTACATGGCGCTCTCGCTCGCGTTCACTGCGGGCGGGATCATCCTGGTCTACCTGTTGTGGAACGTGACGCCGGTCGAGGGACGCACCTACAACGCGATCGCGTTCGGCGCCGTGCTGCACCAGATGGGTTTCGACACGCCGGCGGCGAACCAGTGGGCCCTGCTGGTGGTGCTCGGGCTCGAGGCCGGGCTTCTTTTCGTGGCGGCGAACACCGGCTTCCTCGGCGGCCCCGCGGTGCTGTCGAACATGGCCGCAGACTCCTGGGTGCCGCACAAGTTCCGCTACCTGTCGACCCGCCTGGTGACCGAGAACGGCATCGTCGTGATGGGGCTCGCCGCGTTCGCGATCCTGTGGTGGACAGCGGGCAGCGTCACGTTGCTGGTGGTGCTGTATTCGATCAGCGTGTTCCTCACCTTCTCGGTCTCGCTGCTCGGGCTGGTGACCTACTGGTGGCGAAAGCGCGCGAGCCGGGCCTGGTTCGGCCGACTGCTCCTCTCGCTGCTCGGCTTCGTCGTTTGCGCCGGAATCCTGAGCCTGCTCGCGGTCGAGCGCTTCGACGAGGGCGGCTGGGTAGCGTTCGCGATCATAGGCGCCATCGTGCTGCTCTGCGTGGCGGTGCGGCGGCACTACGATTGGACCAAGGCCGCCCTGCACAACATCGACGAGCAGTTCGAGAGCGTGCCCTTCGGTTCGGTCGCCCAGCCGCCGCCGCTGGTGCCGGAGGCGCCGACCGCGGTGTTCCTGGTCGGCTCCTCGCGCGGCGGCGGCTTGCATGCGCTGCTCTGGGTGCAGCGCATGTTCCCCGGGCACTTCCGCAACTTCGTGTTCATCAACGCGCGCACGGTCGACGCCCGCAGCTACGGCGGCGCGCAGGACATGGAGGCGATGAAGACCGAGGCCAACGTGGCGCTCAAGTACTTCGTCAATTTCTGCCACTCGAACGGGCTGGCGGCGAAGTCTTACCTGTCCTTCGGCACCGATCCGATCGACGGCTTCGCCGAGCTCGCCGCCCAGGTGCGCTTGGACTTCCCCAACAGCATCTTCTTCACCTCGAAGCTGATCTTCGAGAAGGAAAGCTGGTTCATCAGCCTGCTGCACAACCAGGCCGCGCTGGTGCTGCAGGAGCGGCTGCACGCCGCCGGGCTGCAGATGGTGATCCTGCCGATGAAGGTCGAGATCTAGCGGGCGGATTTGAATGCCCGGCTCGCCCTAGCCGCGGAAGATTTCGAACGGCTCGATCTTGAGTACCCGCCGCACGCCAGCGTAGCTGGACACCGCCGCGATGATCAGCACCATGGCAAACGCGACCGAGAGATTCCAGTACTCGACGATCGCCGCGTAGTTGGGCGTGCGCAGTTTCGCCACGAAGATCATCAGGCTCGAAATCCCGACCCCCAGCCCGTAGCCGGTGAGGCCCGTGAACAGCGCCTGGAACAGGATCATCGCGACCAGCTCGTGGCTCTTGGCGCCGATCGCCTTGAGCGCGCCGAATTTCTCCAGGTTTTCCAGGATGAAGGTGTAGAACGTCTGCCCGGATATCGACAGGCCGACGATGAACGCGATCAGCGTCATGATCATGATGTTGATGCCGACGCCGGTCTGGTACTTGTAGAAATCCGAGGTCCTCTGGTCGAATTCTTCGGCGGTCAGCGCGAGATAGCCCAGCTTCGCGACCTGCTGCTTGATGCGCGGGATCTCGGCCGGGGACTTGGGCTCGACCAGGATGTAGGACTGGGTAAAGCGCGACACCGGCAGGTAGGTGATCGCGCGCGAATAGACCGTGTACAGCGTCGGCACGCCGAACAAGCCGTTGGCCGCCACCCGCCCGACGCCGACGATTACCGCCCGATGGTCGTTCAGCTCGAATTCGGTGCCGATCGCCGGGCGGTCGAGCTTGTCGTACTCGGCGTCCCTGATGACGATGAACGCGTTGTCGCCGTAGATGTCTTCGATGCTGCCCTGCTCGAGCCGCGGCCGTCCCACCAAGCTGACGTCGTCCAGGCCGACGATGTTGACCGCCTGATAGGTTCCGTTCTTCAGTTTCGCCAGCCCGCCGCCGGTGTACAGTCCGACGGCGTATTTCACGCCGTCGATGCTGCGCACCGCGTCAAGCACGTAATCCGGCATCGGGATCGAGTTGGCGGGCGTGTTGACGGCCGGGTCCATGACCCACATCGAGGCGCCGATGTTGGTCACCGAGGACGAGGAACGGTTCAGAATCCCGGCGAACATCGAGGTGACCTGCACCATCAGGAACACCGCGAAGGTCACACCGATGAGCAGCGCGGAGAACTTTGCGCGATCGTTGACCAGCAGCTTGAAGGCGAGGCGCAGGATTCCGCCGTATCCGCCGAGCTTCATGGCCGCGCCTCCTGCGGCTCCGCGCGCCACGGGCGGCCCAGCGCGACCAGGAGCGCGGTGCTGTCCTGCAGCCGGAGCGCGCGCGCCTGGACGAGATCGAGGCGCGCGATCTCCAGCTGCATCCTGGCGCCAATTTCCTGCAGCTCGCTTGCCAGTCCGCCCGCGCGATTGGCCGCGGCGAGCGCCTGCTGGCGCACGGCGAGGTCGAACGCCTCGCGCTGCGCAGCCTCGATCTGCGCGTCGTGCTGCAGCGCCTGAAGCGCATCGCCGACCTGGCTGAACGCGTTGACCACCGTCTGGCGGTATTCGGCGAACACCTGCTCGTACTGCGCCTTCGCCGCGTCGCGCGCGTACACGCCGGAAAAGCCGGAGAACAGCGGAACCTCCGCCGCAGGGCCGAATGACCAGTAGCGGCTGTTCGGGCTTCCGAGCGACGCGCTATTCGGGCCCTCGACGCCGGCGGTCGCGCCCAGGGTCACCGTCGGGTACAGCGCCGCGGTCGCGACGCCAACTTGCGCGGAAGCCGCGTGCAGGCTGGCTTCAGCGGCGAGGATGTCGGGGCGTTGGCGCACCAGTTCCGACGGCAGGCTGAGCGGGAGCTGCGCCGGCAGCTTGAGCGCGTCGAAGGCGATCGGCGGGGTGGACCACTCGGCCGGTGTTTTGCCCGAGAGCGACGCGAGCAGGTCGCCCGCGGCTGCGAGCTGCTGGCGCAGGACCGGCAGCGCGGCCTCGGTCGCCGCGAGCTGCAGCTTCGCCGTGATGACGCTCGCGTAGGCCACGGTGCCCGCGCGCCACCGTACTTCCAGCAGCGCCGCCTGGCGCCGCTCGAGCCCGATCAGATTCTCGGTGCCCCTGAGCTGCGCGGCGTAGGCGGACTGCGCAATCGCCGCGTTGACGATGTTCCCGGTAAGGGTCAGGTAGGCGCCGTTGCGCAGCGCACGCTGGTAGTCGACCTCCGCGGCGAGCTTTTCCACCGCGCGCCGGTTGCCGCCGAATACGTCGATCGCGTAGTTGACGCCGACGCCTAGCGTAAGCAGGTTGAACACCGACGCCGCTCCGGCTACGCCCAGCCTGTACGGCGAGGCACGCTGGCGCAGCGCGCTCGCTCCGAGGTCGACCTCGGGATAGAACACTCCGCGTCCGGCCTCGAGGCTCGCCCGGCTCGCTCTGAGCGCCGCCTGAGCCGCCTCAAGGTTGGGGCTAGCTGCCAGGCCGTCCTTCACCAGCGCATCGATCTGGGCGGATTCGAACAGCGTCCACCAGTCATCGGCCAGCTTGCCGCCGTAGAGCGGTGCCTCGCGCGCGTAGCCCGCGCCCGCGGAGAGCGCGGGACGCTGGAAGTCCGGTCCGACCGCGCAGCCGGCGCAAGCCGCGAACACGAAAACCGCTGTCCAGCGTCGGTTCACTTTGCCTCTGCCTTGGCGGCGATGAATACGTCGACCAGCTGCCCCGGGTAGAGCTTCACCGCGCCCGCATTCTCGAACGTGAAAATAAGCGGCAGCACGCGCACGTCGACCCGTTCCTGGCGCTGGTCCGAGAGCTGGATCTTCGGCGACAGGTAGGGTTGCATGCGCTCGTACTTGAGCCGAACATGCACCTCGGTACCGCGCACCGACATCTCGGCGCGCATCTGGTCCGGCGCCGGCAGGCGGTTGACCAGGATCTCGTCGACGTAGACCCGCACCGCGAGCACCTTCTGCGGTGCTCCCATGACCAGCGCGGGATCGTTGCTCGCCTGGGTGTAGGTGTTGTACACCCCCTGCGCCGAGACGTAGCTGCCGAGCGCGGTGTTGATCGCGAGAACCACGCCGTCGAGCGGCGCCCGCAGCACGTACTTGGCGAGCAGGGCGCGGGCGGCCTCGGCCGCCTTCAGCAGCGCCTGGTATTGCCGCTCCTGGTTGACGATGTCGTAGCTCCAGGCGCCCGCTTTGGTCAGCTCGTAATTGCGCTGCGCGAGATCGAGGTTTGCCACCGCGGAGGCTACCGCGTTCGCCGCGCTGTCCAGGGCATCGCGGCTCACCGACCCCGGGTCGATGTCGTACGAGCGTTTCTGCTTGTCATACTGATCGTGCGCGGTCTTGAGGGCCGTCTGGGCAACCTCGACCTGCGCCTGCGCGATGCGCAGGTTCTCGGGGCGCGGCTGCGCCTTGAGCTCCCGCAGCAGCGCCAGCGCCGCGGCGGCCTGCTCTTCGAGCTGGCGCGCGGTCGCGCTCTGCACGCTGTCGTCGAGCGCGAGCAACGGAGCGCCTTGCGCGACCTCGTCGCCCTCCTTCACGAAAATGCGGGTGACCGGGGCAGCGACCTCGGGAAACAGGTTGATGTTGGAGCCATTGCCCTGCGCGCTCTCCACGATGCCATTGGCGTAAATGCCTTGGGAGTAGGGATTGGTCGCTGGCGTGAACGCCGGCGGCTGCGCCTTCTTGGGCAGGCCGTAGTAGACCGCGCTCGAGACGCCGACGAAGACGCCGATCAGCGCGAGGATGAATAGCAGCTTGTGCTTCATACGGCACCCTTCGAGTATCCGGTGATCCTGCCGTCTTCCATATTCATGATGCGGTTCGCGAACTCGAGAATCCGTGCGTCGTGGGTGACGATCACGATGCAGCGCTCGTCGGTCAGGATCTTTTCGCGCACGAACGACACGATGCGCCGCCCGGTATCGCCGTCGAGCGAAGCGGTCGGCTCGTCGAAGATCAGGATCTGCGGCTGGCTGACGATTGCACGCGCGATAGCGACCCGTTGCTGCTCGCCGCCGCTCAGCTTCACCGGCGGCAGCCCGGCGCGATCTTTCAGTCCCACAATGTCCAGGTACTTAACAGCCTCGCCGAGCGCCGCGTCCCAGTCCATCCTCCTTAGCACCAGCGGGATGGCGACGTTCTCGGCCGTGGTCAGGCGCGGAAATAGGTGGTAGTCCTGGAACACGAACCCGATCTTCTTCAGCCTGAGATCCGCGAGCGCGTTGGACTCGAACGACCAGATGTCCTGTCCATCCATCGTCACAGTGCCGTTATCCGGGCGCAGGATGCCGGACACGATACTGAGCAGGGTGGTCTTGCCGCTGCCCGAGGGGCCAACGACGTATAGCATTTCGCCGAAGTAGGCTTCGAAGCTGGCCTCGTTAACGGCGACGGTTCGCGCTTCGCCCTGTCCGAAGCACTTGACGAGCTTTTCGGCTGAGATCGCGACCCGCGCGGTCATGACGGCTCGAGCACACCGGCCCGGCGCCTCTGATCGAAGATGCACGTGTTCATCACAGCCGCAGGCTAGCGAGTTCCCCCCGCGCGTGATTGACTTGCGTCAAGTCGCATCGCACAGGCTCTCGCCGGGCGCGTGGAGCGCCTTTTCAAGCCGCCCGGCCGAGGCGCACCCGGCCGACGCCTGCGTTCGCCGCGAGGACCCGTAGCATGTCTTCGCCCAGCGCCGATCGCGCAATAGCTGAGCGGCGCAGCGGCGTCGCGGTAGCGCCGCGCGCTCAGGGTGGCGGGAATGCCGAGCCGCTCAGGAATGTGCTCCTCGACGTACCAGGCGTAAAACTCGGCTTCATCTTCGGCGGCGATGTCGTTCCACACCGCCAGCAGGCCGGGGCGAGCAGGCGCCGTGGCCTCCGTTCGTTGACGCCCCAGACTATCACCTCCGCGGCTTGACCGTCGGCGCGGTTTTCCTTCACCATCGACTGAGCCATGCCAACTCAGCTTGCCAACCTCGACCGGGCCAAGAACACGGCGATCGACTTGGGCATCAAGTTCGGCCCGAAGCTCCTGGTCGCGATCCTGATCCTGGTCGCCGGCTACTACGTCGGGCGCTGGGTGGGCGCGTTCTTCGACCGTTGGCTGGGGAAGCTGAAACTCGAGCCGCCGGTGCGCCTGCTGCTCGTGCGTCTCGCCCGGCTGCTGGTCATCGGCCTGTTCCTGATCATGGCGCTGCAGAACCTGGGGGTCGACCTGCTGCCGCTGATCGCCGGCCTGAGCGTTGCGGGCGCCGGCATCGCGCTCGCGATGCAGGGCGTGCTGGGCAACCTCGCGGCGGGCCTGACCATCATCCTCACCAAGCCGTTCCGCGTCGGCGAGTATGTCGCGATGGTGGGGGTCGAGGGCCGGGTGGAGTCGATCGACCTGTTTACCACCAAGCTCAGCCACCCGGACCGCTCGCTGGTGGTGGTGCCGAACCGCAAGATCGTAGGCGAGGTCCTGCACAACTACGGCGAGATCCGGCAGCTCGACCTGCGGCTGGACATCGCGCGGGCAGCCGACCTCGAGCGCGCGCTCGCGGCGATCAACGAGGTGGTGCAGTCCAATGCGCGCGTGCTGCAGGAGCCCGCCGCGCAGGTCGGGGTCACGACGCTCGCCGACAAGTCCATCGGCATCGCGGTCAGGCCCTGGGTCAAGGTGCCCGACTACGTGCCGGCGGGCGCCGAGATAAATCTCGCGATCGTCGAGAAGCTCGGCGCGGCGGGCGTCGAGTACCCGAGGGCCGCGCGCGAGATCCGCGTCATCGCGAATTCTCAGCCCTAAGCGCGAACGCTTCGCGGCCGTATTCGATCCGTTTCATCTCCAGATACTCGGCGCGGCTGATTTCGTGCAGTTGGCGAGGATAGCGTTCAGTCGCCGCGAACCAGTCGCGCATGCTCTTGTCGGGCCGCGCTTCCGCCGGCGCGGACAGCGCCCCGATATGCGCCTCGATGGCGAGGTAATAGCGCATCGCGTTGCGCTCGACGATGCCGCGCAGCCCGCCGACGTATTCCGGCCCGCCGTCCGCCCGCCTGCCGAGTACCGTGAACCCGACCTTGCCTGCACCGGCGGTGGCGAGATACGCATTGACCACGATGCGCGCCGCAAGTCCGTAGCCGTACGAATACGACAGCGCGACGAAGCTGCGGCGCTCGTCGAGCGGCGCGGCCGCGAACCGGATCAGATACGCCCGAGTTCCCGCCGGGCCGTGATCTGCCCGCAACATCGTCTGCACGAAGTCCGGCGCGTCCGCCACCGTCCGATAGTCGAAGTCGAGGCGCTGCGCGTCATCCGGGGATTGCGCGGTCTTGCGGCCGAGATAGACGGCGAGGCCGCCGCCCGGCGTCGCACGGCAGTCCTTCACGTTTAGGTGCAGGATCAGGACCTCGCACCAGTGGCGGGCTCCGTCCAGGCCGCCGCGCACTTCGGCGAAGGGGCGCTCGACGACGGCATATACCGCGCCCTCCACCCGGTTCGCGTGCTGGCGGGATTCGAGCGCGAGCGGCCTGCCGAATGGGCTCGCCGCGAGCTGCCCGCCGAGCGCGACATAGGTCGCGCGCAGCGCAGCCGCCGAACCGGGCTGTGGTTCGGCGCGCGCCGGGAGCGCGATGAATAGGAGAACTAAAGCGAACCTGAAGATGCTAATAGCGCCAGTCTTGCGGCTGGCTCAGTCAATCAAAAGGAGTCTGGTGGAGTGGAGGAGGATCGAACTCCCGACCTTCGCATTGCGAACGCGACGCTCTCCCAGCTGAGCTACCACCCCATTGGGAAGGCGCGGATTTTACAGGATTAGGCCGCACCCCGACAACGAAAGCCCCGCTTGCGCGGGGTTTCGAAGGAGGCGATCAGACCTTCACGCGGGCACGGGCTCGCCCGCGCCGGAGTGCTCTTTGGCCGGCTTTGCCGGCGCCGCCGCAGGCTGCCTGATCTGCTTCGACTTTTCCTCCGCTTCCTTCATCGCCCTGCGCGCCTCTTCCGCGCGGCGCTGCATGTACGCGATATCGTACTCGTAACACATGGCGCACCTCCTTGCTGTGACAACGGCGGGACCATGCTACGCCCGGCTCCGGGAGCCTTCAACCTAGACCATATCGGTGCGACCGCGCCCCGTGCCGGTGCAGGCCGGCTGCGGATTGCGTGCCGCACGCCCCAGGTAGCGGCGCCTGAGCGCGGTTAACTGCTTGAAATTCTGCCTATCCTGCCGTAACACAGCCTGCGCGGATGCGAGGGCTCTCCCCGCACGGTCCTTGCAAGGGGTATTCGCTCAGTGCATGAAGAGGTCGAGTCGATGGACGCCCGGTCCGAGCAGGTTCCCGCCGCGCCTCAAATGCAGGACAACCTCACCAGCCTGCAAAAGGACGCGCTGCAGCGCGCGTTCCTGGACAACCTGTTTTATATCCAGGGCCGGTTTCCCGCGGTCGCCACGTTGAAGGATTTCTATCTCGCGCTCGCGTACACGGTGCGCGATCGCATGCTGCAGCGCTGGATCAGCACCGCCGCGGCCTACACCACGCAGGGCTCGCGCACCGTGGCCTATCTTTCGGCCGAATTCCTGATGGGCCCGCACCCGGGAAATAACCTGCTCAACCTCGGGATCTACGATTCGGTGCGCTCCGCGGTCATCGAGCTCGGTCTTGATCTCGAGGAAATTCTCGCCCAGGAGGAAGAGCCGGGGTTGGGCAACGGCGGCCCGGGGCGCCTGGCGGCGTGCCTGCTCGACTCGATGGCCGCCGAGCAGATCCCGTCGCTCGGTTACGGCATCCGTTACGAGTTCGGCATCTTCGACCAGGCGACCGTCGACGGCTGGCAGATGGAAAAGACCGACAAGTGGCTGCGCTTCGGCAACCCCTGGGAAATCGCCCGCCCGGAGTGGGCGATGCAGGTGAAGCTGGGCGGCCGCACCAAGCAGTACACTGACGAAAGCGGGTGCGCCAGGGTCCGCTGGCTGCCAGCCAAGCTCGTGCTGGGCGTGCCCTACGACACCCCGGTCCTCGGCTATCGCAGGCACACGGCGAACACGTTGCGCCTGTTTCGCGCCGAGGCACCGGAGTCGTTCGACTTCGCCGTGTTCAACCGCGGCGACTACTACGGCGCCGTCGAACAGAAAGTGCGCTCCGAGAACCTGACCAAGGTTCTCTACCCCAACGACGAGCAGATGCAGGGCAAGGCGCTGCGCCTGGAGCAGCAGTACTTCCTCGTCTCATGCTCGCTGCAGGACATGCAGCGCATCCTGCGGGTCCAGCGCATCCCGGTCACGCGCTGGCAAAAGAAGTTCGCGGTGCAGCTCTGCGATACCCATCCCGCGGTCGCGATCGCCGAGCTGATGCGCCTGCTGCTCGACGAGCACGGCCTGGGCTGGGACCAGGCCTGGCAGGTAACGCGGCAGACCTTCGCCTACACCAACCACACGCTGCTGCCCGAGGCGCTGGAGCGCTGGCCGCTCGAGATGTTCCGCTCGATCCTGCCGCGGCACCTGGAGATCATCTACGAGATCAACGCCCGCTTCCTGGACGAGGTGCGCACGCGCTTCTTCGGCGACCACGCGATCAACGGCGTCGCGGCGCTGGCTTGCGCTCAGCAACCCGCGCCTCACCGCGCTCGTCTCGCGCGCCATCGGCGCGGGCTGGATCAAGGATCTCGCTGCGCTGCGCGCGCTCGAGCCTTTGGCCGACGATTCGCGCTTCCGCAACGACTGGCGCATCGTCAAGCGGCGCAACAAGTGCGACTTCGCAACGTTCGTGCGCCACCGCACCGAGGTCGTGATCGACCCGGATTCTCTCTACGACGTTCAGGTCAAGCGCATCCACGAGTACAAGCGCCAGCATCTCAACATCCTGCACGTCGTCGCGCTGTATCTGCGCCTCAAGGCCAGCCCGGGCCTCGCCGTCTACCCGCGAACCTTCATCTTCGGCGGCAAGGCCGCGCCCGGCTATGCGATGGCCAAGCTCGTCATCCGCCTGATCACTGCCGTGGGCGAGGTCGTGAACCGGGACAAGGACATCGGCGACCGGCTCAAGGTCGTGTTCCTGCCCAACTACAACGTCAGCAACGGCCAGCGCGTGTACCCGGCCGCCGAGCTGTCGGAGCAGATCTCGACCGCCGGCAAGGAGGCGTCCGGAACCGGCAACATGAAATTCGCCATGAACGGCGCGCTTACCATCGGCACGCTGGACGGTGCCAACATCGAGCTGCGCGAAGTGATCGCCCTCATCCGCCAGGGCTTCTTCGCCCGCGGCGACGGCGAGCTGTTCCGGCCGCTGCTCTCGCAGCAGGACTTGCACGCGCGCATCCTGCAATAGGGCGGCGAGATGGTGGGCCGGCTTGGATTCGAACCAAGGACCAAGGGATTATGAGTCCCCTGCTCTGACCGGCTGAGCTACCGGCCCACGGAGCCGTACGATACTTTACGTCGCCAGCGCGCGCTCGAGGAAGTCGAGCCGGTCCTGACCCCAGAACAGCTCGTCGCGATAGACGTAAGTGGGCGCGCCGAACACGCCGCGCGCGAGCGCCTCTTGCGTATAGGCATCGTACTTCGCCTTCGCAGCCGGCGCAGCGGCGAGCAGCCGGTCGGCGTCGAGGCCGGCTTCGGCAGCCGCTGCGCGCAGCGTCGGCGGCTCGGCGATGTTCTTCTCCTCGGCCCACAGCGCCCGCATGATCGCCCCGGCCAGTTTCATCTGTGCGTCAACGCCCGAGGGAGCCGCTGCGATGATCGCCAGTGCCGCCGGACTCGCGTCGACGGGGAAGAATTTCGGCTGCAAGGTTAGCGGTACGTCGAGCTGCGCGCGCCAGCGCTTGAGCTCCATCAGCCGGTAAGCCTGGCGCTGCGGCGCGCGCTTGCCGAGGGGCAGGCCGCCCGACTGCGGAAAGATCACGCCGTAATCGACCGGCTTCAGCGCGATCTGCGCGCCGTGCTTGTGCGCAATCTGCGCGAAGCGCCGATGGCCCAGGTAGGTCCACGGCGAAGAAGGTGAAAAGTAGTAGTCGACGTGCTTGGTCACGAACCGCCTCCCCCGAAAAAATAAGGGCCGCTTGCGCGGCCCTTGTTGTGCTGCGTCGGCTCAGCCTTCCTGGTCGAGAAAGCTCTTCAGGCGCTCCGAGCGCGACGGGTGGCGCAGCTTCCTGAGCGCCTTGGCCTCGATCTGCCTTATGCGCTCGCGCGTGACGTCGAACTGCTTGCCGACCTCCTCCAGCGTGTGGTCGGTAGACATCTCGATGCCGAAGCGCATGCGCAGCACCTTCGCCTCGCGCGGGGTAAGCGTGTCCAGCACGTCCTTGGTTACGTCGCGCAGAGACGAGTAGGTCGCCGCGTCGGACGGCGCCATGGTCGACTGGTCCTCGATGAAGTCGCCCAGGTGCGAGTCGTCGTCGTCGCCAATCGGCGTCTCCATCGAGATCGGCTCCTTGGAGATCTTGAGGATCTTGCGGATCTTCTCCTCCGGCATCTCCATCTTGGCCGCGAGCGTCGCCGGGTCCGGCTCCTGCCCGGTCTCCTGCAGGATCTGGCGGCTGATGCGGTTCATCTTGTTGATCGTCTCGATCATGTGCACCGGGATGCGGATGGTGCGCGCCTGGTCGGCAATCGAGCGCGTGATGGCCTGCCGGATCCACCACGTGGCGTAGGTCGAGAACTTGTAGCCGCGGCGGTACTCGAACTTGTCCACCGCCTTCATCAGGCCGATGTTGCCTTCCTGAATCAGGTCGAGGAACTGCAGTCCGCGGTTGGTGTATTTCTTCGCGATCGAGATCACGAGGCGCAGGTTCGCTTCGGTCATCTCGCGCTTGGCGCGGCGGGCTTTGGCCTCGCCGGTCGACATCTGCTTGTTGATCTCCTTCAGGTCGCGGATCGGGATGCCGATCTTCTGCTGCACGGCCTGTATCTTGCCGAGCAGCTCGAGGATCGCGGGCTCGACGCGAACCAGCGCCTCGCTCCAGGGATGCCCCGCGTTGAGCTCGTTGGTCAGCCAGCGCTTGGACCCTTCGGTGCCGGCGAACACCTTGATGAAGTGCTGCCGCGGCATCTGCGCCTTCTCGATGCAGATGTTGTGGATCTCGCGCTCGCGCGAGCGGATGTCGTCGACCAGGCTGCGCACGCTGTCGCACAGCCGCTCGACGGTGCGCGCGGTAAAGCGGATCGTCATCAGCTCGACGGTGGTCTGCTCGCGGGCGCGCACGTAGTCCTTGTCGCGCGGGCCCTTGTTTTCCAGCGCGCGCTTCATCTTTTCGTTCAGGCGCCGGATGCGCGCGAATTTTTCCAGCGCGTCGGTCCGGAGCTGGAGCAGGCTCGCGCGGGCCGCGGCGCCGTCGTCGTCCTCCTCCTCCTCGATCTCCTCCTCGATGGTCTCTTCCTCTTCCTGCTCGGATTCTGCCCGCTTGGGATCGAAGTCGTCCTTGGCATCGGGGTCGACCAGGCCGTCAACGACCTCGTCGATGCGCATCTCTTCCTTTTCCACCTTTTCGGCCAGGTCGAGCACCTCGTGGATCGTGGTCGGGCAGGCGCTGATCGCCTGCACCATGTGGCGCAGGCCCTCCTCGATGCGCTTGGCGATCTCGATCTCGCCTTCGCGCGTCAGCAGCTCGACCGAACCCATCTCGCGCATGTACATACGCACCGGATCGGTAGTGCGTCCGAACTCGGAGTCCACGGTCGACAGCGCCGCCTCGGCCTGCTCTTCGACATCCTCGTCGTTGGAGGCGGCCGGCGCCGATTCGGTGATCAGCAGCGATTCCTGGTCGGGCGCCTGGTCGAAGACCTGGATGCCCATGTCGTTGAAGGTCGAGATGATCGACTCGATCTGCTCCGCGTCGACCAGGTCGTCCGGCAGGTGGTCGTTGATCTCGACGTAGGTCAGGAAGCCGCGGTCCTTGCCGAGCTTGATAAGGTTCTTGAGCCGCGTGCGGCGCGCTTCGGCGTCTTCCTTGGGCATCTCCGCGGTCGCCGCGAGCCATTCCTCGCGCCTCGCCTTGCGCCCGCCGCGGCCCTTCTTCTCCTTGGCCGCCTTGAGGCCGGCATTCACCTTGGCCTCGAGCAGATCGAGCGCCTGCTTGGTGTTCTGGATCTTTGCCTTGCCCTTTTTGCCGGGCTTGGCCTCAGGCGCCGCCGCGGGCGCGGCGACGGCCCTGGGCAGGGGCTTGACCTTGGCCGGGGCGGCCGGCTTCTTCGCCTGCAGCGCACGCTTGGCCGGCGCAGGCTTCTTGGCCGCCGCCCGCTTGGCCGGCGGCTTGCCCGCGGGTCGCGACGCGGCGCGCACGACGTTGGCCTTCTTCTTCGCCGCGGGGCGCGCCTTGGCCGCAGGTTTGAGCTTCAGCTTCTTGACGCCTTTGGCCCTATTGCCCGCCTTGCGGGCCTTGTTGCGGGTCGTCCTGCGCTTGTCCTTGGCCATCCTTGCCTCACGTCGGGTTCCGAACCAGGTATGTCCGGCGAAACCGTATATTGTAACAAATCGATGAATCTCAAGGCCCTTTGGGCATGTAACGTTCCTGAAAGATCCTCTCTTCTTCTGCCGTCGCGGACTTCTTGAGAATCTTCGCCAGCAGCGCCTTCTCTTCCGCCGAGGCGCGCGTGCCGAGCTTGGACAGGGTATCGCGGAACTCGCCCAGCGCCTCCTCCGGCGAGAGCTTGAGCGACATCCAGAGCGTGGCCTGGGCACGCGCGATCAGCTCGCGGTGCGCAGACTCGCCCAGCAGCTCGATCAACATTCCGTCAGACACCTCATCCGGCCGCTCGGTTCGCCTCAGCGCCGCGACGATTTCGGCCAGCGCCTTGCTCTCCCCGAGCGACGGGTCGAGCAGCCCCGGATCGACCTCGAGCGCGAGCGACGGCTTGGCGAACACGAGCGCCAGGAGCCGTTCCTCGAGCTCGAACTGGCGCGAGGGCTGAGGCTTCGCCGGCGCCGGCCGGGTGTAGGGGCGCGCGGGGCGCAGTTCCAGGATCTGCTCGGCTTCGTCCTGGGACACGCCGGCAAGCGCCGCGACCTGCTTCACGACCTGCAGCCTGAGTGCGCTGGCCGCGATCTGTCGCAGATGGGGCTTCGCCGCGCTGAGGAACCGCGAGCGGCCCTCGGCGCTGGACAGATCCGCGGCAGCGCGCAGCTCGCCGAGCAGGAACTCCGACAGGGTCTGCGCCTCGCGCACCAGGCGCTCGAGCGCCTCCTTGCCGTGCGCGCGCACGTAGCTGTCCGGATCGTCGCCCTCGGGCAGGAACAGGAAGCGGATCGGCTTGTGGTCGGGCGCGAGCGGCAGGCTCACTTCGAGCGCGCGCCATGCCGCCTTGCGCCCGGCCGCGTCGCCGTCGAAGCAGAACACCAGCTCGTCGGCGAGCCGCAGTAGCTTCGAGACGTGCACCGGCGTAGTCGCGGTGCCGAGCGTGGCGACCGCGTAGCCGACGCCGTACTGCGCCAGCGCCACCACGTCCAGGTAGCCCTCGACTACCAGGACGCGGCCCGAGGCGCGGATCGCGTCGCGCGCCTGGACCAGCCCGTAGACCTCGCGCCCCTTCTCGAACAGCGGCGTTTCCGGCGAATTGAGGTATTTCGGTTCTCCGGCACCGAGCACGCGCCCGCCGAAGCCGATCACCGCCCCGCGCGCCGACAGGATCGGGAACATCACCCGGTCGCGGAAACGGTCGTAGCGCTTGTCCTCGTTCTGGATCACCAGACCGCATTCGACCAGCGCCTTGTCCTCGTACTCGGGGAACGCGCCGCGCAGCGCCTGCCAGTCGTCCGGCGCATAGCCGACGCGGAACCGCGCCGCGATCTCGCCGGTCAGCCCGCGGCTCTTGAGATATTCGATCGCGCGCGGCGACTTCTTGAGCTCGGCGCGGTAGAACTCCATCGCTCGCTCCATTAGGGCGTAGAGGTCGGTTTCGCGCTCGCGGCGCGCGCTCTCCTGCGGCGAAGCCGGCCGGAACTCCGGCATCTGCATCCCGGCCGAGGCGGCGAGATCCTTCACCGCATCGACGTAGCCCAGACCCGCGTACGACATCAGGAAGCCGATCGCGTTGCCGTGCGCGCCGCAGCCGAAGCAGTGGTAGAACTGCTTGGCCGGGCTGACCGTGAACGAGGGCGATTTCTCGTTGTGAAACGGGCACAGGCCGGTGAAATTGGCGCCGCCCTTTTTCAGCCTGACGTAGCGCGACACGACGTCGACGATGTCGACGCGGTTGAGCAGGTCCTGCTTGAAGCTCTCGGGGATCACGGAACGGCCGCCTGGCCGTAGTTTAGCCGCCGGCGCGCCGCCTTAGGCAGACAGTCTGGATTTCACCAGCCCGGAGACCTTGCCCATGTCCGCCCGGCCGGCCAGGCGCGGCCTGAGCAGCGCCATCACCTTGCCCATGTCCTTCGGGCCGGCGGCGCCGGACTCGGCGATCGCCGCCGCAATCGCCTCGGCGAGCTCCGCCTCGCCGAGCTGCTGCGGCAGGTATTGCGAAAGCACGCCGGACTCGAACTTCTCCACATCGGCGAGATCCTTGCGCCCGGCCGACTCGTACTGGGCGATCGACTCGCGGCGCTGCTTGAGCATCTTGTCGATGATCGAGACGACGTCCGCATCGGTGAGCTCGACGCGCTCGTCGACCTCCTTCTGCTTCATTGCCGCGAGCAGCAGGCGCACCGCGGATAGGCGCGCCTGGTCCTTGGCGCGCATGGCGGCCTTCATATCTTCGGTGATGCGATCCTTGAGCGGCATGCGGTCTCAGAAACGGAAACGCCCCGGCGCACGGCGCCGGGGCGCGGGAATGTCTCGTCCTTCGGGCCTAGTACAGCTTCTGCGGCAGCATCTGGCTGCGCAGGCGCTTGTGATGGCGCTTGACGGCCGCGGCGAGCTTGCGCTTACGCTCCGCGGTCGGCTTCTCGTAGAACTCGCGGGCGCGCAACTCGGTCAGCAGCCCGGTCTTCTCCACGGTGCGCTTGAAGCGGCGCATCGCCACTTCGAACGGCTCGTTCTCCTTGACGCGAACAGTCGGCATCCAATCCCCAGCGGGTTGTGCGTAAAGGCGCGGATTATATCCGCAATCAAGGCCCTGCCGCCAGCCCCGTAGAATGGCGGGCGCATGCTGATCCTGGGAATCGAAACGTCCTGCGACGAAACCGGCGTCGCGCTGTACGACGCCGCCGCCAAGGGGCGCCTGCTGGCGCACGCGGTCCATTCCCAGGTCGCGATGCACGAAGCCTACGGCGGCGTGGTGCCCGAGCTGGCCTCGCGCGACCATATCCGACGCCTGATCCCGCTGGCGCGAGGGGTGTTCGGGCAGGCCGGGCGCGAAATCGAGCAGCTCGGCGCGGTGGCCTACACCGAAGGCCCGGGGCTGGCGGGCGCGCTGCTGGTCGGGGCCTCCTTCGCCCACGCGCTGGCGCTCGCGCTCGAGGTGCCCGCGCTCGGCATCCATCACCTCGAAGGACACCTGCTTTCGCCCCTGCTCTCGGCGCGTCCGCCCGCTTTTCCGTTCGTTGCCCTGCTGGTCTCGGGCGGGCACACGCAGCTGATGCGGGTCGACGGGATCGCCCGCTACGCGCTGCTGGGCGAGACCCAGGACGACGCGGCCGGCGAAGCCTTCGACAAGACCGCCGCCCTGCTCGGCCTGGGGTATCCAGGCGGACCGGCGCTGGCGCGCCTGGCCGAATCCGGAGCGCCCGGGCGCTACCGCCTGCCGCGGCCGATGATCGCCAGCGGCGACCTCGAATTCAGCTTCTCCGGGCTGAAGACCGCGGTAATGCTGCTGGTACGGCGCGCCGATCCCGACCCGCAGTTCCGGGCCGACGTGGCGCGCGCTTTTCAGGACGCGATCGTCGACGTGCTGGCGGCGAAGTGCGTGCAGGCGATCGAAGCGACCGGTTTGACCAGCCTCGTGGTGGCCGGCGGCGTGGGCGCCAACCGCGCGCTGCGCGTGCGCCTGGACGCGCAGGGCGCGCGCAGCGGCTTCGACGTGTTCTATCCCGAGCCCGAGCTGTGCACCGACAACGGCGCGATGATCGCGCTCGCCGCCGCGCTCAGGCTGCGGCAGGGGGGCCGGCAGGCGCAAAAGCGCGCTGCCTTCGGCGTGCGCCCGCGCTGGGACCTCGAATCGCTCGTCTAGCGAATGCGCGGCTCGGTGCCCGCGACGAGGCGGGCGATGTTGGCGCGGTGGCGCCACACCAGGAGCAGCGCGATCGCCAGCACCGCGGCGAGCAGCGGCCGCAGGCCGAACAGCCACCAGGCGTAGAACGGGGCGAACAGCGCCGCGGCAAGGGCCGCGAGCGAGGAGATGCGAAAGAAAAGCACGAACACGATCCAGGTCGCGATGGTCGCCAGCCCGAGCCAGGGATCGAAGCCGAGCAGCACTCCCGCCGCGGTGGCGACGCCCTTGCCGCCGCGGAAGCGATGGAACACGGGGAACAGATGCCCCGCAAACACGGCAAGGCCGGCAAGCGGCGCAGCCAGGCCCGCGACCGCGGCGGTGCCCGCGAACGCGGCCGCGAGCCACACCGCGAGCCAGCCCTTGCCCGCATCGCCGAGCAGCGTGAGCACGGCGGCAACCTTGCTGCCGCTGCGCAGCACGTTGGTCGCGCCGGGATTCTTCGAGCCGTAGGAGCGCGGGTCGGGCAGCGCGAGCACGCGGCTCACCACGATCGCGAACGACACCGAGCCCAGCAGGTACGCGGCGAGGACGATCAGGACGGTTTGCATCGGCCGGCCATTCTACCCTCGCGGCCCCTATAATCCGCCACGGGCCATGGACAGCATCCTCATCCGCGAGCTGCGCGTCGAAGTGCTGATCGGCATTCACAAGCGCGAGCGCCACGTGCCGCAGGTCGTCTCGATCGACCTCGACATCGGCCTGCCCGGCACGGCCGTGTTCGAGAGCGACAAGGTATCCGACACGATCGACTACGAGCAGGTCGCGCTGCGCATCCGGGACATCGCCTCGAGCGGACACTTCCGGCTGGTCGAGACCTTCGCCGAGCGCATCGCGCGGCTCATCGTCGGCGACTTCGGCGCGCCATGGGTGAAGGTGAGCGCGGCTAAGATCGGCATCCTCGGCAACGCAAAGTTCGTCGGCGTCTCGATCGAGCGGCGCAAGGACTAGTCCGCGAGCGCGACCTCGACCAGCTGCGGCGCGAGCACGCGCGCGACCTCGGCCGGCGCCAGGCTGAGCAGGAATCCGCGCCGCCCGCCGTTCACGTAGATGCGCGGCAGCGCGAGGATCGAGCGCTCCATGTAAACCGGCATCGCCTTGCGCGTGCCGAAGGGGGAAGTGCCGCCGACCTGGTAGCCGGAATGGCGCTGCGCGACCTGGGTCGAGCACGGCTCGATGTGCTTGCGCCCGGCCTGGCGCGCGAGATTCCTGGTCGATACCTTGCGGTCGCCGTGCATCAGCACCAGGAGCGGCGCTCCGCGCTCGTCCTCCATCACCAGCGTCTTGACCACCTCGCCGCCGGGCACGCCGAGCTCTTGGGCGCCGCGCTCCGCGCCCCCGCGCTCGACGTAGTCGTAGAAGTGCTCCTGGTAGGCGACGCCGTACTTCTTCAGCAACCGCGTCGCAGGGGTCTCGCTATGGCTCGGGTGCCTCATCCTCTTGGATGGTGCTTCGCGTGCAGCTGTTTGAGCCGCTCGCGCGCGACGTGAGTGTAGATCTGGGTGGTCGAGATGTCGGCGTGGCCGAGCAGCATCTGCACCACGCGCAGGTCGGCGCCGTGGTTGATCAGGTGCGTGGCGAAGGCGTGGCGCAGCACGTGCGGCGACAGGCTTCTGCCCGGCACCGCGCGCGCGCCGTAGCGCTTGATGTTTTGCCAGAACGCCTGGCGCGTCATGCCCGCGCCGCGCGCGGTGACGAACAGCGCATCGCTCGCGGCGCGCCTGAGCAGGCGCGGCCGTGCCTCGCGCAGGTAGCGCTGCAGCCAGTGCACCGCCTCCTCGCCCAGCGGCACCAGGCGCTCCTTGGAGCCCTTGCCCATCACGCGCAGCACGCCGGCGTCGAGATTGACCTCGAAGGTCCTGAGCGTCACCAGCTCGGAAACCCGCAGGCCGGAAGCGTACAGCACTTCGAGCATCGCGCGATCGCGCAGCCCGAGCGGCTCGGCAAGGTCAGGCGCGGCAAGCAGCGCCTCGACGTCGGCCTCGGACAGCGTCTTCGGGAAGCGCGGCGCGCGCTTGGGCGAATCCAGCCTTAGCGTCGGGTCGGACGCGATTCTTCGCTCGCGCAGGGCGTAGCGGTAGAAGCGCTTGAGCGTCGATAGCATGCGCGCATCCGACGACACCCGGTGCGAGGCCCCGCCGCGGTGGCGCGAAGCGAAGAATTCGTGCAGCTCCGCCTCGTTCGCGGTCTCGAGCGCGCCGCCGCGGCGCGCGAGCCAGCGCGCGAGCAGCGTCAGGTCGCGCCGGTACGATTCGATCGTGTTGCGCGCGAGGCCGTCCTCGAGCCACAGTGCGTCGCAGAACGCGTCCAAGAGCGGCGCGGCAGCCATCGTCCCGGCGCGCTCCTAGCCCGCCGCCAGGGCCGCGATCTTCGCCAGCAGCGCGTCGGACAGCTCGATGCCCTCGGCCCGCGCGCGCGCTTGCGCGTCGAAGCGGCGCGAGCCCGGCAGCCGCACGCCGGCGTCGGCCAGCATCAGGCGCACCACCGTCTCGACGCGCTCGAAATACTTCTCGCGCCCGGCGAGCGCGCCGGGGTCGATGGCGATGAACGACTGCCCGACGCGCGGCCGGTTGCCGCGCTCGGCGAAGAACGAATCCGCCTCGGCGCCGATCGCCGAACCGGTGAGCGCGGCGCAGATCAGCTCGAACATCAGCGCCAGCATGGCGCCTTTCACGCCGCCAATCGGGAACATGCTGCCGTGCTCGATCGCCTCCTTCGGGTCGGTGGTCGGCTTGCCGTGGCGGTCGAGCGCCCAGCCTTCCGGGATTCGCTCGCCCTTCTGCGCCGCGAGCATGATCTTGCCGCGGATCACGGTGGTGAGCGCGAGGTCGATCACCAGCGGCTGCGCATCCGGCCGCGGAAACACGGCCGCCACGGGGTCGGTACCGAACAAGGCCTTGCTGCCGCCCCAGGGCGGGATCGCGGCGGGAGAGTTGGTGAACGCAAAGCCCGTCATGCCGGCGCGCGCCACCGGCAGGAGGTGAATTCCGAGCACGCCGACGTGGCCGCTGCGGGCGATCCCGGCGTAGCCGATGCCGTTGCGCCGCGCGCGCTCCGTCACCTCGGCGATCGCCCACTCGCAGGCCTCGTAGGGCAGCGCGTCGCAGTTGTCGATCAGGCACACGGCCGCCTTGTCCGACAGGAGCCGCGGCCGCGCCGCCCCGTCGGCGCGGCCGTTCTTCAGCATCGCGCAGTAGAACGGAACGCGCGACATGCCGTGGGTCGGCAGACCATGCTCCTCGGCCGCGACCAGGTGGCGCGCCGCGGCCTCGGCCATGCGCGACCCGGCGCCGGCGCGCTCGAGCGCAGCGCGCGCGAGCTTCAGCAACTCGTCAGCGGTCTTGTTCATGGTCCCGGATTCTACCGGCTGCCGCTAGAATGGCCGGCCAACCTGCAACAGGAGGAGAAGATGGGGAAGATGATCGAACTCACCGCGGCCGACGGGCACAAGCTCGGCGCCTACCGCGCCGATCCGGTCGGCAAGCCGCGCGGCGGCGTGGTAGTGATCCAGGAGATCTTCGGCGTCAACAGCCACATCCGGTCGGTCGCCGACGGATACGCGGCCGACGGTTACCTCGCGCTTGCGCCCGCGATGTACGACCGGGTCCAGCGCGGCTACGAGACCGGCTACACCCAGCCCGAGATCGAGGCCGGACGCGCCATCATGCAGAAGCTCGACTGGAAGCAGACCCTGATCGACGTCAGCGCGGGGATCGAGGCGGTGAAGCCCGCCGGCAAGGTCGGCATCGTCGGCTACTGCTGGGGCGGCGCGGTCACCTGGGTCGCCGCGGGGCGCCTGCCCGGCCTCGCCTGCGCCGTGCCGTACTACGGCGGCGCAATCCCGAATTTCATTTCCGAGCAGCCCAAGTGTCCGGTGATGTTCCACTTCGGGGAGCAGGACCAATCGATCCCGCTCGAGCAGGCGAAGAAGGTCGCGGCAGCGCACCCGGAGGCGACCGCCCACTTCTACCCGGCGGGGCACGGGTTCAACTGCGACCAGCGCGGCTCGTTCAACGCGCAGAGCGCGAAGCTCGCGCGCGAGAGAACCCTGGGGTTCTTGCGCAAGTACGTCGGTTGACGGCTACTGCGTATCGGCCGCGTTGCCCAGCAGCGCTCGGCGAAAGCGCGCCTTGAGCAGTCCGCCGTCGCGCGGCGGCAGCACGATCGGGGCCTTGTCCGCGACGACCTTCACCGCGGCGAAGTTCGGCCCCGGCTGGGTATGGACCGCGGCGCGCAGCGCCGCGATCTCGCCCTCGCGCGTCACGCTGCCCGCATGGCGAAAGCCGCAGGCGCGCGCCACCGCGGCGAGGTCGACGCCCGAGGCGGTGTGCGTGGCCTGCATCCCGGTCTCGCCGTAGCGTTCGTTGTCGATCACCACCACGCTCAGGTTCGCCGGCTGCTGCACGCCGATGGTGGCGAGCGAGCCCATGCCCATCAGCATCTCGCCGTCGCCGGTTACCACCAGCACGCGGCGCGCAGGCTGCGCCAACGCGAGGCCCAGGCCCATCATCGCCGCCTGGCCCATCGCGCCCCAGAGCGGAAAGGTCAGCGGGTGGTCGCCCGCCGCGGTGCAGTCCCAGGCGGTCGAGCCCAGGCCGGCCACCACCAGCAGCTCGCCGCGATCGCCCAGCAGCTGCGCGACCACCTCGCGCCGTTTCAGAATCGCGCTCATCTGGCCGCCTGCTCCTGGAAGGTCTTGATGCCGATCACGCGCTGCGAGATCAGCACCGCGCTGGCGACGTAGCTGTTGTAAGCCAGGCGCAGCGCGGCGTCGACCGCGGCCGGGATGCCCGCCGCCTCGCGCACCGGCTGCACTACCACGCCCATCGCCTCGAGCACGACCGGGGTCGCTTGTCCCATCGGCACCTGCCAGGGATTGAACTCGCCGTATTCGCCGCGCATCGTGATCAGCATCGGCAGCGGGACTCGGCACTCCTTGATAGTCGCGAGGGCATTGATGATGTTGCCCACGCCGCTCGACTGCATCAGCAGCGCGCAGCGTTCGCCGCCGAGCCAGGCGCCGACCGCCAGGCCGATGCCTTCCTCCTCGGTGGTGAGCGGCACCGCGTGCATCGCGCCGTCGGCGCGGCATAGCTCGATCAGCCGCTTGTGGCCCGCGTCGGGGACATAGCCCACGATGCCGACCTTCGCCGCGCAGAGAAGGCGATGGATCTCCAGCGGCCAGTCGACGGATTCGGCCATCGCTATGCCGCCGCGAGCAGCGACTGGCCCGGGCGCACGCGCGTGAACTCGACCGGACGCAGCGCGATCTCCACTCCGCGGCCGGCGAGCCGGGCGCTGGTGTAGCGCGACGCTTCGAGCGGCCCCGTGTGCGGGAAATCGTCGCGGAAATGTGCGCCGCGCGAATCCTCGCGCGCGAGCGCCGCGTACGCGATCACGCGGCTGACCTCGATCAGGCTCTTCAGGTTCATCCAGTCGTGCCAGGAAAGGTTGAAGGCGCGATTGTGGTCGGCGAGCGCACATGCGTCGAGATCCGTTTCGATCGCGTCCAGCTCGGTCAGCGCCGAGCGCAGCCCCGCGGCGTCGCGGATGATGCCGACTTTGTGCCACATCAGGTCGAACAACGCCTCCCGCGCCGGCTCGACGCCGCCGCGGGCGGAGGCCTTGTTCGCGAACGGGCGCTCGCAGCGCGAGCGCGCGGCGTCGATCTGCTCCCGGTCGGGCTCGCGCAGCGTCCCTTGGGCGGCCACCCAGGCCGCCATCGCCTCGCCCGCGACGCCGCCGAACACGGTCGAGTTCGCCACCCCGTTTCCGCCGAGGCGGTTCGCGCCGTGCACCCCGCCCGCGTCCTCGCCGGCGACGAACAGGCCGGGCAGCGCGCTGGCGCAGTCGGGCGCGAACTCGACCCCGCCCATCATGTAGTGCGCGGTCGGCACCACCTCGACCAGCCCGCCGGCGAGGTCGAAGCCGCTGTCGGCGCAGCGCTCGACCATGCCCTTGAAGGCCTGCGCCACCTTGTCCGGGCCGAGGTGCGCCATCGAGATGTAGACCCCGCCGTTGGGCGTCACGCGCCCGGCGCGCATTTCGCTGAAGATCGCGCGCGAGACGATGTCGCGCGTCGCGCGCTCGAGCTTGGAGTCGTATTTGTGCATGAAGCGCTCGCGGTTGGCGTCGAGCAGATAGCCGCCAGCGCCGCGCAGGCCTTCTTCGAGCACGGTTCCCGTCATGCGCGTGTGCGCGCCCGCCAGCAGCCCGGTCGGGTGGAACTGCACCATCTCCATGTCGCGCAGCCGCAGGCCCGCGCGCAGCGCCATCGCCAGACCGTCGCAGCTCTTGTCACCCGAGGGCGTGTGATAGCGGTACATGGTCGGACCGCCGCCGGTGGCGAGCAGCACCGCCTTGGCGCGCACCAGTACGTACTCGCCGCTGCGCATGTCGACGAACACGACGCCCGAAATGGCTTCTTCGTCTCTTGCTTTGATAAGTTCGACCGCGCGGTGCTCCTCCAGCCGCCCGATGTCGCGCGCCCAAACCTGCTCCGCAAGGCGGTTGATGATCTCGATCCCGGTCAGGTCCCCCTTGTGCACCGTGCGATCGAAGCTCTGGCCCGCGAACGCCTTCTGGTGCACCGTGCCGTCCGGATTGCGGTCGAAGAAGCACCCCAGCTCGTTCTCCAGCTCGCGGATGCGCTCGATCGCGAGCGTGACCAGCTTCCACGCCAGCTCCTGGTTCGGCAGCCACTTGCCGCCCTCGATGGTGTCCATGAAATGGCGCTCGATCGAATCGCCCGGCGCGAGCGCCACGTTGTAGCCGCCCTGGACCATGCGCGTGCAGCCGCACTTGCCGAGCAGGCCCTTGACCGCGATCGTGATCGACAGCTGCGGCGCGGCCTGGTGCGCGTGCAGCGCGGCGAACAGGCCGGCGCCGCCCGAGCCGAGGATCAGGATGTCGGTCGCAAGCTCGCGCACTACTTGACGCCCAGGCTCGCGAGCGCGTCGGCGCGCCGCTCCTGCGCCGTGCGCCTGATCCTGGTGTAGAGGCTCTCGCCGTGGCTGTCCATCGCCACCAGCAGCGGGCCGAAGCCCCTGATGCGGAACTTCCACAGCGATTCCGGGTTGAGGTCGTCCAGATCCACGTCCTCGATCGCCTCGATCCAGGTGGTCTCGAGCGCGGCGGTTCCGCCGATAATCGCAAGGTAGGCACCGCCCAGCTCGCCGAAAGCCGCGAGCGAGCGCTCGCGCAGGCCGCCCTTGCCGATGATGATGCGCACCCCGTTGTGCTGCATCAGCGGCCGGGTGAAGCGCTCCATGCGGTCGCTGGTGGTGGTGCCGATGCACACCGGCGCGTAGCCGGTCGGATACTCGGCGCTCTTGGGCACCTTCTTCACGTTCGGAGCGGTGTGGATCACGGCATGTCCTGAGAGGTCGAAGCGGGTCTTGCGGCCACGGTCGAACATGTGGATCAGGGTCGCGTCGCGGATGCCATACAGCGTGCCGTTGAGCGTCACCGTGTCGTTCACCCGCAGCGCGCGAACCTGCGCTTCGGTAACCGGGGTGGTGAATTCGTGCTGGGCCATGTCAGTCCTGCGCGCCGAGCAGCGCCTTCTTGAGGTCGGTTTGCACCGGGTTGTCTCCCAGCCAGATGCGCAGCAGCGCGCGGTAGAAATCCTCGCCCGCGATCGGCTCGCCGCGCGCCGCGCCGTCGATCACGACCGCGGTGCCGCTGCCGGGGATCCAATCGAGCGCTATGTTCATCCCGTCCTTGGCTTCGCCGACCGCGCTCATCACCGCGGCAAGCTGCTTGACGCGCGGCTCGAGCGCGGCCGCCTGGGCTTCGGTATGGTTGTCGCGGATGCCCTCGCGCAACGCGTTGGTGAAGGTGTCCGCCCCGACATCGCGCAGCATGTGGATCGCCACCCGCTTCGGTCCCGGCTCGGCCAGTAGCGCGCTCGCGTCCGGACTACTGTGCGCGACGTACAGGCCCATGACATAAACCTTGAAGAACACCTTCCGGCGCAGCCCGGCGCCGTTCAGCGTGAGGGTCGTGTCCGAGACCTGGACGCTTGGCGCGAGCGTGACGCCCGCCACCTCGGCCGCGCATGTCTGCGAGGTCCCGATCGCCAATGAGAACGCCAACGCGGCGCGAATGCTAGTAGCCATATTCGACCCCCGACGTACGAAAGGTCGCCCGCGCGCGGCGCGCTGAATGGCACTGCATGTTGACCGCAACCGGGTTCATCGTGATGTGGGTCGCGGCGGTCTCGACATGCACTGCGAACGCGGTCGAGTCGCCGCCCAGGCCCTGCGGCCCGACGCCGAGCCGGTTTACCGCCTGCGTCAGCTGCGCCTCGAGCTTGGCGCCTTCCGGGTCCTCGCAGCGGCTGCCTAGCGGCCGCGTCGCGGCGACCTTGGCCAGGTGCAGGCACAGGTCGGCGGTGCCGCCGACCCCGACCCCGATGATGGTCGGCGGGCAGGTCTTGCCGCCCGCCTCGAGCACGCAATCGACGACGAAGGTCTTGACCGCATCGACCCCTTCGGCCGGGATCGCCATGCGCAGGAAGGAGTTGTTCTCCGAGCCCGAGCCCTTGGGCACCATCTCGATCGCGAGCGTGTCGCGCTCGCGCGTGAAGTCGATGTTGATCACCGGAACGCCGCGCCCGCAGGAGGTGTGCTCGTTGACGCGCGTGACCGGGTGCACCACCGACGAGCGCAGCGGGTACTCGCGCGTGGCGCGCTCGCAGCCGCGCCGGATGGCGTCCTTGAGTTCTGCGCCGTCGACTTCGACTCCGCGCCCGATCCACACGTTGTAGATCGGGATGCCGGTGTCCTGGCACAGCAGGTTGTCGGTGTCCTCGGCCACCTTGATGTTGGTGATCATGGTGCCGAGCACGCTCCTGGCGGTGGCGTCCGACTCGAGGCCCGCGAGCGCGGCGAAGCCCTGCTTGATGTCGGGCGGCAGCAGCTTGAGCGCGCGCACGTAGAGCTCTTTCGCCGCTTGTTCGATCTGAACGGGTTCTATCTTCATCGCCATATTCTATCCATCGTTAGAGCGCGAGCGCGAACGCGAGCGCGAGCGCGAGCGAAACGCCCGCCGCGACCGCCGCCAGGGCCTTGTGCCATTCGCGCCAGGCGAGGAATTCAAGCGCCAGCAGCCGCAGCCCGCCCGTGAAGTGCGCCGCCAGCAGCAGCACCAGGCCCCACTCGCCGGCACGCACCAGCGGCTGGTCGGTCCAGCGCAGGAAGGCGTCCAGGCGCGCAACCTGGTGCAGCGCGAGCCCGAGCACCCAGAAATGCGCCGGCAGGTAGAGCGCGAGCAGGATGCCCGATACCCGGTGCACGAGGAATGCCCAGTAGCCGGGGTGATTGCGCGCGCGCAGGGCAGGGTTCACAGGAACACCCCCAGGATCGCGCGCGCGCCGAGCCAGGCGAGCCCCGCCGCGAAGGCGGCCAGCAGCCAGTCGCGCGCCGCGCCGCGCCAGCCGAGCCACTCGGACAGCACCGCGCGCAAGCCGATCGGCACGTGCACCACGACCGCGAGCAGGAACACGCAGTAGAAACCGAGCCAGGCGACGTTGCCTCGGGTGCGCTCGAGGATCTGCGCCGCGCCAAGGCCGCTGTGCGCCGCGTAGATCATGGTCGCGAGGTGGACGACGACGCACAGCGCGAGCAGCGCGGCGCTTGCGCGCTGCGCGGCCCAAAGCAGAGCTTCGCGCCTCGTGCTCACAGCTCCCCCTTCAGTGCCGCGGCCGCGGCCGCGCGCTTGAGGCCCGCGATGCCCGCGGTGGGCGAAATGTGCTTCGGGCAGCGCTCGCTGCAGCTCAGATGGGTGTGGCAGGCGTGGCAGCCGGCGTCGCCGGCGACCGCCCGCAGGCGCTCGAGGCGCGCGCCGTCGCGCACGTCGCGCAGCAGGGTCCAGGCGCGGTTGAGCGCGGCGGGACCGAGGTAGTCCGGGTTCCAGGCCACCACGTCGCAGGAGCTGTAGCACACGCCGCAGCCGATGCACTCGATCGCGGCGTCGACCTGCCGGCGCGGCTCGGAGTCGGGCGCGACGCGCTCGAAATCGTCGCGCCGCGTGCGCCGCCCCTCGAAGCGCCCGCGCGCGCGCGCCCATTTGTCGAAGAATTCGCGCATGTCGGTGACCAGGTCGCGGATCACAGGCAGGTTGGCGAGCGGCGCGAGCTCGAGCCGGCCGTCGGCGCATACCCGGTCGACGTGGGTGCGGCAGGTCCAGCGCGCGACGCCGTTCACCGTCATCGCGCACGAGCCGCACATGCCGACCCGGCAGGCGAAGCGGTAGGCGAGCGTCGGATCGATCGAGCGCTGGACGTAGGTAACGACATCGAGCACGCTCTGGCTCGCCTGGCGCGGCACCTCGAACGACTGGAAGGCGCCGCCTTGCGGCCCGCCGCGCCAGACGCGGAGCTTGAGCGTACTCATGCGGGCAGTACCGGCGCGGCCAGGCGCTCGATCATCACGTTTACGCAGGCCGCGCGCCCCGATCCGGCCGCGCGCTGCAGGGCCGCGGGCAGCTCGGCCGCGCGCTCGACGTGCTCGCCGTGGCCGCCGAGCGCGGCCGCGACGCGATCGTAACGCGTCGGCAACAGCTCGCAGCCGCGCGCGCGCTCGGGCCCGTAGGCCCTGAGCTGAATCTGGTGCTCGGCGTTCCAGCAGCCGTCGTTGCCGACCACCGCGACGAACGGCAGCTTGGCGCGCAGCGCGGTATCGAACTCCGCCATGTGAAAGCCGAAGGTGCCGTCCCCCAGCATCGCGAACACGCTCGCTGCGGGTCGCGCGAGCTTGGCGGCGATCGCGAACGGCAATGCGCTCCCGATCGCTCCCGCCGGCCCGTTGATCAGGCGCGTCGGCGCGCTGACGCAGGCCTGCGCCCACTGGCCGAACTCGCCGCCGTCGGCGACCAGCACCGCTTCGCCGGCGCGCTCGATCTCGCGCTGCACGGCGCGACCGAGCTCGGCGGGATGCACGGCGCCGGCGCCGGCCGCTTGGCGGGCAGCCGGGCGCGCCCGCAGCGCCGCGGCGACCTCGTCGGTCCAGCCCGAGCGCGACGGCTGCGCGAGGCGCGCCAGCTCGGCCGCGGCCTCGAGCGGGTTAGCCAGCGCAGCGAGCGCGAGGCGCGCCGGGTCGCCGAGCGCGTAACCGGCCTGGCGCAGGGCTTCCGGTTCGGGATCGAGCAGCACGATGCGGCAGCCCGCGGCGAGCGTGGGCGGCTGGCCGTAGCGCAGCGTGAAGTCGAGGCGCTTGCCGAGCAGAACGACGAGATCGGCCTGCGCCAGCATTTTCGCCAGCGCACCGAGCGAGGGGTCGTTCACGCCGCGCGGGCTTTCCATGCACAGCGCCGGCACGCCGGCGGCATCGGCGAGCGCGCGCAAGGCCGCGCGCCCGCGATCGCTCGACATCGCCGGCCCCGCGAGAACGAGCGGACGCCTGGCGCGCGCGAGCTCGGCCAGGACCGCCTGTGCCGCGGCTTCGCCCAGGGGGATCGCCTTGACCGCGAATGCCTCGGCGGCGGGCACGGCGCCCTCGCCGGGTTCGATTTTCGCCTCGAGTACGTCGCTCGGCAGGCCGAGGTACACCGGCCCGGGCCGGCCGAATTTCGCCTGGCGCCAGGCGCGCGCCAGGTCTTCGCCGATCGTGCGCGCGCTTTGCGCGCAGAAGGCGGCCTTGACCACCGGCGCCGCCATCTCGCCCTGGCGCATCTCCTGGAACGCGCCCTTGTGCCGCTCGCCGATCGGCGCCTCGCCCGAGAGCAGCACCAGCGGCGACTCCGAAGCGAGCGCCGTGTAGAGCGCGCTCACGCCGTTGGCATGGCCCGGCCCGCCGGTCAGCAATGCCACGCCCGGCTCGCCGGTGAGCCTGCCCCAGGCATCCGCCATGTGCACCGCGGCGGCCTCGTGACGCACGTGCAGGATGTCGAGCTCCGCGTCGAGTGCCGCGTCGTACACGGACATGACGTGGTTGCCTGAGAGCGAGAAGACGTGCTTCGCCCCCGCCCGCGAGAGCGTCCGCGCCAGGATATCGGCGCCGCGCATCCTTCTATGCCGATTCGTAGAGCCGCGTAAGAACGAACTCGCGGTGGCCGAGCGCCTCGGCGGCGGTCAGCCGGCCGTTGGCGGTGCGCAGCATGCACTCGAGCAGCTTGTCGCCGGCCTGATCGGGCGTCATTTCTTTTCTCAGCAGCCCCGAGACGTCGACGTCGATATGCTCGCCCATGGTGCGCAGCGTGCGCGGATTGGCGCACAGCTTGATCACCGGCAGGATCGGGTTGCCGATCACGTTGCCCTGCCCGGTGGGGAACAAGTGCAGCGCGAAGCCCGAAGCCGCGCACAGCGTCACCATCTCCGCCGCGGCCGATGACGAGTCCATGAACCACAGTCCCGGCCCGGTGGGCGCCTCCGCCTTGTCGAGCACCCCGTCGACCACGCACTTGCGGCCGATCTTCTGGATGTTGCCCAGCGCCTTTTCCTCGATCGTGGTCAGGCCGCCCTCGATGTTGCCCTTGGTCGGCTGCGAGTCCGACAGGTCGCTCGTCTTGTGCCGCTCGATCACTTCCTGGTAGCGGTCGAACATGAACTGGAAGCGCGCTCTGACCTTGCCATCCCGGCAGCGCGCCGCGACCAGGTGCTCGCCGCCGGTCAGCTCGGTGGTCTCGCCGAACACCAGCGTGGTGCCCAGCGGGTAGAGCTTGTCGAAGGCGTTGCCCACCGTCGGGTTCGAGCCGCAGCCGGAAGTGGTGTCGGACTCGCCGCACTTGGTCGAGACCCACAGCTCCTTCAACGGGCGCTCCTCGCGCCGGCGCTCGCTCGCCCACTGCACGAATTCCTTCGCCGCCCTCGAGGCGCGCAGGATCGTATCGTGGTCGCCGTGCTGCTCGATGCCGAAGTAGGCCACCGGCTTGCCGGTCGCGGCGATACCGTCGGCGACCTTCTTGCCCCAGCCTTCCTCGATGCAGATCACCACCACCGCGGCGACGTTCGGGTTCGAGCCGGTGCCGATGAGCGTGCGAAAGTGCAGCTCGAGGTCGGCGCCGAACTGCAGCCGCCCGTAGGGGTGCGGCAGCGCCATGGTGCCCTTGATGTTGTTCGCCACCGCCTCGGCGGCCGCGTTCGAGATGTCGTCCACCGGCAGGACGATGACGTGGTTGCGCACGCCCACGCGGGCGTTTTCGCGCTTGTAGCCCCAGAAGCTCGCTTTGGATAGGTCCATTCTCACCACCGCTTGGTCTTGAGGTTTTGAACGTGCAGGTGCTCGCCGCGCTTGATCGGGGCGACCACCTTGCCGATATCGACGCCGTACTTGATCACAGTGTCGCCCGGCTTGTAGTCCTTGAGCGAGACCTTGTGCCCGATCGGAATATCGCTCTGGGCCTTGACCTTGATGTCCCTGTCGTCCTCCATGATCCAGCCGGTCAGCTCCTGCCCGGCCTTCACGCCCTCGACCACGACGACGCCCACGCCGTCACCCTCCTCGTGCACTACGAAGTGAATCATCGCCCTCTCCGTTCGGATCGCGCTGTTGCGGGGAACGGGCAGTCTAAGCCTGGCGCCAAGGCAGAGTCAACTATATGAGTTGTATGACTTACGTGCTAGAGTCGTGGCGCGATGAACCAGGTCCTCGACCGCGCGGTCGCCGCGCCGCTTTACAAGGAAGTGAAGCGGGTGCTCACCCAGAGCCTGGCGCAAGGCGAGTGGCAGCCGGGCGAAGCGCTGCCCTCGGAGGCGAGGCTGGCACAGCGCTACGGCGTTTCGATCGGCACCCTGCGCAAGGCGATCGACGAGCTGGTGGCCGAGGGCGTGGTCGTGCGGCGCCAGGGCAGCGGCACCTTCGTCGCCACGCACGGCGCCAACCGGCTGATGTTCCACTTCTTCCACGTCGTGCCGCGCGCGGGCGAAAAGCAGTATCCGCGCACCGCGACGCTCGCGTTCCGGCGCGGCCGCGCCGAGGCGGCGGAGGCCGCCAGGCTCGGCATCGCGGCCGGCGACGCGGTGCTGCGCATCCGAAATCTGCTGTCGCTCGCCGGCAAGCCGGTGATCCTCGACGACCTGGTGCTGCCGCAGCGCCTGTTCGCCGACCTCTCGGAGCCCATCCTGACCGAGCGCGACAACACCATCTACCACCTCTACCAGACGCGCTACGGCATCAACGTGCTGCGCACCAGCGAGCGCCTGCGCGCCCGCCTCGCCGACGCCGAGGTGGCGCGGTTGCTCGGCGTCAAGAAAGGCGCGCCCCTGCTCGAGATCGACCGCGTTGCGTACACTTACCACAGCGCGCCGGTCGAGCTGCGCCGCAGCCTGGTCAACACCGCGGAGCACGAGTACTTCTCGGATATCGGAAAATGAGCGGAAAATGAGCCGGAAATGAGCTCACGGCGCGAATTCCTGCGCGCGCTCGCCGCGCTCGGCCTGGCGGCGGGCGCGCCGCCCGGCGCGGCCGGCGCGCCGCGCTTCGCGCGCGATCCGTTCCGCCTCGGCGTCGCCTCGGGCTACCCGAGCGCCAGCGGCGCGGTGCTGTGGACCCGCCTGATTACCGACCTCGAGCGCGACGACGGCGGGCTCGACCCGGTGCCGGTGCCGGTGCGCTGGCAAGTTGCGGCGGACGAGGCGATGCGCAACATCGTCGCCTCGGGGCTCGAGAGCGCTACGCCCGCGTGGGCGCATTCGGTGCACGTGGAAGTGAAGGGGCTCGAGCCCGGGCGCTGGTACTGGTACCGCTTCATGGCGGGCGACGCAATCAGCCCGACTGGCCGGTTGCTCATCGCGCCGCGGCGAGACGCGCCCGTGGAGCGGCTGCGCTTCGCCTTCGCCTCGTGCCAGCAGTACGAGCAGGGCTACTACGGCGCCTGGCGCCACGCGGTGAGCGATGCCCCGGAGCTGGTGGTGTTCCTCGGCGACTACATCTACGAGTCTTCCTGGGGCCGGCGCCACGTGCGCAAGCAGAACCCGGGCGAGCCCTACACGCTCGACGAGTACCGCATGCGCTACGCCTGCTACAAGAGCGACCCCGACCTGCAGGCGGCGCACGCGGCCTGCGCTTGGCTCGCGACCTGGGACGACCACGAGGTCGACAACGACTACGCCGACGACCGCGGTGGCGACGGCATGATCGGTGCGCGTTTCCTCGCGCGCCGCGCCGCGGCCTACCGCGCCTACTACGAGCACATGCCGCTGCCCGCGCGCATGCGCCCCGACGGCCCGCACATGCGCGTCCACACCCAGTTCGGCTGGGGCGCGCTGGCGCGCTTTTACCTGCTCGACGACCGCCAGTACCGCGCGCACCAGGTCTGCCCGCGTTACTCCGGCGGCAGCAACGTGGTCGACGTGCGCGAGTGCCCGGCGCTCCACGATCCGGACCGCAGCCTGCTCGGCGCCGCGCAGGAAGCCTGGCTCGAGCGCGCCTTCGGCGCCTCGCGCGCGAGCTGGAACGTCATCGCGCAACAGACCCTCATGGCGCGCTTCGGCGTCGGCAGCGGCAGCGCGCGACGCTACTGGACCGACGGCTGGGACGGCTATCCGATGGCGCGCAAACGACTCCTGACCTCAGTTGCTTCCAACAAGCTGCAAAACCCGGTTGTCATCGGCGGTGACGTGCACCACCACGCCGTGGCCGACCTGAAGCTCGATTTCGACGACCCCGCCTCGCCGGTGCTGGCGAGCGAGTTCTGCGGCACCTCGATCACCTCCCAGGCGCGGGCCCAGAAGCAGCTCGACGCCGCCCGCGCCGACAACCCGCACGTGAAGCTCGCCGACGGTCGCTACCGCGGCTACGTGCGCATGGACATCGAACCTGCGACGCTGAAAGCCGACCTGCGCGCCATGGAAACCGTCGCCGAGCCCGGCGCCGCCTGCAGCACTCTCGCCGGCTTCGTGGTCGAAGGCGGCCGTCCCGGCCCGCAGCGCGCCTAGGCCCTAGCGGCAGCGCAGGTTGGCGCTCGGGTCCTCGAGCGGCTTGGTGCAGTCCTGCTCGCGCACCGTGCGGCCCTCGAGCAGCGCGGGGGCCTGCCCGCGCTCGCCGCCGGAGCCATACATCGCCCCGAGCGCACCGATAGCAATGATCGCGCCCGCGGCCGAGCCGCTCTGAACATCCAGGCCCAGGTAGGTTCCGCTCGCCGACCCTGCGCCGACCGAGACCTGGGTATGCGAGGCGCAGCCGGCGGCAAGCGTGCAGAGTAGGATGGCGACACGGCGCATGAGCCCGATTCTAGACGTTTGACCCACGTCAAAGAAGCCGCTCGAGCCCGGTGCAAGATAGCTCAACGATCTTTTCGAAAGTATGGAGAACGTCATGTCCTACAAGACGATCCTGGTCCATCTCGACGCGGGCAAGGGCGTCGATTCTCGCCTCGACATCGCGTTCTCGCTGGCGCAGAAGTTCGACGCCCACCTGGTCGGCCTGCACGCGCTGAGCGTGAATCCGCTGCCGGGCTGGGCGATCGCCGAGGCGGGCGAGTTCATCGAGAAAGCCCAGGCCAAGGCGCGCGCCGACCTGGCGCAGGCGGGCCGCAAGGCGTGGGACGCCGCGGTACAACGCTCCAACTGCTCGAGATGTGAATGGCGCAGCTCGAGCGCCGACGCGCTGGACGCGGTGACGCTGCACGCGCGCTACGCCGACCTGGTGATCGTCGGGCAGGACGACGGCAGCGGCAGCAGCGGGCTGACGCAGGATTTCGAGCAGCACCTGCTGCTCGCTGCGGGGCGCCCGGTGCTGATCGTGCCCTACGCGCGCGATAAGCGTGCGCTGGGCGACAAGGTGCTGGTGGCCTGGAACGCGAGCCAGGAGGCCACCCGGGCCCTGACCGACGCGCTGCCGCTGCTGCAGGGCGCCAAGCAGGTGCAGGTCGCCGCGTTCAACGTCGGCAAGAAGGGCGGCATGCACGGCGACGTGCCCGGCGCAGATATCGGCCTGTATCTATCGCGCCACGGCGTGAAGGTCACCGTGTCGCAGTACCAGGCCGACGACGTCGACGTCGGAAATCAGCTCTTGTCGCGCGCCGCCGACCTCGATTCGGACCTGATCGTGATGGGCGCCTACGGCCACTCGCGCATGTCGGAGCTGATCCTCGGCGGCGTAACGCGCACCCTGCTGGAGTCGATGACCGTCCCCGTTCTGATGTCGCACTAAGCCGGCGCCGCCGCGCGCGCGAGCCGGTCGCGCACCGCCGACCAAGCCGGGTCGTCCGGCGGCTGCTCGACCAGGATCTGCGCGCAGCCGGCCGCGTCCAGCTCACGCAGCGCCGCGTACAGCCGGTGCGCATAGCCCGCGGCGTTGCGCGGCATGCGCAGCCAGCGCTCGGCGCGCGCATCGGGACGGGAAAACGCGAGCACCGCCACCTTCGCCCCGCCGCGGGCGATCTCGGCGTCGAGCGCATGCGAGGGCACCAGCCGCAGCGGCGTGCGCGGCGCATAGTGCCGCTCGAGCGTGCCCGAGGCGCGCGGCGCGTGCGCGTCGGGCGCCGCGAGCGGCGCGCCAAGCGCACGCTCGAGCGCCGCGGCCGAGATCGCGCCCGGGCGCAGCAGCACGGCGCGCCCGCGCGACAGGTCGACGATGCTGGACTCGATCCCCATCTCGCTCGCGCCGCCCTCCAGCACCAGCTCGACGTCGCCGCCGAGGTCTTCGCGCACGTGCTCTGACCGGGTCGGCGACACGCGGCCGAACCGATTGGCGGACGGAGCCGCAATGGCGCCGCCGAATTCGCGCAGCAAGGCCTGCGCCACGGGATGCGAGGGCACCCTCAGGCCGATGCTGTCCTGCCCACCGGTGACGAAATCTCCGACCCGCGGGGCACGCTTCAGGATCAAAGTCAGAGGTCCCGGCCAGAACAGCGCGGCGAGCCTGCGCGCGGCTTCGGGCACTTCGCGCGCCCATTCGAACGCGAGTTCGGCACTCGCGAAATGAACGATCACCGGGTGGTCGGCCGGCCGCCGCTTGAGCGCGTAGAGCTTTTTCAACGCCGCTTCGCTCGCGGCGTCCGCGCCCAGCCCGTACACCGTCTCGGTCGGAAACGCGACCAGCCCGCCGGCGCGCAGGATTTCGGCCGCGCGCCGGACCTCCTCGCTCACAGCTTGAGCGGCGCGGCCTGCAGAACCGCCTCGCTCTGCTTGCGGCGGAAGTCCTCGAGCTTCTTTGCCATGCCCGCGTCGGAGAGCGCGAGCAGCGCGACGGCGAACAGCGCGGCGTTCGCCGCGCCCGCCTCGCCGATGGCGAAGGTCGCCACCGGGATGCCCTTGGGCATCTGCACGGTCGAGAGCAGCGAATCCAGGCCCTGCAGGTGCTTGGAGGGCATCGGCACGCCGAGCACCGGCAGCGTGGTGTGCGCCGCGACCACCCCGGCAAGGTGCGCCGCGCCGCCCGCGGCGGCGATGATCGCCTTCACGCCGCGCTTGGCGGCGCCGCCGGCCCACTCCGCGACCGCCTGCGGAGTCCGGTGCGCCGACATCGCCTTGGCTTCGAAAGGCACGCCGAAGTCCTGCAGCATTTTGGCCGCCGCCTTCATGGTTTCCCAGTCCGACGTCGATCCCATCACGATGCCGATCATGCAAGCTTTCTCCCTGTGAGCCGCTCGAGCGCCTCGCGGTATTTCTCGGATGTCTTCGCAATCACCTCGGCCGGAAGCCTCGGCGCCGGCGGCGTCTTGTCCCAGTCGAGGGTTTCCAGGTAGTCGCGCACGTACTGCTTGTCGAACGAGGGCGGGCTGATCCCGACCCGGTAGGAGTCCGCGGGCCAGAAGCGCGACGAGTCCGCGGTAAGCGCCTCGTCGATCAGCACCAGCCTGCCCTGCGCGTCGGTGCCGAACTCGAACTTGGTGTCGGCGATGATGATGCCCCTGCCTGCTGCGTAGTCCGCCGCCTCCTTGTAGAGGCGGATCGAGACCGCGCGCACCTGCTCGGCGAGCGGCCGGCCGATCAGCGCGACGACCTGCTCGAAGGAGATGTTCTCGTCGTGCCCCTCGGCCGCCTTCGTCGCGGGGGTGAAGATCGGGGCGGGCAGCTTCTGCGCCTGCGCGAGGCCCTTGGGCAGCGCGATGCCGCATACCTTGCCGCTCTTCTGGTAGTCCTTCCAGCCCGAGCCGATCAGGTAGCCGCGCACCACGGCCTCGATCGGCAGGGCTTTCATCTTCTTCACCACCACCGAGCGGCCGCGAACCTGGGCTTTTTCAGTTTCGTCGACGACGACCGATTCGGGGTCGATCCCGGTCAGGTGATTGGGAACGACGTGCGCCAGCTTCTCGAACCAGAAGTTCGACATCTGGGTCAGCACCGCGCCCTTGTCCGGGATCGGGTCTGGCAGCACCACGTCGAAGGCGGACAGCCGGTCGCTGACCACGATCAGCATCCTGTCGTCGCCAAGCGCGTAGATGTCGCGCACCTTGCCGCGCCCGATGCGCGGCAGGCTCGCGATGCCGGATTCGAACAGCGCGGCCCTCATGCGGCCTGCTTTTCCAGCTCGGGCTTCCACTTGCCCTGGCAGGCGAGGCCGTTCATGTGCGCCCGGTGATGAAACGCCTTCTGTGCCGCGGCGACGTTCTGCGCGCTGCCGCGCCATGCCTTGAGGGCGGGATTCTGCAACGCGCGCGAGTACGAGAAGCTGAGCGGCCAGGGCAGCCCCTTCACTGCCGCCATCGCGTTCAGGTGGGCGGTGGCGTCGATGTCCGACTGGCCGCCGGAGAGGAACACGACGCCCGGCTGCGCGGCCGGCACGGTGCGCTTGAGCACCCGCAACGTGCGCTCGGCGACCTCGTCGACGCCGGCCTGGCGCGCGCAGTCCTTGCCCGAGAGCACCATGCTCGCCTTGAGGATCGTGTGCTCGAACGAAACGTTGTGCGCCGCCAGCGCGGCGTAGGTCGCGCGCAGGGTCGCTTCCGTGACTTCCTCGCAGCGCTCGATCGTGTGATCGCCGTCGAGCAGCACTTCGGGCTCGATGATCGGCACGATCGAGGCCTCCTGGCACAGCGCGGCGTAGCGCGCCAGCGCGTGCGCATTGGCGTACAGGCAGCTGTGCGTCGGAATCCGCGCGCCGATGGCGATCACGGCGCGCCATTTGGCGAAGCGCGCCCCAAGCTTGAAGTATTCGGCCAGCCGCGCACGCAGGCCGTCCAGCCCTTCGGTCACCTTCTCACCGGGGCAAAGCGCGAGGTCCTGCGCGCCCTTGTCGACCTTAATTCCGGGGATGATTCCCTTGCCGGCCAGAAACTGCGGGAACGCCACGCCGTCGCTCGTCTTCTGGCGAATCGTCTCGTCGAACAGGATCACGCCCGACACATACTGCTCGACGCCGGGCGTGGCGAACAGCAGGCCGCGGTAGGCGCGCCGGTTCTCCTCCGTGCTTTCGACGCCGACAGACTTGAAGCGCTTCTCGCAGGTGCCGCTCGATTCGTCGGCGGCGAGAAGGCCCCTGCCCTTCGCAACCATCGCGGCCGCGGTCTTGGAAAGCAATTCCTTGTCCATACGGATCCTCGGTGTAGAGATGAAGCGGGGAGTGGAACGCGGCGATTTTACCGCCGCCGATAATCCGCGGCCAGCTTTAAGCCTGAATTAAGGCTCGCGGCCGATCCTCGGGCCTGCGCGGAAAATTCGGCGATAATGCGGCCCCTTGAAGCCGCAGCGCAAGCCTTGCAAGCCATGATCCGAATTGAAAATCTGGTGAAGTCGTTCGGCCCCAAGCGCGCGGTGGACGGCGTTTCGTTCGACGTCGAGCGCGGCGAGGTGCTCGGTTTCCTGGGGCCGAACGGCGCCGGCAAGTCGACCACCATGCGCATGATCACTGGGTTCATCCCGCCCAGCGAGGGCAAGGTCGCGGTCGGCGGCTACGACGTGACCGAGTCTCCGCTCGAGGCCAAGCGCCTGATCGGCTACCTGCCCGAGGCCGCGCCCGCGTATCCCGACATGACGGTGCGCGGCTTCCTCGCCTTCGCGGCCGACATGCGCGGCCTGGCGGGCGAGGGCAAGCAAAGGGCGATCGCGCGCGTGGTCGAACTGTGCTTCCTCTCCTCGGTCCTGCACCAGGGCATCGACACGCTGTCCAAGGGCTACAAGCACCGCACCTGCCTGGCCCAGGCGCTGATCCACGACCCGGAGGTGCTGGTACTGGACGAGCCGACCGACGGCCTCGACCCGAACCAGAAGCACGAGGTGCGCAACCTGATCCGCGAGCTCGGACGCACGAAGGCAGTCGTGTTCTCGACCCACATCCTCGAGGAGGTCGACGCCGCGTGCACCCGCGCGATCATCATCGACCGCGGCCGTATCGTCGCCAACGGCACCCCGGCGGAGCTGCGCGGCATGTCGGCGCTCGCGGGGGCGGTCACGGTTTCCGGGCAGGGCGTGAGCGCCGACCGGCTCGCGCCGCTCGGGCGAGTCGAGCTGGTTGACGGCGCGTACCGCGTGTTCCCGGCCGACAAGGCCGCGGCCGGGGAGCTGGCGCGCGAGGTCGCGGCGCTCGCCACGCGCGAAGGCTGGCGGCTCGAGGCGCTGCGCACCGAAGAGGGTCAGCTGGACGAGGTCTTCCGCCGCATTACGCTGCCCGACACGGCGAAGAAATGATATCCGCCTGGAAGAGCGTTCGCACCATCGCGCGACGCGAGCTGACGAGCTATTTCACCTCCCCGGTGGCGTACGTGTTCCTGGTCATCTTCCTGCTGCTGGCGGGCTTCTTCACGTTCACCGCGGGCGGCTTCTTCGAGCGCGGCGAGGCGAGCCTGGCGTCGTTCTTCGGCTGGCACCCGTGGCTCTACCTGGTGCTGGTGCCCGCGGTCGGCATGCGACTGTGGTCCGAGGAGCGCCGCTCGGGAACCCTCGAGCTGCTGCTTACCATGCCGGTGAGCATCTGGCAGGCGATCCTCGGCAAATTCCTCGCTTCCTGGGCTTTCCTCGCGATCGCGCTCGCGCTCACCTTCCCGGTGGTGCTCACCGTGAACGTGCTCGGCGATCCCGACAACGGGGTGATCGCGACCGGCTACTTCGGCAGCCTGCTGCTCGCCGGGGCCTACCTCGCCGTGGCCTGCATGACCTCTGCCCTGACGCGCAACCAGGTGGTGGCCTTCATCCTCGCCGTGGTGATCTGCCTGTTCCTCATCCTGTGCGGCTTCAACCCGGTGACCGATCTGCTGGCACGCTGGGCCAGTCCGGCAGTGGTCGACACGGTGGCGGCGTTCTCGGTGATCCCGCACTTCGACCGCTTTCAGAGGGGCGTGATCGATTCGCGCGACCTGTTCTACTTCCTCTCGGTGATCGGCTTCGCGCTGTTCGCGACCGGCGTGATCCTGCGCAACCACCGGGCGGGCTAGGACCATGAAGAAGTACGAAACCTTCGTCTATTCGGCCGTCGGCCTGGCGGCGCTGTTCCTGATCCTGGTGGCGTTCAACTACCTGGCGGGCGCCGCGCCGCTGCGCGTGGACCTCACCCAGGGCAAGCTCTACACGCTGTCTGCCGGCACCAAGAAGCTGCTGCAGGGGCTCAAGGCGCCGGTGACGATCAAGCTCTACGTGTCGCGCGGCGAAGCCGTGCCGGTCCAGCTGCGGGCCTTCTCCAAGCGCGTCGAGGACGTGATGCACGAGCTCAAGGCCGCGGCGGGAAAGAACCTCGTGGTCGAGATCTATCACCCGCAGCCCGACTCGGAGGAGGAGGACGCGGCGCAGCTCGACGGCATCGAGGCGCAGCAGCTGCCGAACGGCGATTCGTTCTACCTCGGCGCGTCGGTTAGCCGGCTCGACCGCAAGCAGACTCTGCCGGTCATCTCGCCGCAGCGCGAGCCGCTGCTCGAATACGACCTGGTGCGCGCGATCGCGCGCGTGAGCTCGGCCAAGCAGCCGCTGGTCGGCCTGATGAGCGCGCTGCCGGTGCTGGGCGAGGCCTACAACCCGATGACGCGCGGAGCGTCCGATCCCTGGGTGCTCGCGAACGAGCTCAAGCGCGAGTTCGACCTCGAGCAGGTGAGCATGTCCGCGAGCGAGATCCCCGCCGACCTGAACGTGCTGCTGCTGATCCATCCGCGCGACATCACGCCCCAGACGGAGTACGCGCTCGACCAGTTCGTACTGCGCGGCGGCAAGCTGATCGCGTTCGTCGACCCATTCGCCTATTTCGACCAGCTGCCGGGCATGCCGGGGATGCCCCAGCAGGGAACGAGCTCGTCGCTGCCGGAGCTGTTCAAGGCCTGGGGCGTGAAGATGGATACCGGCAAGGTGATCTCGGACGTGGTCTACGCCTCGGGCAGCGGGCAGCGCTACACCCCGACCGTGCTCACGCTCAACCGCACCGCGTTCAACCGCGACGACGTGGTCACCAGCCAGCTCGAGACGCTCCTGTACGTCTTCGGCGGCGCATTCGAGGTCAAGCCGGTCGAGGGCCTCAAGGTCACCGACCTGGTCACGAGCTCGCCCAACTCGATGCTGGTGGACGACTCGGCCGCCACCGCCTCGGGCGACGCCGCCACCAAGGACTTCCAGCCGGGCGGCAAGTCCTGGCCGCTCGCGTTGCGGCTCAACGGCAGGTTCAAGACGGCGTTTCCGGACGGGCCGCCCGCCGCGCCGGGCGCCAAGGACGAGAATAAGAACTCCTCCTCCCCGGCGGCGCAGCTCAAGGAGTCGGCGCATGACAACTCGGTGATCCTGGTGGCCGACACGGACATGCTCGCCGACCCGGCGGCGGTCGACGTGCAGGACGTGTTCGGGCGCAAGATCGTGGTGCCTTCCAACGGCAATCTCGCTTTCGCGCTCGGCATGGTCGAGCAGTTCGCCGCGGGCGACGACCTGATTTCGCTGCGCAGCCGCGCCGCCGCGTTCCGCCCGCTGACCGTGGTGCGCGAGCTCGAAGCCAACGCCCAGAAGCAATACTTCGGCAAGATCAGCGAGCTGGAGCAGGTAATCAAGAGCACCAGCGACAAGCTCGAGGAGCTGCAGAAAGCGCAGGGCGCGGGCGCCGCCTCGGCCCAGATCCTCACCGCCGAGCAGCAGGCGGAGCTCGACCGGTTCCGCAAGCGGGTCGCGCAGACCAAGCTCGCGTTGAAGGAAGTGCGCAAGAACCTGCGCCACGACGCCGAGAGCCTGGTGTTCTGGACCAAGGTGGTCAACATCGCGCTCATGCCGCTGCTGGTGGCGTTGTTCGGCATCGGGCTGGCGCTGGTGCGCCGGCGCAGGGCGGCCGGGCGATGAACGCGCGCTTGGCGGCGATCCTGGTGCTGCTGCTGGCGATGCTCGGCGGCGGCGCGGTGCTGGTCTACCAGCAGCAGCACGCGCGCGAGCCCTCGAATGTCGCCACGCTGGGCCAGCCGCTGCTGAAGGGGCTCGCCGCGCCGGATATCGCGGCGATCCGGATCGCAGGCCCGAAGGCCATCATTACCCTCGCGCACAAGGGCAAGGACTGGGTGATCGACGAACGCGGCGGCTTTCCGGCCGATTTCGACAAGGTGCGCGCGTTCGTGCTCGAGGCGCTCGAGCTGAAGATCGGCCAGAGCGAGCCGATTTCCGCGCAGGACCGCGCGCGGCTGGACCTGCTCGAGCCGGACAAGGGCGAAGGCGCCGGCACGCTGGTCGAATTCCGCGCCGCGGGCGGAAAGCCGCTCGCGCGCCTGCTGATCGGCAAGGAGTATTTCAAGCGGGTGCCCGCCGATCCCGCGACCGCGGCCGCCGACGGGCGCTTCGTGCTGCGGCCCGCCGATCCCGGCACCGTGGACGTCGTGTCCGATCCGCTTGCGCAGGCCGTCGCGCGCAGCGCGGCCTGGATCGACAAGAGCGGGATCAGCGCGCAGAACCTGAAGACGCTCGAGGTGCGGCTGGCCGGCGAAAAGCCCTGGAAGATAGAGCGCGCAAACGAAAAGACCGCCTGGACGCTCGCCGGCGCGCAGGCCGGAGAGAAGCTGGAGGTCACCAAGGCGAACGCGGCGACGTACTCGCTCTCGCTGCTCGAGCTGGCCGACGTGGCGCCGCCCGGAACAAGCGCGCAAAGCGCCGGCTTCGACAGGCCCACCGCGACGATCGTCGCCACTACCTTGGACGGCCTCAGCTACGACTTCACGGTCGGCAGGCTCGAGGGGCAAAACTATTACCTGAGGTTCACCCGCGAGGGCGAATCGCGCAACAAGAAAGATGCGCCGCGCCTCGCACGCGAGCGGGCGCTCGTGCCGTACACGCTGCTGGTCGCCAAGGCCAAGCTGGACGATACGCTCAAGAAGCGCTCCGAGCTGCTGCAAAAGAAGAAGTAAGCGTGCATCCGGCGGCGACCCGGCTATCATAGAGGGGGACCGACCAGGGAGCACAGCGCATGGCAATTCAGGAAAGCAGGACCAAGGTGGTCATCCTGACCGGCACCTACCGCATCAAGGGCTACATCGACCTCGTCCCCGGCGCGCGCGTGACCGACTACATGGTCGAGGCGAAGAGCTTCATCGCCGTGACCGACGCCGAAGTGTGGGAGCTGGAGGGGCGGCAGGTGTTCACCGCGCCGTTCATCAACGTCAGCCGCGAGCACATCGAGGTCGTCGCGCCCGGGAGCTGAGCGTGTCCGACAGCGCGGCCGCGAAACCGTCCTGCCAGGTCTGCGGCCGGACCAACTCGTTGCGGCGCGCGATCGCCAGCGCTCGCTGATGGAGCTCATCAACCAGATCGGCCGGCGCAAGCCCTAGGACGATGGCCCTCGAAGCACACTTTCACATCGACCCCGGATGCTGCTATAAGGATTGATCGACAGCGGGAACACGCCGTGGCCAAGCTCGCAACCGACAACATCCGTACCATCGCCCTGCTAGGCCAGGCCGGCAGCGGCAAGACCTCGCTCGCCGAAGCGCTGCTCGCCCAGGCAGGCGCCATCGGCGCGCCGGGCAGCATCGGGCGCG
>DATIZK010000043.1:0-50541 GCA_035517095.1 Burkholderiales bacterium
CTGTTCTGCGCCGAGGGTCCGAGCCCCTACGCGGGCGACCCGCTGGTGAAGCTTCAGGCGGCGCGCGAGCTCGCGGCGCGCTCTCTCGCCGAGGAGCTCGGCCGCCGCGACTGCCTCACGAGCCCGGCGGCAGTGCGCGACTTCCTCAGGCTTCGGCTCGCAGGCCTGCCGCACGAGGTGTTCGTCTGCATCCAGCTCGACGCGCAGCACCGCGTGATCGCGATCGAGGAGCTATTCCGCGGCACGCTGACCCAGACGAGCGTTTACCCGCGCGAGGTCGTCAAGGCGTCGCTGAGGGTCAACGCCGCGGCGGTCATCTTCGCGCACAATCACCCCTCGGGGGTGGCGCAGCCGAGCCAGGCCGACGAGCTCCTCACGCGTAGCCTCAAGGACGCGCTCGCGCTGGTCGACGTGAAGGTGCTCGATCACTTCATCGTCGCCGGCATTCAGACTTTGAGCTTTGCCGAGCGCGGTCTGCTCTGACGCCGGGCAGAAAGGGAAACCCCTCGCCGAAAAAAACAACGAGGGGTTCCCCCTCGTGCTCCCCATACCGGGCGGATGCGACGGGCTTGTTTGGTAACCGTTTGGTAAGACGACCGCCTTGCCTACGCAAGCTTTTGATTATTATGGCGTCCCCACGGGGATTCGAACCCCGGTTACCGCCGTGAAAGGGCGATGTCCTAGGCCTCTAGACGATGGGGACTTGAGGCAGAAATCAAGTCGGGTCTCTGGTGGAGGTAACCGGGATCGAACCGGTGACCTCTTGCATGCCATGCAAGCGCTCTCCCAGCTGAGCTATACCCCCACGCAAGGGCGCGAATTATAGCGAGCAGGGCCGCGCACGTAAAGCGAAGCGGCGGATTTTCCTTTCAATTACAGGGGCCGACGCGCTTGGCGGCGATGTCCTGCGTCAGGTCGATGTTCGAGCCGCCGATGCGGGTGCTGCTGTGGATTTCGCCGGCCATCTCGGTGCTGCTGTAGTGCATCTGGCCGCGGCCGCTCATGGCGGATTGCGGGCAATCGAAGGTCCACTTGTACTCGCCCTCGCCCGCCGGGGTCGAGGTGGTGGTGCAGTCGGCGCGCGGGCGGGCGCGGCGCGCGATCACGCCCGGGTCGCCGGCCTGCAGGCCGCTCACGCACTGCATCGCGCTCGCCGCCGGCGCGCCGGGAATTCCGCTCTGGGTGAGGGTGATCTGCCACTCGCCGGCCATGATCGACTGCGCCCGGGCGGGCATCGCGGCGAGCGCGAGCGCGAAGGCGAGGATGGTGCGTAGCGCGGTCATTGGCAGGGTCCTATGCGATGCGCCGCGACGTGCGAGCGCGTGTCGAATTGCTGGCCGGCGATGCTGCTTCGCAGCTGCAGCTCGCCGTCCATGCGGTCCGGTCCGTAGCTTACCGTGCCGGAGCCGTCGGCCGCGAAGGGACCAATGCACGTCAGATGGAAACTGAGGCTGCTGCCGTTGTCGCGCTTGTCGCTCAGCGAGCAGCCCGCGCCGGCGCCGGCCAGGGGACCGAACAGCGCTCCGGGATTTGCCGCCTGCGTGGCGTCCAGGCAGCGCGTCTGGTGCAGCGGGCCGACGCTGCCGGCCTGGCCGGAGACGGAGACGGTGGTCGCGATATCCCACTCGCCGGGCAGCACGTCGGCGCGGGCGGCGAACGGCAGCGCGGCGAGCAGCGCGAGCAATGCGGCGCGCGAGGCGGCGGCCATCAGTCGCCCTCGAGGTGGTGGGCAAGGCGCGCGAGCACGGTCTCGCGCCCGAGCAGCTCGAGCACGGCGTCGATCGCCGGGGTCTGCGCGCGCCCGGTGACCAGCACCCGCAGCGGCATCGCGAGCTGCGGCATCTTCAGGCCGCTCGAGGCGAGCGCCTGCTTCATCGCGCCCGAGATCGCCGCGCGCTCCCAGGCCGGCGCCTCGGCCAGGCGCGCGCGCAGGGTGCGCAGCGCCGGGCGCGCGGCCTCGGTGAGGTGCTCGGCGAGCAGCGCCGGCGCGGGATGCGGCTCGGCGTAGAACAGCATCGCCGCCTCGGCCAGGTGCAGCAGCGTGGTGGTGCGGTCCTTGAGCAGCGCGACCACGCGCTCAAGCGGCGGCCCGGCAGCGGGGTCGGCGCCCAGGCGGCGCAGCTCGGGCTCGACCAGCGCCGCGAGCCGCGCGTCGGGCGCGGCCTTGAGGTACTGCTGGTTCATCCAGGCCAGCTTGGCGGGATCGAACTGCGCCGCCGAGCGCGCCACGTGCGCGAGGTCGAACCACTCGACGAGCTGCGCCATCGAGAACAGCTCGTGGTCGCCGTGCGACCAGCCCAGCCGCGCGAGGTAGTTGTCGAGCGCCTCGGGCAGGAAGCCGTCGTCGCGGTACTGGGTCACGCTCACCGCGCCGTGGCGCTTGGAGAGGCGCTCGCCGTCGGGGCCGAGGATCATCGGCACGTGCGCGAACTCGGGCAACCGGGTTCCTGCATCCTTCGTCAAGGCACGGAAGATGTGGATCTGGCGCGGCGTGTTGTTGACGTGGTCGTCGCCGCGGATCACGTGCGTGATCCGCATGTCGAGGTCGTCGACCACCACGCCGAAGTTGTAGGTCGGCACGCCGTCGGCGCGCAGGATCACCAGGTCGTCGAGCTCGGCGTTGGGAAACGAGATCTGGCCCTTGACCAGGTCGCGCCAGCCGACCTCGCCCTCCTCCGGCGTGCGAAAGCGCACCACCGGCGCGCCGCCCGCGGGCGCCTTGAGGCCCGCGGCCTTCGCCCGCTCGGGCCTCCACCTGCCGTCGTAGCGCGGCTTTTCGCCCCGCGAACGCTGTTCGTTCCTGAGGGAATCCAATTCTTCTTTCGTGGCCCAGCAATAGTAGGCCTGGCCCGCGGCGATCAGGCGCTCGGCCACTTCCTTGTAGCGCGCCAGGCGCTGCATCTGGAACACCGGCCCCTCGTCCCAGTCCAGGCCGAGCCACTTCATGCTGTCCAGGATCGCGTTGCTCGAGGCCTCGCTCGAGCGCTCGAGGTCGGTGTCCTCGATGCGCAGCACGAACTTGCCGCCGTGGCGCCGCGCGTAGGCCCAGGAGAAGAGCGCGGTGCGCGCGCCGCCGACGTGCAGGTATCCGGTCGGGCTGGGAGCGAAGCGGGTGCGCACGTTCATTGAGGCGCGAATTGTAACGCGCCGGCGATGCTAGGATTTGACATGAGCGCCAGAACCTTCCAGCCCGACCGCATGGCCGGCTACACCCTGCCGGTGTACCAAGCGCGCACCCCGCCCGAGATCGCGCGCGGCGAACAGGCGCTCTATCCGGTGATCGTGGTCGGCGCGGGGCTGGGCGGGCTCACCGCCGCGCTCGAGCTCGGCGAGCGCGGCGTGCGCACCGTGCTGCTCGACGAGGACGACACGGTCGGCGCGGCGGGCCTTTCGTCGCGCGGCATCTGCTATGCCAAGCGCTCGCTCGAGATCTTCGACCGCTTCGGCGTCGCCGAGCGCGTGCGCGCCAAGGGCGTGACCTGGAACGAGGGCGACGTCTACGCCGGCCTGGAGCGCATGTACCGCTTCAACCTGCAGCCCGAGCGCGACCAGAAGTACCCCGCGTTCGTCAACCTGCAGCAGTTCTACGTCGAGCAGTACCTGGTCGAGCGCATCATGCGCACCCCGGCGGTCGACCTGCGCTGGAAGAACAGGGTGGTCGACGTGCGCCCCGGCCCCGACGGAGTCGAGGTCGAGGTCGAGTGTCCCGACGGGCGCTACCGCGCGCGCTGCCAGTGGCTGCTCGGCGCCGACGGCGCGCACAGCGTGGTGCGCGAGAAGCTCGGCGCCAAGGACGCCGAGTCGGCGCTCTCGGAAGACCAGTGGTGCATCACCGACATTCGCATGTCGCCTTCGGCCGAGGTGGTGCGCAAGGCCTACGTCGACAACCCGCTAAACGCGGGCGGCGCGATCTGGTACCACCAGATGGCCGACGGCATCTGGCGCACCGACTGGCAGGTCTCGCAGTACCCGGACCCGGCGCGCGAAACCGAGCCCGGGCGCGTCACCGAGCGGCTCAAGAAGCTGCTCGGACCGGACGTGCCGTTCGAGCTGGTGTGGGTCGGGCCGTGGCGCTTCCGGCGCCGCTACCTCGAGCGCATGCGGCACGGGCGGGTGCTGTTCCTGGGCGACGCGGCGGCGCAGCACTCGCCCTTCGGCGCGCGCGGCGGCAACCGCGCAATCCAGGACGCGAACAACCTGGCGTGGAAGCTCGCGCTGGTGCTCGAGGGCAAGGCGCACGAGGACCTGATCGAGACCTACGACAGCGAGCGCGGCTTCGCCGCGCGCGAGAACGTCGAGCACGCCTCGCGCGCGGCGACCTTCATCGGCCCGCAGACCCACGGCGAGCGCCTGGTGCGCAACGCGATCCTCGACCTCGCGCGCGCCGACCCCGCCATGCGGCCGCTGGTAAACGTCGGCCGGCTTTCGGTCGCGACCGAATACGCCGACTCGCCGCTCAACCTGGAGCGCGGCGCGCCGCTCGAGGCGCCCCTCGCCGCGCCGGGCTGCGCCGCGCCCGACGGGCGCCTGGGCGAGGGCTACTTCGTCGACCGGCTGCAGGGACAGTTCAGCGTGGCCTGGTTCGGGGGCGAGGCGCCCGCGCCGCGCGGGGCGCAGGCGATCGCCGTGCCGCGCGCGGGCAACGAGGCGCTGTTCGCGCGCTACGGCGTGCCGCCCGAGGGCGCGACCTACGTCTTTCGCCCCGACGGCCACGTGCTGGCGCGCTGCCGCGGGATCGACCCGGGGCTCGCGCGCGAAGCGATCGACGGCGTGCTCGGCTACCGCGCGGGCGCCGCGCGCCGTGCGCCGCCCGCGGCGCGCGCCCCCGGCAGGCTCTCGCCGCTCGAGGCCGACCGGCTCTACGATGCGTTCGCCGCGCTGCTCGATGGCAGCGCGCCCGAGGAGCGCGAGCGCACGCTGGCGCGGCTCGCGGTGCTGCTCGCGGGGGAGCTGGGCGACTACGCCAAGGTGCTGGCGGCGATCGACGCCGCGGCGGATTCCGATAGAATGCGCGCTCCATCTGGGAGGAGGGAATGAAAATGAATCGAACCGTCTTGACCGCGCTCGCCGCCGTCGTCGCGGGTGCGCTCGCGCAGCCCGCGGCGGCGCAGACCACGCTCACCATGTCGTCCTGGGTGCCGCCGAGCCACCCGCTCACCAGCGTGTTCCTGGTCGGCTGGGCGAAGGAGGCCGAGAAAGTCACCGGCGGGCGGGTCAGGTTCCAGATGCTGCCCAAGGCGCCGGTGGCGCCGCCGGGAACCTTCGACGCGGTGCACGACGACCTGGTCGACCTGTCCTACGTGACCGCGAGCTACACCCCGGCGCGCTTCCTGCTGACCAAGCTGGGCGAGCTGCCCGGCGGCGGCGCGACCGCGACCATCAACTCGGTCGCCTATTCGCGCACGCACTACAAGTATTTCGCGGCGGCGGACGAGTACAAGGGCGTGCACCTGCTCGGCGTGTTCACCCACGGCCCGGGCCAGATCTTCAACAGCAAGCACGAGGTGGCGAGCGTCGCCGACCTGAAGGGGCTCAAGATCCGCACCGGCGGCGGGGTCGCGGCCGACATGGGCAAGGCGATGGGCGCGACGCTGATCTTCAAGCCCGCGCCGCTCGCCTACGAGCTGCTCAAGGAAGGCGTCGCCGACGGGGTGTTCTTCCCGCTCGAGTCGCCGGCCTCGTTCCACCTCGAGAAGCTGATCCACTACGCAACGCTGTTCCACGGCGGCTTCTACAGCTCCACGTTCGGCTTGTTCATGAACCCCGGCAAGTGGGATGCGCTGCCGCAGCAGGACAAGGACGCGCTCGACAAAATCTCGGGCGAGTACGTGGCGCGCGCCGCGGGCCACATGTGGGACGACGCCGACAAGGTCGGCCTCGAGGCGATCGAGAAGGCGAACGTCAAGATCACCCACGCCAGCCCGGCGTTCGAGGCCGAGGTCAGGACGATCGCCAAATCGGTGATCGACGAGTGGTACAAGGACGCGGCGCGGCGCGACGTCGACGGTCCCAAGGCCTTCGCCTACTACCACGCCGAGATCGACAAGCTCGAAGCGGGGATGAAGTAGCAGGCATGGCGCGGCTCGCGCGCTTGATCGAGGCCGCGCTCGGGGTGAGCGCGGCCGCGCTGCTGTTCGCGATGATGCTGCTGACCTTCGTCGACGTGGTCGGGCGCTACCTGTTCAACCAGTCGGTGGTGGGCGCGTTCGAGATCACCGAGATCATGATGGCGCTGCTCATTTTCGCCGGGCTGCCGCTGGTGGTGCGGCGCGAGGAGCACGTGACGGTCGACCTGGTGGACCGCTTCTTCGCCCCGCGCGCGAAGCGCGCCTACCGGGTCGCGCTCGAGCTCGCCTCGGGCGTGCTGATGCTGGGCCTGGCGCACCTGATGTGGCGCAAGGCCGGGCGCTCGGCCTCCTACGGCGATACCACCACGGTGCTGCTGATCAAGTACGCGCCCTTCGTGTACGCGATCGTCGCCTTCCTGGTGATGGCGGGGGTCATCCACTTCTATAACGCGCTCGCGCGGCAATCGCCCCGTGAGTGACGCGCTGCTCGCCTTCGCGGCGATGCTCGCGCTTACCTTCCTGCGCGTGCCGATCGCCTTCGCCATGGGCACGGTCGGCATCGGCGGCATCGTGCTGATGAAGGGCTGGGCGCCGGCGATGGCGATGGCCACCCAGGTGACCTACGAGACCGGCTTCTCGTACCTGTTCTCGGTCGTGCCGCTGTTCATCCTGATGGGCACTTTCGTGACGCGCGCCGGGATGGCCGAGGAGCTGTACGCGGCCTGCTACGCCTTCATCGGCCACCTGCGCGGCGGCCTGGCGATGGCGACCATCGCCGCCTGCGGCGGCTTCGGCGCGATCTGCGGCTCGAGCCTCGCCACCGCGGCCACCATGTCGCAGGTGGCGATGCCGCAGATGCGCAGGTTCGGCTACTCCAACGCGCTGGGCGCCGGCTGCATCGCGGCCGGCGGCACGCTCGGCATCCTGATTCCGCCCTCCACCGTGCTGGTGCTGTACGGCATCATCACCAGCACCAGCATCGGCAAGCTGTTCGCCGCCGGAGTGCTGCCGGGCCTGGTCGGGATCCTGTTCTACATCCTGGCGGTGCGCTGGACCACCTGGCGCGACCCCGGGTCGGGCCCGCCGGGGGAGCGCCTGAGCTGGCAGGAGCGCTTCGCCACCCTGCGCGGCATGGGCGCCTTCCTGGTGCTCGCGCTCGCGCTCGCGGCGCTGGCGCGGCTGCGCGTGATCGAGTCCGACGACGCGCTGGTGCTGGGCGCCTTCGGCACCATGGCGCTCGCCTTCGTCTATCGCGGCGTGATCAGCGTGATCGCGCTGTTCGCGCTGGTGATGGGCGGCATCTACGGCGGCATCTTCACCCCGACCGAGGCCGCCGGCGTGGGCGCCACCGGGGCGTTCGCCTTCGCCCTGGCGCGGCGCAGGCTCACGCTCAAGTCGCTGCTCGGCGTGCTGACCGAGGCCGCGCGCACCACCTCGATGCTGTTCGTGATCCTGATCGGCGCGATGATGTTCGCCAACTACATCAACTACACCAGCATGCCGGGTGACCTGCGCGACTTCGTCAACCGCTTCGAGCTCAGCCCGATCACCGTCATCGCCGCGATCTGCCTGATCTACATCGTGCTCGGCTGCGTGCTGGAGAGCATCTCGATGATCCTGCTCACCGTGCCGGTGTTCTATCCGCTGGTGCAGCACCTGGGCTACGACCTGGTCTGGTTCGGCATCATCGTGGTGGTGGTGACCGAGATCAGCCTGATCACGCCCCCGGTCGGGATGAACGTGTTCGTGCTCAGGACCCTGCTGCCCGACGTCCCCACCAGCACCGTGTTCCGCGGCGTGCTGCCGTTCATCGTGGCCGATTTCTTCCGCCTCTCGCTGCTGGTCGCCTTCCCCGCGATCTCCCTGCTCCTGCCGCGCTACATGGGCTAGTCGCGCAATTCGAGGCGCAGCGGCTGGTGATCGGAGGCGTCTGTATCGAGATCGACCTCGAGCGCTGCCACGCGCCGCGCCACATCGGCTGTGAGCGCGAAATAGTCGCGGCAATGGCCTCCCATCGGCCACTGCTCGCGGTCGAAGGCGCCCGTCGTCGGCGGATGCGGCTCGCCGGGATGCGCCTGGCGCCAGGCGTCGACGAAAGGGGCCTGGAACAGGGCGCGGTACTCGGCGTCCCCGGGAAGCAGGTTCAGGTCGCCGCACAGGACCACCGAGGCCGGGCGCGGGGTCGGGTCGTAGGGGCTGGCAGCCGGTTTCGGCGGTCGGGCCTCGTTCGCCGCGACCTCGTCCTGCAGCGCGCGCAGCCGCTCGATCTGCACCGCGCGGTGCCGCGCCGAGTAGTACTCCAAGTGCGTGGTCACCACGCGCAGAGGTCCGGCGCGGGTCGCGAGCACCGCCTCGATCGCCTGGCGCTGCATGTGCTTGATGTCGCCCTCGGCGGGCTGCGGCAGGAGATGCACAAAGACCTGCAGCACCGGCAGGCGCGTCAGCAGCAGGTTTCCGAACTGGCGCGGCGGCCGCTCGAGTCCCGGCCCGAATATCCAGCGGTAGCCCGGAAAAAGCGCCGCGACCTCGGTCGCCTGGTCCGCGCCCCCGGCGATCTCCGGATCGTTGCGCGTCACCTCCTGCATGCAGATGACTTCGGCCTCGCCCATCGCCCGGACGACGCGCGCGATGCGCGCGAGGTCCACGGCGCCGTCGCAGCCTTTGCCGCACTGGATGTTCCAGCTCACGATTGCGGTCACTTGATCCCTGCCCGCATGAACGACTGCATGAACTGCCTCTGGAACAGGAGAAATGCGACCAGCAGCGGCGAGATGGCCATGATGGTTCCGGCGCTTATCACCGCCCAATCGACGCCGGATTCCGGCGCGCCGAAGATCGCGAGTCCGACGGTCAGCGGCCGCGTGGTCACCGAATTGGTGACGATCAACGGCCAGAGGAAGTTGTTCCAGTGGTAGCTCACCGAGACCAGCCCGTACGCGAGGTAGGTCGGCCGCGCAAGGGGCACGTACACGCGCCAGAGCACGCCGAGAAAGCCGCAGCCCTCGACCCGCGCCGCGTCCTCGAGCTCGCGCGGCACGGTCTTGAAGGTCTGGCGCAAGAGGAAGATGCCGAACGCGCTCGCCATGTACGGCAGTCCGATGCCGATGATCGTGTCGACCAGGCCCAGGTGAGCCATGATGCGGTAGTTCTCGACGATCAGCACTTCCGGCATCACCATGAGTTGCACCAGCACCAGGCCGAAGGCGATGTCGCGGCCGGCGAATTCGAAGCGCGCGAAGGCATAGCCGGCAAGCGTGCATAGCACGAATTGCGCCGCCAGGATCATCGTCACCAGGATCACGGTGTTGAGCAGGTGGCGCGGGAACGGCGCGTAAGTCCAGGCCTTGGCGAAGTTCTGCAGCGTGAGCGGAGCGAGCAGCCTGAAGTGCGTCGCGAGCTCGGCAGGGTGGAACGCGGCCCAGAAGGCGTACAGCAGCGGCGACAGCCACAGCAGCGCCAGCAGCCATGCCGCGCCGGTCTCGAGCGGCAGGATCCGGTTACCCGAGACGTTCATCGGTAGTGTACCCGCCGCTCGATCAGGAGGAACTGCGCCAGCGCGAGCCCGGCGAGCAGCAGCAGCAAGACGACCGTGAGCGTCGACGCGTACGCGGTGTCGAAGAAGCTGAACGCCACCTGGTAGATGTAGTACAGGAGCAGGCTCGAGGCGTTGTCCGGGCCGCCCTTGGTCATGATGAACAGATGGTCGACCAGCTTGAAGGAGTTGATGGTGGCGTTCACCAGCACGAACAAGGTCGTCGGCATGAGCAGCGGAAAGGTCACGCGCCGGAAGAAGTACCAGCGCGAGGCACCCTCGATGCTCGCCGCCTCCTGCAGCTCGGGCGGCAGGGTCTGCAGCGCCGCCAGGTAGAAGATCATGAAGAATCCCGCCTCCTTCCATACGACCATCACCATGGTGCAGGCGAGCACCGTGTCGGGATCGCCGAGCCAGTTGTGGCTCGGCGCGCCGAAGAGCGCACCGATCTTGTCGAGCAGGCCGATCTGCGGGGTGTAGAAGTACAGCCACAGGTTCGCCACCGCGATCATCGGCAGCACGGTCGGCGTGAAGTACGCCATGCGAACGAGCCCCCGCGCCGGGAGCCTGCGGTTCACCCACAGCGCCATCACCATCGCGAGCGCGATCGAGGTCGGAATCGTGCCGAGCGCGAAGCGGAAGTTGTTGCCCAGCACCTTCCAGAAGACCGGGTCCGCCGCGAGCGAAGCGTAATTGCCGAAGCCCACGAAGCGGGACGGCCGCACGGCCGTCGCGGTCGAGAAGAAACTGTCGATCAGCGTCGCCGCCGCCGGGTAGTGGGTGAACCCGACCAGCAGGATTGCGGCTGGCGTGAGCAGCAGCCAGCCGTAGACGTGCTTCATCCGCGACGACTCAGCGGTAGGGCCTCAGCAGCCGGTCGGCCTCCTGTTGCGCCGCCTTGAGCGCCGCGGCCGGGGTCTTGGCGCCGGTGAGCGCGGCCTGGACCGCGTCGTCGAGCAGCTTGCGCACGCGGCCGGTCTGGAAGGTCGAGAGCTCGGCGGTAGCGTATTTCAGCTGGTCGCGCGCCACCACGGCCTGCGGAAAGCCCTCGGCGTACTCCTTCAGCTTCGCCGTCTCGTAGGCGTCGGGGCGTGTGCCGACATAGCCGGTGGCGATGCTCCACTCGGCCGTGCGCTCCGGCGTCGTCATCCACTTCACGAAGGTGAGCGCGGCCTTGCGCTCCGCGGGCGTGGTCTTCTTGAACAGGTAGAAGTTTCCGCCGCCGGTAGGCGAGCCGCGTTGCGTGGAGGCGGGCAGCATCGCCACCCCGAACGGGAACTTGGCGCTGTTCTTCACCGCGGTGAGGTTGCCGGTGGTGTGCCACATCATCGCGGTCTTGCCCTCGGTGAACTCCTGGCGCAGCGTGCCCCACTCGACGGTGCCCTCGGGCATGACCTTGTACTTGGCCCCCAGGTCGCGCCAGTATTGCAGCGCCGCGATCACGTCCGGATTGTCGTAGTAAGTCCGGTTGCCGTCCCTGTTCATCAGGTCGTGGCCGTTCTGGCGCGCGAAGGCCTGGAACATCCAGTACGCGTAGCCGGTCGAGGGCACTTCCACTCCCCAGCGCACGACGTTGCCGCTCGCGTCCTTCTTCACCAGCTTCTCGGCCATCTGCGTCATCTCGTTCCAGGTGGCGGGCGGCCTGTCCGGGTCGAGGCCAGCTTCCCTGAACGCGTCCTTGTTCCAGTACAGCACGATGGTCGAGCGCTGGAACGGGATGCCGTACACCTTGCCCTTGTAGATGCCGTTCAGCATCAGGGCGGGGTAAAACGCCTTGAGCCATGCCTTGTCGTCCGCCGTCGTGGCCACGGCATCCCAGGGCACGATGATGTCCTGCTCGAGCAGCTCGTAGATGTCGATCGAATACAGCACCGAGATCTGCGCCGGCTGCCCCGCCTTCAGCGCGGCGAGCGCCTTGATGCGCGCGTCGTCGTAGTTGCCGGCGTAGATGGGATGGACCTTGATGCCGGGATGCTCCTGCTCGAAGTCGCGCGCGAGGCCGTCGATCACCTTGGTGAGCGGGCCGCCGACGGCGATCGGGTAATAGAAAGTGAGCTCGGTGTCGGCGCGCGCCGGCCCGGCGGCCGCCGCGAGCACTGCCGTCATCAGAACTGCAAGCAACGCTTTCATGGACTTCCTCCCTTTTCGTGACTCGATTCAATTCGCGTCCCGCTCGCCGCATCGAACAGGTGCGTCGCGGCGCTCTCCCAGCCGAGCCGCACTGCGGCGCCCTCTCCGAGCCGCAACCGGCCGGGCGCGCGCACGAACAGCGACTCCTCTCCGACCCGTACCCCGAGCACGGTATCCGCGCCATGGTACTCCACGCTCGTCACGCTGCCCGGCACCCCGCCCTCGGCCACCAGTCCGACGTGCTCGGGACGCACGCCCAGCACGCGCCCGGCGCCCCGGCCGGGGAGCACCGCCACCTCCGGCGCGCCGCGGATCGCCGCCCCCCGCGGCCCGTCGGCCAGCGCGACCAGGTTCATGGCCGGCGTGCCGATGAAGCGCGCGGCGAACATCGACGCCGGCCGGGCATACAGATCATCGGGCGCGCCCTCCTGCTCGATGCGCCCGGCGCGCATCAGAATGACGCGGTCCGCCATGCTCATCGCCTCGACCTGGTCGTGGGTGACGTAGACGACCGTCATGTCCAGCCGCTGCTGCAGCGCGCGGATCTCGACCCGCATGCCGTGCCGGAGCTGCGCGTCCAGGTTGGACAGAGGCTCGTCCATCAGGCAGATCCTGTTCTCGGCGATGATCGCCCGCGCCAGCGCGACGCGCTGGCGCTGGCCGCCGGAGAGCTGGGACGGCTTGCGCGCGAGCTGCTCGGACAGCCCCACCAGATCGGCCACGCGCGCGAGGCGCGCGTCGCGCTCGGCCTGCGCGACGCCGCGCACCTTGAGCCCGAAGACGATGTTTTCCGCGACCGACAGGTGCGGAAACAGGGCGTAGGACTGGAACACCATCGAGACGTGGCGCTTGTCCGGGTCGACGCGCGTGACGTCGCGCCCGCCGATGAGGATCCTGCCCTCGGTCACCTCCTCCAGGCCGGCAATGAGGCGCAGCACGGTGGACTTGCCGCAGCCCGACGGTCCGAGAAGGACCAGGAACCTGCCCGAGGCGGCGCGAAAGCTGGCGCCGTCCACGGCGCGCACCGCGCCGTAGCGCTTGGAGACATTCTCGAGGACGATCTCGGACATGCGGGGGCGATTATCGCCGCAAGTCCTGCCCGCGAAGCGACTATTTCGACGCGGACTCCGCCTTGGCGCGCATCGCGACGTAGTACAGCACCGGGATCACGACCAGGGTGAGCAGGGTCGAGACGAAGATGCCGAAGATGAGCGAGATCGCGAGGCCCTGGAAGATCGGGTCGTCCAGGATGAAGGTAGCGCCGATCATCGCCGCCAGGCCGGTGAGCGCGATCGGCTTGGCGCGCGCGGCGGCCGAGTGCAGCACCGCGTCGCGCAGCGGCACGCCCTCCTCCAGCTTCTGGTTGACGAAGTCCACCAGCAGGATCGAGTTGCGCACGATGATGCCGGCGAGCGCGATCATGCCGATCATCGAGGTCGCGGTGAAGTTGGCCCCCAGCAGCGCGTGCCCGGGCATGACCCCGATCACGGTGAGCGGGATCGGCGCCATGATGATAAGCGGCGTGAGATACGAGCGGAACTGCGCCACCACCAGCAGGTAGATCAGGATCAGCCCGACCGCGTAGGCGATGCCCATGTCGCGGAAGGTCTCGTAGGTGACCTGCCACTCGCCGTCCCACTTGATCGCGTACTGGCGGTAGGGGTCCGAGGGCTGGTGGATGAAGGTCTCGCCCAGCACCCCGCCGTCGGCGAGCGGCTTGCCGACCACCTTGGCGCGGATCGCGAACATGCCGTAGAGCGGGCTGTCGACCTTGCCCGCCTCGTCGCCGGTCACGTACACCACCGGCAGCAGGTCCTTGTGGTAGCGCGGCTGCTCGCGCACGGTCTTGAACACGCTCACCAGCTCGGACAGAGGCACCAGCGCGCCGGCCTGGGTGCGGATCGCGAGCTTGAGCAAGTCGTCCAGCCGCCCGCCCTGCTCGGGCGGCAGCTCGACCCGCAGCGGGACTTCGTATTTCGACTGGTGGTCGTGCAGCGGCGTCACGTCCGCGCCGGAAAGCCCCATGCGCATCGTCTCGACAACCTGGCGCTGGCTGACGCCGAGCAGCGCCGCCTTGCTCTGGTCGACCCGCAGCACGTAGCGCGGCGCGGCGTCCTCGACCGAGTCGTCGATGCCGACGATGCCGGGCGTGGCGGCGAAGGCCGCGCGCACGCGCTCGGCGGCCCGGATGCGGCCCGCCTCGTCGGGTCCGTACACCTCGGCCACGATCGGCGAGAGCACCGGCGGCCCGGGGGGCACTTCGACCACCTTGACGCGCGCGTTCCAGCGCTCGGCGATGCGCTCCAGCGCCGGGCGCACGCCTTGGGCGATCTGGTGGCTCTTGCGCTCGCGCTCGCCCTTGGGCTTGAGATTGACCTGGATGTCGCCCTGCTCCGAGAGGTTCCTCAGGTAGTACTGGCGCACCAGGCCGTTGAAATTGATCGGCGAGGCGAGGCCCGCGTAGGCCTCGTAGTCGGTCACTTCCGGGATCTGCGCGATCTCGGCGCCCATGTCGTGCAGCGCCGCGGCGGTGACCTCGACCGGCGTGCCGGCCGGCATGTCGAGCACCACCTGGAACTCGGACTTGTTGTCGAACGGCAGCATCTTGAGGATCACGAGCTGGAACGCCGCGAGCGACAGCGAGCCGGCGATCAGCAGCGCGATCGCGAGCCACAGCCGGCGCCGGTTCCTGGCCGAATCGACGAACGGGCCGAGGATGCGGCTTGAGATTCGATCGAGCTTCCCGCTTGCAGCTCGCTCGTGATGATTCTTCTTCAGCAGCTTCAGCGCCAGCCACGGCGTCACGCTGAACGCGATCGCGAGCGAGATCAGCATCCCCATGCTCGCGTTGATCGGGATCGGGCTCATGTACGGCCCCATCAGGCCGCTGACGAAAGCCATCGGCAGCAGCGCCGCGATCACGGTGAAGGTGGCGAGGATGGTCGGGCCGCCGACCTCGTCCACCGCGAGCGGGATGAGCAGCGCGAGCGGCGTCTCGGGCGCGTGTGCGCGGTGGCGGTGGATGTTCTCCACCACCACGATCGCGTCGTCGACCAGGATTCCGATCGAGAAGATGAGCGCGAACAGCGACACGCGGTTGAGCGTGAAGCCCCAGGCCCAGGACGCGAACAGGGTCGTGGCGAGCGTGAGCAGCACCGCCGCGCCGACGATCAGCGCCTCGCGCCGGCCGAGCGCGGCGAGCACCAGCACCACGACCGAAAGCGTGGCGAACACGAGCTTCTCGATCAGCTTGAGCGCCTTCTCGTTCGCCGTGGCGCCGTAGTTGCGCGTCTCGGTGACGCGAACCTCGTCCGGGATCACCGTGCCGCGCAGCTCGTGCACCCGCCGCATGACGCGCTCGGCGACATCGACCGCGTTCTGGCCCGGCTTCTTGGTGACCTGCACGGTCACCGCCGGCGCCTCGCCTTTGGCGCTGCCGATCCACACGTAGTGCTGCGGCTGCTCGGGGCCGTCGACGACCCGCGCCACGTCCGACAGGTAGACCGGCCTTTGCTCGAACACGCCGACCACCAGGCTGCGCACGTCGGCGGCCGACTCCAGGTAGTTGCCGGTGTCGACCGCGATCTCGCGGTTGTTCTGCACCAGGCTCCCGGCCGGCGAGGAGACATTGGACAGCTGCAGCGCGTTGCTCACGTCCAGCGCCGAGACGCCGTAGGCGTTCATGCGGTCGGCGTCCAGCAGCACGCGCAGCGCGCGGCCCGGCCCGCCCAGGGTCTGCACCTCGCGCGTGCCCGGCACGCGCTTGAGCTCGATCTCGATCGCGTGCGCGACGCGCTCGAGCTCGTAGGCGCCGATGCCCGGGTCCGCGGCCGACAGGGTCAGCGCCACCACCGGCACGTCGTCGATGCCCTTGGGCTTGATGATCGGCTCGAGCGTGCCGAGATTGGGCGAGAGCCAGTCGCGGTTGGACTGCACCGTGTTGTACAGCCGCACCAGCGCGTCCACGCGCGGCACGCCGACCTTGAACTGCACCGTGAGCACCGCCATGCCGGGGCGCGACACCGAGGTCACGTGCTCGACGCCGGTCATCTGCGCCAGCACCTGCTCGGCCGGCGTCGACACCAGCGTCTCGACGTCCCTGGCCGAGGCGCCGGGGAACGGCACGAACACGTTCGCCATCGTGACGTTGATCTGCGGCTCCTCCTCGCGCGGGGTCACCATCACCGCGAACAGCCCGAGCAGCAAGGCGACCAGCGCCAGCAGCGGGGTGAGCTGCGAGTCCTGGAAGTAGGTCGCGATGCGCCCGGAGAGGCCCATCGCTCAGGGCCTCGGCCCGGGGCGCCCGGCCATGCCGGCGCGCACGGGGTCGAGCGCCACGCGCTCGCCGGGCCGCACGCCCGCCAGCACCTCGATGCTGCTCTCGTCCGCCGCCTCGCCCAGGCGCACCTGGCGCAGGCGCGGCTCGCCCTTGGCGTCGACCACGTACACGGCGGTGACTTCGCTGCGCCGGACCAGCGCGCTGCGCGGAACCAGCAGCTTGAGCGCGCTGCCGGTGACGAAGTGCGCCCGCGCGTACACGCCCGGGTACACGCCGCGCACGTCCTCGGGCAGCTCGAGCCGGATGCGGGTGGTGTGGGTGCGCGGGTCGGCCGAGGGCACGATCACGATGTTCCTGACGTCGATCCATTTGCCGCTCGAAGGCACCTCGACGCGCGCCCTCGCGCCGGCCTGGATCGCGGCGACCTCCGACTGCGGCACCGTGGCCACCACGCGCAGGCTCGAAGGGTCGAAGCCGGTCATCAGCGGCTTGCCCGGCGCGGCCATCTCGCCCAGCTCGACGTAGCGCGCCGAGACCACCCCGCTGTAGGGGGCGACGATGGTGGCGAAGCTGCGCTCGGTGGCGGCCACGCCGGCGCCGGCGAGCAGCGCGCTCACGCGCGCCTGCGCCGCGCGATAATCAGATTCGGACTTGTCGAGCGCGGCCTGGCTGATGAATTTCTGCGCCAGGAGCTGCTTCGAGCGCTCGTACTGGGCGCGCGCGTTGGCGAGCGCGGCCTGCGCCTCGCGCACCTGCGCCACGCTCGCGGCTTCGGCCTGGGTCGCGGCGCGCTCGTCGATGCGCGCGATGACCTGGCCTTTCTTCACGTAGTCGCCGACGTCGAAGCGCAGCTCGACGATGCGGCCCGCGATCTGGGCCGAGACGGTCGACTGGCGCACCGCCTCGACCACCGCCTCGGCGCTGTAGCTCAGGTCCATGTCGCGTAGCTCGACCGGCGCGGTCCGGAGCGGCTCGGCGGCCGCGGCCGCGCAGGCCGCGAGCGCCAGCGCGGCGAGCAGGGCGGCGCGCGTCACGCGGCGTGCTCTGCGAGCCAGCGCCGCAGCGAGCCCGCGTCCATCGCGCCGGAGGTGCGCGCGAGCTCCTTGCCGGCGCGGTACAGCACCATGGTCGGGATCGCGCGGATGCCCGCGCGCGCGGCGATCGCCTGCGCCTGGTCGGTGTCGAGCTTGGCGAAGCGCACGCTCTGGCGCAGCTCGCCGGCGGCCTGCTCGAACGCCGGCGCCATGGCGCGGCAAGGCCCGCACCAGGGGGCCCAGAAGTCCACCAGCACCGGCAGCTCGGTGCGCCCGACGAAGGCGTCGAACGACGCCTCGTCTAGCGCCAGCGGGTGGCCGTCGAGCAGCGCCGCGCCGCATTTGCCGCACTTCGGGTCCTCGCCCAGGCGCGCCGCCGGGACGCGGTTGGGCGTCAGGCACCCGGGGCAGGCGACCTGAACCGCCTTCAGGGTTTCGCTGCTCATGCCGTCCTCGCTTGCTTCAGGCCGGACTTGCGCAGCAGCCACCTCATGGGGCAGGTGCCGCTGAAGCCGCTCTGCAGCAGGTTGGCGCCGACGAAGGCGGTGAACCAGAGAAAGTTCGTGCTCACGAACAGCGGGCTCGCCTGCGCGCCGAGCGCGAGCGAGAGCAGCACGAACAGTCCGGCAATGGCACGCAGGGCGTTATCGACGGTCATGAAGAGGCTCCTTGGGTTAGCGTCTGCGGCACTATACCCTAGGGGGTATACTAGGTCAATCCCCTTTAGAGTCCTTGTTATTTGATACAGGGTAGGGTATAAATTCAGAATGTCGGTGATTCGCGACGAGCGGCACAAGAAGGACCTCATCCTGCGTCTGAAGCGGGTCGAGGGCCAGCTGCGCGGGATTCAGGGCATGATCGAAGCCGGCGCCGAGTGCGAGCAGGTCACGCAGCAGCTCTCGGCCGCGCGGCGCGCGCTCGACAAGGCGTTCTTCGGCGTGCTCGCCTGCGCGATCCAGGCCGTGCCCGAGAAGGGCGCCGGGGCCAAGCCCGGCGCGGACGAGCGGGTGCAGCAGGCCGCCGCCCTGCTCGCCAAGTTCGGCTAGTTCAGCTCGGCGCACGCGGGCGCATGCCCGCCGGCGACCGAGCGCACCGTGGCCGCGATCGCCCCCGCCAGGCGCGCGAGCGCGCGCTGGTGGCCCTGCACCAGCGCGTCGTAGCCGGGCCCGACGCTTTCCCGCACCGCGCCGGCGCAGCTCGCGCCCGCGCCGCCCCGCGGCGCGCTCACGCTCCAGGCCGCGTCGATCAGGGCGTAGCCGCCGGGCAGCGAATCGAAGCGGCGCAGCTCGACCTTGATCCGCAGCCGCGGCTTGCCGCCGGGCGGCAGGCCGGTGGCGTCCTCGGCGTTCAGCTCGCGCGCCAGATCCGCCGCCAGCGCCGCGCGCGCCTCGTCCGCGAGCGGCGCCGCCCAGCGCTCGTCCTCCAGCACCCGCACGCCCTGCCCGCCCTCGCGCACCAGCAGCTGCGGCCGATCGACCTGGGCCGGGACCACGACCGGCAGCAGCGCGAACTGGAACGGCGCGCTCGTGCCGGCGGCCGGCGCCGCGCCGGCCGGCGCGACCAGGGTGTAGTAGTGCAGCGGCGCCGAGGCGCAGCCGGCGAGCGCGAGTGCGAGCGCGGCGGTCGCCGGGCGAAGCGCGCGGATCATGGCTTGCCCTCCGGTGAAGGCGCCCGATCCGGCTGGCGGCCGCGGATCAGCGCCTCCGGATGAGCCTCCAGGTAATCGGTCAGCGCGCGCAGCGAGCGCGCCGCGCGCTGCAGCTGCTCGAGCGTCTGGCCGATGCCCTGCTGCAGCGGCGCATCGGGGGACAAGGCGCGATCGGCGCTGCCCAGCGTGCGCTGCGCGCGCTCCAGCGTGCGGTTGAGCCGCGGCAGCACTTTGCCGTTGACCTGATCGAGGGTGCTGCCGAGCCGCGGCAGCAGCCCGCCGTTTACCGCCTCGAGCGTGCGGTCGAGCTCGCTCAGGCTCTGGTCCAGGTTGCGCCCGATGCGCTCGAACGGAACCTGCTGCAGCTTGCCGACCACGTCGGCCAGCTGCTCCTGCAGCTTGTCGAAGCTGCCCGGGGCGGTCGGAATCTCGAGCGGCCTGGCGGCGCGGTCGAATTTCACCGGCGACGCGTTGGGCAGCAAGTCGAGCGCGATGTAGAGCTGACCGGTAAGCAGGTTGCCGATGCGCGCCTGCGCGCGCAGGCCGCGCGCGACCAGCATGTCCAACAGCGACGAGAGCACGGCGTCCTCGCCCCCGGCGCCGGCCGCGGCGGCGAGCTTGTCGTACGCGGGCCCCAGGCGCTGCGGATAGACCACGGCGGCGACCACGAGCGGGAAGCGGCGCCGCGCGCGGTCGTAATCGAGGTTCATCGAGACCACCCGGCCGATATTGACGCCCAGGAGCTCCACCGGCGCATCGACCGCCAGGCCGCGCAGCGACTGGTCGAAGCGCATGCGCACGTAGCGCGGCGGGCCGTCCGGCGGCGCCATCGCGCTGGCGTGGTTCGCGAACAGAGTGAAATTGGCGTTCTCCGGCGCCGGGCTGGCGTCGTGCGGCCCCGGCGGGTCCTCGAAGGCCACCCCGCCCGCCAGCACCGCGGACAGCGACTCGCTGTCGACCTTGAGCCCGTCGGCCCCGAGCGAGACGTTTACCCCGCTCGCGTTCCAGAACCGGGTGTCGCGCCCGACGAAGCGGTCGTTCGGTCCGTCGATGAAGATCTGCAGCGATACGCCCTTGCCGTCCGGGTCGAGCCGGTAGGACGCCACCTGGCCGACCGGAATGCGGCGGTAGTACACCGGCGAGCCGATGTCGAGCGAGCCCAGATCGCGGCTGTGCAGGATGAAGCTCTTGCCGGGGGCGTCGTGCAGCACCGCGGGCGGGGTCTCGAGCCCGGTGAACACGTCCTGGTGCTTGGCGGAATGGCCCACGTCGGCGCCGATGAACGCGCCCGAGAGCAGCGTATCGACGCCCGACACCCCGCCCAGTCCGATGCGCGGCCGCACCACCCAGTAGCGCGCGTCGGCGCTGGCGAAGCCCTCGGCGCTCTTGTCGAGCGCGACCTGCACCAGCACGTGGCTGCGGTCGCGGCTGAGCACGATGCGGCTTACCTTGCCGATGACCACGCTCTTGTACTTGACCGGCGTCTTGCCGGCCACCAGCCCTTCGGCGCTCAGGAAGCTGATGCTGATGCTGGGCCCGGCCTCGAGCCAGTTGCCGACCACCAGCGAGATGCCCACCAGCGCGGCAAGCACCGGGATGAGCCAGATCAGCGCCACGTTCAGGCGCGGACGCAGCACCACCGGCTCGGGCAGGTCGTCCACGGCCGGCGCCTGTTGCTCGTCAGTCGTCGCCATCGCCGCCGTCCCAGATCAGGCGCGGATCGAAGCTCATCGAAGCCAGCATGGTAAGCACCACCATGAGACCGAAGTACACCACCCCCGGCAGCGGCTCCACCAGGCTGAACACGCCGAACTGCACCAGCGCGGTAAGCAGCGCCACCACGAACACGTCCAGCATCGACCAGTAGCCGATGAACTCGATCACCCGGTACAGCAGCGCGCGCTGGGGCCTGGCCCAGCGGCTGCCGCGCCGGGTGCTCAGCAGCAGCATGGCCAGCACCAGGAATTTCATCATCGGCACCACGATACTCGCACCGAACACGATCAGCGCCAGGCCGGGCGATCCGTTCTGCCACAGCTGGACCACGCCGCCGAGGATCGTATTGTCGCTCACGTCGCCCAGGCTCGCGGTGCGCATCACGGGCAGCAGGTTGGCCGGCAGGTACAGGATCATGGCCGCGACCAGCAGCGCCCAGGTGCGCGCCAGGCTGGCGCCCTTGCGCCGGTGCAGCCGCGAGCGGCAGCGCGGACAGGCCGCCTCGGGCGCGCTAATGTCGCGGCAGACCAGGCCGCACACCCGGCAGCCGGCCAGGCCCAGCTCCGCCGCGCGCGGCAGCGCGCTCATGCCCGCGCCTCGCCCAGGTCCCACAGCTCGCGCAGGTCGAGCCCCGAGAACACGGTGATCAGCAGCATCAGCGCGGCGTAGGCGTACAGGCCGGCGTCCGGCGTGACGTCGAAGTACACGCGCGCCTTGACGATCGATACCAGCGCCCCGAGCATGAACACCTCGCTCATGGTCCAGGGCCGCAGGTAATGCAGCGCCACCATGGCCGGCCGGAAGCCGGGCGCGCGCCGGCCGCGGCGCGCGAACCACAGCAGCCAGCCAAGCAGCAGCATCCTGAACACCGGGAAGAAGAACAGGGTGCCCGCCACCAGCAGCGCCACCACCTGCGAGTGCTCGCGCCACACCGCGAGGATGGTGCCCCAGAGCGTGGCCGACACCTGCTGGCCGTTGAGCTCGAGCGTGACGATCGGCCAGATGTTGGCCTGCACGAACACGATCATCGCGGTCAGCACCAGCGCCAGCAGCGCGTCCGCGCCGAGACGGTGGTGCCGCTCGAGCTCGGCGCCGCAGCGCCGGCAGCGCGCCACCTCGCCCAGGGCGAGCGCTCGCCTGCGATAGACCGTGTCGCAGTGCGCGCAGATCAGCAAGCGGGGCGTGCCTGGCGCCATGCCGGTCACCACGCCGCGCGGATCTCGCCCACCTCGCGCCCGGCGGCGTTGGCTAGCCGGGGCCGCAGCAGCGGCGCGAGCTTTTGCTGCGCGCCCTCGTCCAGCGCGCCGAGCCGGCACAGCAGCGCGCCCATTGCCACTTCGGCCGCGCGCGCGGCGCCGTCCTCGACCTTGAGCGCGACGCCCAGCCCGAGCCCGGGCAGCGCGGCGCAGAACACGCCCTCGGCCCCGGGTTTGAGCGCGGCGTCGCTGCCCGCCGCGGCCAGCAGCGCGCTGGTGAAAGTCCCGCTACCGGCCACCATCAGCGGCTCCTGCGCCATGGCGCCGAGGATACGCCGCGCCGCCGCCGCGCGCGCGCCCGCCAGCCCGGCGGGGTCGGCCAGGCGCGCCATCGCGCGCGCGATCCCCGGCAGGGGAATGCCGTACAGCGGGATGCCGCAGCCGTCGATCGCGGCCGGCGCGCGCGACAAGTCGCAGCCGGTCATCTCGGCCAACACCGCGCGCACCCGCTGCTGCACCGGGTGCCCGGGCTCGATGTAGCCCCGCGTCGGCTCGCCCAGGTGGCGCGCCGTGGTGAGGAAGCCGGCATGCTTGCCCGAGCAGTTGTGGCCCAGCGCCGCGGGCGGCGCGGCGCATTCGAGATCCTGCGCGCTCAAGCCCAGCCGGCGCAGCCAGGCCTCGACCGCCGCCAGGTGCATCGGCTCGCCGCGGTGCGAGGCGCAGGCGAGCGCGATCTCGCGCGGCCCGAGGCCGAACGCGTCCGCCGCGCCGGTCTCGAGCAGCGGCAGCGCCTGCAGCGGCTTGACCGCCGAGCGCGGGTAGACCGGCCGCTCCATCTCCCCGCGCGCGAGCACCAGCGCGCCCGCGGCGTCGGCGACCGCGCAATGCGCGCGGTGGCGGCTCTCCACCAGCGCGCCGCGCGTCACTTCGACCAGCAGCGGCTCGGGTCGGATATCGGTCATCGCATGCTCAGGCCTGGGGCAGATGCGGCGCATCATAGGCTTGCCGCACCCCGCGCGGGCGCTTAAAATTCGCCCACCCCACGCGGGGCGGTTAACTCAGCGGTAGAGTGCCACCTTCACACGGTGGAAGTCACTGGTTCGATCCCAGTACCGCCCACCACTCTCTCGCTCCCGAACGCCGCCCGGAATAATCGGTACCATCCGCCTGTTGGCGCGTTGGCGGGGCATCGGGCCTCGCTCGCCAACCGTCGAGGAAGAAACTCAAATGAAACCAAGAACCGGTTACCTGGCCGCAGGCCTGATGTTCGCCGCCGCGAGCGTAAGCTCGCTCGCGCTGGCGCAGATGAAGCCCGAGGACGCGATCCACGCGCGCCAGGCGATCATGCGCGTCAACGGGCTGACCTTCGGCCCGCTCGCCGGCATGGCGCAGGGCAAGATTCCCTTCAACAAGGAGGCCTTCGTCGCCGGCGCGCTGCGGCTCGAGGCGGTGTGGCAGCTCGACCCGACGAAGTACTTCCTGCCCGGCACCGACAAGCCCATCCCGGGCTCGAAGATCGCCGAATACACGAATGCCAAGTCGGAAATCTGGTCCGAGCCGGCCAAGTTCAAGCGGGCCGCCGAGAACGCCGGCGAGGCGATCGGCAAGCTGGCCCAGGCCGCGCGCTCGGGGGACGAGAGCGCGATGAAGTCGGCCGCCGGCAACGTCGGCAAGGCCTGCAAGGCCTGCCACGACGACTTCCACGCCAAATAGCGCCTAGCAGTTCAGGATCGCGGCCAGCGCCGCCGCGGCCAGCGCGGCGAGCGCGAGCGCGCGCGGCGCGCCCGGGAAGCGCAGCGGGGGGAGCGGCTGCGCCGGCATCCGCTTGACCCCGGTGAGCATCGGCCGCAGCAGGTCCTCGCGCTTGTACCAGAGGTAGTACAGCACCGCCGCGACGTGCAGCCCGATCAGCGTCAGCAGCGCCGCGGCGTTCGCCTGGTGCACGGCCGAGATCGCATCGGAGGTGGTCTTGCTGACGCGGTGGTAGAGCGGACCCTCGGTCGCGATGTCGTCGTTGGAGAACAGGCCGGTGCCGGCCTGCAGCGCGGCCGAGGCGAGCAGCGCGAGCACCATCCAGCCGCCGAGCGGGTTGTGGCCCGCGCTGTGCGAGGGCGCGCGCCGGCCCAGCCCGCGCGCGTAGCCCAGCGCGGCGCGCGGCCCGCGCACGAAGTGCGCGAAACGCGCGGTGGTGCTGCCGGCGAAGCCCCACAGCAGGCGGAAGATCAGCAGGCCCAGGATCGCGCAGCCCGACCACACGTGCCAGCGCATCGCGTTGCCGCCCAGGTAGCCGGTGCTCACCGAGAGCGTGACAAGCGCCGCCAGCAGCCAGTGGAACAGCCTCAGCGGCGCGTCCCAGACCTTGACCGTGAGGCTCGCCTCGGGCGGCGCCGGCATCGCCTAGTTGAACTCGTAGCGCAGCTTCAGCGCGGCGAGCTCGTGCGTGTAGCCGTAGGGCTCCAGGCTGGAGCGGTTGTCGGCCAGCGTGAGCTCGCCGCGCATGCTCCAGTTGCGGTCGATCAGGTAGGTCGCCGCGGCGTCGAGCTGCGCGAAATGGTCGCGGCGCGTCGCCCCGAGCACGGGGTCGGGCCCGTCGTAGCGGCTCTCGACGTAGGACAGGCCCGCGCTCAGGCCCCAGCGCAGCTGCGGCGTGAGCTCGAAGCCCAGCCGCAGACCGTACAGGCCGCGCCCGAGATCGGGCCGGTTCTCGGTGTTGTGCTCGTCGCCCACGCTCGCCCCCAGCACCAGCACCGGGCGCCAGTCGGAGATGATCAGCTGGCGGTATTCGAAACCGAGCGCCGTGTACTGGGCCTTGCGCGCCGCGTCCAGGCCCGTGTAGTCCTCGTTCGCCCACTGCGCCGAGTAGCGCACCCCGCTCAGATCGTCCAGCGTGCGGCTCCACTCGCCGTCCAGGCCGCTCAGGGTGCGCAGGCGCGCGCCGCCCACCCAGAGCGTGCTCTGGGAGAGCGCGAGCCGGAGCTGGTCGCTGCCGCGCGTGAGGCTCGCCCCGCCCGCGAGGCCGCTGCGGAACAGGCTCAGATCGCGCGCCGACTCGTTGTTCTTCGAGTCGAGTGCAAAGCCGCCGAACAGCGCCACGCCGGGCGCGAGCGGGTGGCTGAGCTCGCCGCCGGTGGCGAGCTCGCCGAAATCGTCGCGCCTGCGCGCGGCGCCCGGCGCCAGCCCCACGTTGCCGATCACCGGCAGCCAGATTCCGCCGCCGGGCACGTCGGCGTTGACGTTCGTATCGACCCCGGCGCCCGCCTCGAGGTAGAGCCGGGCGGTATTGCGCTCGCGCGACTGGCGCAGCCGGATCAGGTCGAGGTAGCTCTGGATCACGACCGCCATGTCGGCCGGCGGTCCGGACTCGAGCGCACGCTCGAACTCCTGGCGCGCGCGCACGTCGTCGCCCAGCGCGAGGTAGCCGCGCGCGAACTGCATGCGCGCGGACGCATCTCCCGGGCGCCGCGCCAGCACGCGCTCGAGCGCGAGCACGCCTTGGCCGGCGTGCCCGGAGTCGATCGCCGCGACGCCGAAGTAATAGTCGAACTGCGGCGTTCCGCTCAGCTCCGGATGCCGCGCGCCGAGGTTGTAGGCCTGGTCCGACTTGCCCTGCTCGACCAGCTGCCGGACTTCGTCGGAGGGCGCGGCGGCGCCCGCCGCCAGCCCCCAGGCGAGGGTGGCGGCGCCGAGCACGCCCATGATGGTCCAACGCACGTCGGGATCCCGAATGTTCGTGATGTGAAAATCTGGTCAGCTGCGATTCTAGTCCAGCCCTGCCCTGCGGCGCGTCCCGCTCAAGCTGACCCGCGGGGACAGCTGGGGGACAGACTACAATAACGGCGTCATGTCTGTTCGCATGAGCCTCGTCCAGGCGGCCCGGGCATTGCGCGACGAGGTCGAGGCGCTCGCCTTCGCGCCGCCGGTAGCCTACGTCTACGACCCGCTCGAGTACGCCTGGGCCCCGCACCTGGAATACCTCGAGCGCTACGGCAAGCGGCGGCGCGAGGTGGTGCTGCTGGGGATGAACCCGGGTCCTTTCGGCATGGCGCAGACCGGCGTGCCGTTCGGCGACGTCGGCATGGTGCGCGACTGGCTCGGCATCGAGGCGCCGGTCGGCCATCCCGCGCGCGAGCACCCGAAGCGCCCGGTGCGGGGCTTCGCCTGCGCGCGCGGCGAGGTCAGCGGGCGCAGGCTGTGGGGCTGGGCGCGCGCCAGGTTCGGCACGCCGCAGCGCTTCTTCGCGCGCTTTTTCGTCGCCAACTACTGCCCGCTCGCGTTCATGCAGGCGAGCGGGCGCAACCTGACGCCGGACAAGCTGCCGCGCGCCGAGCGCGAGCGCCTGTACGCGGCCTGCGACCGGGCGCTGCGCGCCTGCGTGGCGCAGCTGCGCCCCGCGCACGTGGTCGGAATCGGGCGCTTCGCCGCCGAGCGCGCGGCGCGCGCGCTGCAGCGAAGCGGGGTTAAGCTCGGCAGCGTGCCGCATCCGAGCCCGGCCTCTCCGGCGGCCAACCGCGGCTGGGAAGCGCTGATGGACGGCGCGCTCGCCGGGCTCGGCATCCTGGAGCAAGGAGCACGACCATGAATCCGCCGCTGACGAAGGACCCGGCCTGGAAGGCGCTCGCCGAGCATGCGGGCGAGATGCGCGAGGCGCATCTCGCGCAGCTGTTCGCCGACGACCCGGGGCGCGGCGAGCGCCTCGCGGCCGAGGCCGACGGGATCTACCTCGACTACTCGAAGAACCGGCTAAGCGACGAGACGCTGCGCCTGCTGCTCAAGCTGGCCGAGGCGCGCGGCCTGCGCGCGCGGATCGAGGCGATGTTCCGCGGCGAGCGGATCAACTCGAGCGAGAACCGCGCGGTGCTGCACGTGGCGCTGCGCGCGCCGGCCGGGGAATCGATCCGGGTCGACGGCGAGGACGTGGTGCCCGCGGTGCACGCGGTGCTCGAGCGCATGGCCGCCTTCAGCGCCGGGGTGCGCGAGGGGCGCTGGCTCGGGCACACGGGCCGGCGCATCCGCAACGTGATCAACATCGGCATCGGCGGCTCCGACCTGGGCCCCGCGATGGCCACCCGGGCGCTTAGCCACTACGGCGCACGCGGGATGACGTTCCGCTTCGTGTCCAACGTCGACGGCACCGATTTCGTCGAGGCGACGCGCGAGCTCGACCCGGCCGAGACCCTGTTCATCGTCTGCTCCAAGACCTTCACCACGCTCGAGACGCTTACCAACGCGCGCAGCGCGCGCGCCTGGAGCCTCGCCGCGCTGCGCGACCAGGCCGCGGTGCGGCGCCACTTCGTCGCGGTCTCGACCAACGCCGCCGAAGTGGCGCGGTTCGGCATCGACCCGGCCAACATGTTCGGCTTCTGGGACTGGGTCGGGGGGCGCTATTCGCTCTGCTCGGCGGTCGGCCTGTCGCTCATGCTGTCGATCGGGGCGGAGAACTTCCGCGCCATGCTGGCCGGGTTCCACGCCATGGACCGGCACTTCTGCAGCGCGCCGCTGGAGAAGAACCTGCCGGTGCTGCTGGGGCTGATCTCGCTCTGGTACAACGAGTTCTTCGGCGCGCAGAGCACGGCGGTGCTGCCCTACGAGCAGTACCTCGCGCGCCTGCCGGCCTACCTGCAGCAGCTGGTGATGGAGAGCAACGGCAAGCGCGTGACCCTGGACGGGGCGCGCGTGGACTACCAGACCTCGCCCGTGGTGTGGGGCGAGCCCGGCACCATCGGCCAGCACTCCTTCTACCAGATGCTGCACCAGGGCACGCGCCTGGTGCCGTGCGACTTCATCGGCTTTTGCCGCCCGCTCAACCCGCTCGAGGGCCACCACGACCTGCTGCTGGCGAACATGTTCGCCCAGGCCGAGGCGCTCGCCTTCGGCAGGAAGAGCGACGACAAGGCGCCGCAGCGCGACTTCGAGGGCAACCGCCCGAGCAACACGATCCTGGCCGAGAGCCTCACGCCGCGCAGCCTCGGGCAGCTGGTCGCGCTCTACGAGCACAGCGTGTTCACCCAGGGCGCGATGTGGGACATAGACTCGTTCGACCAGTGGGGCGTCGAGCTGGGCAAGGTGCTCGCGCAGCGCATCGCGGGCGAGCTCGCGCCGGGCGCCGCGCCGGCCGCGCACGACAGCTCGACCGCGGCGCTGCTCGCGCGCTACCGCAGGCTGCGCGGCTAGCGCGGCGCGCTACTTCTTCGCCGGGGCCGGGGCCTGCGCCGCCTCGATGCTGAGCACGCCGAAGCGGCTCTCGTACTCCTTGACCACGCCACCCAGCAGCAGGCTCAGGCGCTTGGCGGCGAACGGGCTGATGACGATGCGGTCGCTTAGCTGGATCGTCACCTCCTTCTGGCCGCGGCTCCACGCCTGGTTCATGCCGAACAGCAACACCACCTCTTCGCGGGTGCTGGTGACATTGCAGACGTTGGCGTAGGAACTCTTCATGTTCGAGTCGTCCCACTTGATCTTCGTCGCCGCCATGTCGCCCCGCAGCTCGGGGGTTTCGGGAGTCTTGGTTGCCATGGTGTTGCGTGTCTCCTGTGCTTCGTTGAGGAAGAATCGCTTCAGGTCCTATTATCCGCCCGCGCGCGCTGCTCGAGCTCCGCTGCGACGCGCCGGATCACGCTGTCCCAGTCTCCCGCGTCCGGCTGCCGGAACAGGCGCGCGGTCGGATACCACGGGTTGTCCTCGCGGCCGTACATCCAGCGCCAGTCCGGGGCGTGCGACAGAAGGATCCAAGCCGGCTTGCCGAGCGCGCCGGCGAGATGCGCGACCGCGGTGTCGACCGAGACCACCACATCGAGCGCCTCGATCAATGCGGCGGTGTCGGCGAAGCTGCCGAGCTCGTCCGCGTAGTCGATCAGCGCGCCCGCGCCCGGCCGCGCGGCGTCCTCGCCGGCCGGGCCCTTCTGCAGGCTGAAGAACGCGCAGCCGGGCGCTGCGAGCAGCGGCGCGAGCTTCTCCGGCGCGATTGAGCGCTCCCGGTCACGCGCGAACTTCGGGTTGCCGGCCCACGCCAGCCCGACCTTGAGCCGGCCGGCATGCTCCGCCAGCCGCCTGCGCCAGGCCTCGGCGGCGGAACCCGGCGCGCGCAGGTATGGAACCTGCGCGGGCAGCGTGGCGAGCTCGCTGCGGAACGCGCGCGGCAGGCTCATGGTCGAGACGTGAAAGTCGAACGCGGGAATCGCGCTGCCGATCTCGATGAGTTGCGCGACGCCTTCGACGCTGCGGAACAGATCGAGCAGCAGCGGGTAGCACGCGAGCACGACGCGCGCGCCGCGCGCGGCGAGCAGCGGCACGTAGCGCGCCATCTGGATCGAATCGCCTATGCCCTGCTCCGGGTGCACCAGCACGGTCCGGCCCGCTACCTCCTCGTCGCCGCGCCAGAACGGGGCCCCGGCGTGCGCGGCGTACTGCGGGCGCAGCGGGCCGGACGCCTGCCAGCGCCACTCGTACTCGGCCCAGCCACGCGCGTAGTCGCCCATCGCCAGGCGCACGAAGCTCGCATTGAAGTGGGTCTCGGCGTCGCCGGGGCGGAACTCGAGCACCCGCTCGTAGGCGCCGAGCGAGTCCTCGAGGCGGCCCATCTTGTGCAGCACGCTGCCCAGATTGTTGAGCGCTTCCACGTTTTGCGGCTGCAGGGCGAGCGCGCACTCGAAGCTCGCCACCGCCTCTTCCAGGCGGTTGAGCGCGTACAGCGTGTTACCGCGCACGCAATGCGCCTCGGCCGAGCCCGCGCGCGCGGCGAGCACCTCGCCGTAGGCGGCTTGCGCGTCGGCGTCCTCGCGCAGGGTCTGCGCAACGACGCCGCGGTTGAACAGCGCCCGGGCGTAGTTCGGCCGCACGGCCAGCGCCTGGCGGTAGCTCTGCAGGGCCTCGCGCTGCCGGTCGAGCGCCTTGAGCGTGTCGCCGCGGCTGTTCAGCGCCTCGGCGTACAGCGGCCTGATCGCCAATGCGCGGTCGAAGTCGGCGAGCGCCTCGGCGAAGCGGTCCATGCCGTGCAGCGCGCCGCCGCGCAGATGCAGCGCGTCGGCGGACTCGGGCCGGATCGCGAGCGCCCGCTCGCAGCTCGCGAGGGCTTCGCGGTGCCTACCCTGCGACAGCAGCAGGGCGGACTGGTGCGCGAGCGCCTCGTAGCAGTCCGCGTGCAGCGTCAGAGCGCGGCCGAGCAGCTCGAGCGCCTCGTCCTCGGCGTGCGCGTCGTGGCGCAGCGCGGCCAGCACGAGCAGCGCGTCGAGCTGCTGCGCATCCCGGGCGAGAGCGCTGCGGCACAGATCCTCGGCCTGCGCCGGCCGGCCCTGCGCCCGCGCCGCGAGCGCCGCCCCAACCTCGGCCGGCATCGCCAGCCGGCGCGCGGCGAGGTCGCGCTGCCAGTGGGTCTCGGCGTCGTCCGGGGCCGCCTGCAGCGCGGCGTTGTAGCTCGCGAGCGCCTCCTCGTGGCGCCCCAGCGCGCCGAGCGCGCGGCCGTGCGCATTGAGGACCTGCGCGTCGCCGGGCCGGATCGCGAGCGCCTGCTCGTAGCACTCCAGGGCCTCCTCGGGCCGGCCCATGGCGTACAGGACGTTGCCGCGGTTGAAGATTGCCTTGCCCCAGCGCGGACGCAGCGCGAGGGCCTGGTCGCAGCTCGTCAGCGCGAGGTCGAGCTTACCGAGCGCGAGCAGGGCTCCGCCGCGGTTGCTCAATGCCTCGGGGTACGCCGGCCTAAGCGCGAGCGCGCGCTCGAAGCTCCCCAGCGCTTCCTCGTAGCGCCCCAGTGCGCGCAGCGCGTTGCCGCGGTTGTTGAGCGTCTCGGCGTGCTCGGGCCGCAGCACCAGCGACTTGCCGTAGTCGGCCAGCGCCTCGGCGTGGCGGCCCAGGGCCTGCAGCGCGTTGCCGCGGTTGTTGAGCGCTTCGGCGTAGCCGGGACGCGCCTCGAGCGCGCGGGCCAGGCTCTGCAGCGCCTCGGCCGGCCGGGCGAGCTCGAGCAGGCACACCGCGCGGTTGTTGAGCACCTCCGCGTCGTCGCGCCTGAGCGCCAGCGCGCGCTCGTAGTCGGCGAGCGCCTGCTCGTGCCACCCGAGCGACTGCTGCAGCCAGCCGCGGTTGTACAGCGCGTCGATCGAATTCGGGCGCAGCGCGAGCGCCGCGTCGTAGGCGGCGAGCGCCTCCTCGTGCCGCCCCATGCTCCCGAGCACGGCGGCGCGGTGCAGCTGCGCCTCGAACGAGCGCGGCTCGACCGCGAGCGCGCGCGCGGCGAGCTCGAGCGCGCGCGGCGCGTGGCCGCGCTGCTGCGCCACCACGCTGGCGAGCAGCAGCGCCTCGAACTCGCGCGGCGCGGCGTCGAGGATCGCGCCGCAGGCGGCGTCGGCTTCCGCCAGCCGGCCGGCGCGCTGCGCCGCCGCGGCGCGCGCGAGCGCCTCGGGCAGCGCGGTCCCGGCGGCGTGGCTGCGTCGCGCGTCGTCCATCGCTCAGGGCAGGCGCTCGAGCACCTGCCGCTGCGCCTCGCGCACGATCGGCGCGAGCTCGCCGCTGCCGTCGAGCACCAGGTCCGCCTGCGGCCTGACCCTGGCGGCCTGCAGCTGCATCAGGCCGCGAACCAGCGCGAGGTAGTTCGCCAGATAGGCGTCCAGCCAGGCGAGCTGCTCGCGGCCGGCCTCGCCGTGCAACGCCTCGCCGGTGAAGGCCTTGAGCTTGCGCGCCAGGGCGACCTCGAGCGGGGTGTCGATCCAGATCAGCAGGTCGATCTGCTCCCCGGTCGCCTTGTGCACGCGCCCGAAATGGGTCTCGAACACGATGTACTTGCGCGGCTCGATCGGCGCGCGCCGCCCCGGCTCGAGCACGCTCTGGCCGCGCCTGAGCTGCCCGAGGTGCTCGGCAAGCAGCGGCACCTCGAGCTGCTCGACATCCGCGCCTCGCTCGGCCCATCGCAGGACGTCGCGCACCGGCGCGCGCGTCATGCGCTCGTAACTGTCCATGTGGATCGCCGAGGCGTCGCCCAGCGCGCCGACCAGGCCCTTCACCAGCGCGCTCTTGCCGCCGCCGGTGGGCCCGCAGACGGCGACGACGTAGCTCACGCCCGGCCCCCGCCCGTGCTCAGCGCGACGCGGACGGCTTCGCCTCGGCCGCTTCCAGATTCGGGAAATCGACCTGGCAGCGGATCCCGCCCGGGACGTTGCCGTGCGGGTTCGGCAGCTCGAGGCGCACGCCGAAAGTGCCGCTCGCGGCATCGAACACCCGGTCGATGACGGTGATCTTGGCACGGTAGCGCCCGCCCAGCCCGCCCTCCGGGCTCACCTCGCCCATCATGCCCAGGTGCAGCCTGCCGTAGTAGTCGGCCGGCAGCACCACCTCGACCCGCAGCGGGTCGATCTTGGCCAGCTTGAGGATCGCCTTGCTGTCGGTACCGTACTCGGTGAGGTCGCCCGGGTTGAGCATGCGGTCGATCACCAGCCCGTCGAAGGGGCTGCGCAGCGTGCGCTGGTCGAGCAGGTCGACCGCGTGACGGTAGTCCAGCTTCGCCAGCTGCCGGTTCTCCAGCGCGTCCTCGAGGTCCGCGGCCGCGACGCGCTTCTCCGACAGCGCGTCGTCGTGCGCCTGCGCGGCGACGAAGTGCTGCTTTTGCAGCTCGGCCGCGCGCTCGAGCTTCTTCGTCGCGTATTGCAGCCGCTCGTTGGCGGCCTTGATGCGGCCCTCCATCTTGGCGCGGTAGTCGGCGACGGCCGCCGCAGAGCGCTCGACGCTCGAGTCCAGCTCGACCAGCACCTCGCCGGCCTTCACCCTGTCGCCGCGCTGCACGCGGATCTTGGAGATCACTCCCGTGGTCGGGCTGCGTACCTCGACCACCTCCGAGGGCTGGATCAGGCACTCGAAGGACTTCGCCTGCGCGCACGCCGGCAGCGCGAGCGCCGCCGCCGCGGCGAGGGCGCGCCATGCCCGCCTCACTCCCCTCTCCCGGAGAACGCGAGCATCTGCTCCAGGCGCTGCTCGAGCTTGAGGGTCTGCACCCGCACGCGCACGCCGCGCCGCTCGGCGGCGAACTGCGCCAGCGCGCGCAACGCACCGTACGCGGCGGCGGGCACGTTGCGGCCCTCGGCCACCAGGCGCCGCACGCGGCGCGTGAATGCCGGCGCGTAGACTTCGAAGATCTCGTCCTCGAGCGAAACGATCGCCTCGCAGCTGCCGGGGTCGCCCTGCCGGCCGCAGCGGCCGAACAGCTGGCGGTCGACGCGCCGCGAGTCGTGATACTCGGTCAGGATCACGTGCAGGCCGCCGCGCTCGGCCACGCCCTCGCCGAGCCGGATGTCGGTGCCGCGGCCGGCCATGTTGGTCGCCACCGTGACCCGCCCCGCCTCGCCGGCGAGCGCGATCACCTCGGCCTCGGCCTTGTCCTGCTTCGCGTTGAGCAGCGCGTGCTCGATGCCGCGCCGCGCGAGCACGGCGCTCAGCTCCTCGGACGCCTTCACCGAGCGGGTGCCGATCAGCACCGGCCGCCCCGCGCCGCCGCCGTGCCGCGCCACGCTGTCGGCCACCGCCTGCCACTTCTCGGCCTGGGTCGCGAACACGCGCGCGCCGCGGTATACGCGCCGCGACGGCAGGTGCAGCGGCACGCGCACCACGTGCAGCCGATAGACCGAGCCGATCTCGCGCGAGACCTCCCGCGCCGTGCCGGTCATGCCCGCGAGCCTGATGTAGCGCCGGAACAGGCGCTGGTAGGTCAGGCGCGCGAGCGTCTCGCGCCGCTCGGTGAGCGTGCAGCCCTCCTTGGTCTCGATCAGCTGATGCAGGCCGTGCTCCCAGGAGCGGTCCGGCATCACGCGCCCGGTCGACTCGTCCACGATCTGCACTTTGCCGTCGCTCACCACGTAGTGCTGGTCGCGGCCGAACAGCACCAGCGCGCTGAGCGCCTGGGTCACCAGCTCCTCGCGCGCACGCGCCGACGTCCAGACGCCGTCCAGGCCAGCGCAGTACGCCGCCAGCTTCGCCTTGCCCGGCGCGCCGAGGACGACGTTGCGCTCGGCCGCCTCGACCGTGAAGTCCTCCCCTGCGGACAGCGCAGCGGCGATTTGCAGCGCGCGTTCGCATTGCAAGCTCTCCTCCGTGGTCGGCGTCGCCGAGCCCAGGATCAGCGGCGTGCGCGCCTCGTCGATGAACACGCTGTCGGCCTCGTCCACGATGCCGAAGTACAGCCCGCGCAGCACCAGATCCAGGTCGCGCCCGGCGTCGCCGCGCAGCTTCTCCAGCGCGAGGTGCAGCCTGCTGCTCGCGCGCGACAGCGCGACGCGGTCGCGCAGGTAATCGAACGCGAGCTCCTTGTTGGTGCAGTAGGCGATTGCGCGCGCGTAGGCGTCGCGCCGCTCGTGCCGCTCCATGCCCTGGACCACCGTGCCAACGCTCAGGCCGAGGAAGCGATACAACGGGCTCATCTCGTCGGCGTCGCGCCGGGCGAGGTAGTCGTTCACCGTGATGACGTGCACCGGGTAGCCGGCCAGGGCCACCGCGCAGGCGGGCAGGGTCGCGGCGAAGGTCTTGCCCTCGCCCGTCTCCATTTCGACCAGCCTGCCCTGCAGCAGCCCCCATCCCCCCATAAGCTGCGGCTCGAAGTGGCGCTTGCCGATCGTGCGCGCGGCCGCCTCGCGCACCAGCGCGAAGCACTCGCCGACCAGATCGGGCGCGAAGCCCTCGCGCCGCAGCCGGCCGCGCATGCTCCTGGCGATGGTCGCCAGGTCGGCGTCGGTCGCGATGCGCAATGCGCGCTCGTGGCGCTGGGCCAGCTCGACGACGCGCCGCAGGCGCCGCGCCGGATTGCGCAGCCGGTCGCGCAACGGCCGCACCGCCGTCGCGAGCAGGAATTCGGCCGCGCGGTCGTGCCAGCCCGGCTCGCTCTCGGAGCGCTCGGGGTAAGGCCGCGCCGCGGCGAGCTCGGCCTGGTGGGCGAGGATCGAGGGCCTAGACACTGAAATGCGACAGGAACAGCAGGCGCAGCTTGCGGTACCACTGCAGCGCGAGCGGCTCCCAGCGATGGTCGAAGCGGACGTAGACGCGCTCGCCGAACAGGTGCAGCCCGGACAATCCGGAGAGCGAGACGTCGAACTGGAACATGCGCTCGAGCGCCTTGGGGCCCTTGCTGTCGCGCGGATCGATGGCGATCGTGCCGCCGCCGTCGGTGGCGAGCGCCCGGCTCGGCAGGTAGGCCTCGCCCGCCGGAATCTCGCGCACGATCCTGCCCGACAATATCCGGCCTGGCTCGTCGACCAGGCGCGCCTCGATGCGGTCGGTCGCGTGGCGCACGGCGCCGATCGTCTCCTGCGGCACCACCACCCGCGCCAGCGGCTGCACGTCGGCGCCAATCACGTAGCCGAGCAGTTCGCCCTTGCGGAAGTGTCGGCCCGGCATGTCGGCCGCGCGCGGCGCGACGAACACGCCCTCGCCCGGGGCGCGCACGATCAGGTCGGCGGCCTTGTCGCGCGCCACGGCCAGCGCCGCGCGCGCGCTGTCGAGCTGCTCGCGCACGATCTGCGCCTTGGTGCGGTCGGCGACGAATTCCGCGCCGTACTGCGCCTCCAGCTCGGCTACCCGCGCCTCGCTCAGGTGCAGCGTGGCGTCGAGCGCCGGATCGTAACAGCGCGCCAGCGGCTCGCCCTTGCGCACCCGCGTGCCAGGCTTGACCAGGAAGGCGCCGAAGAAGCCGTTCTCGCCCGCCCTCACCATGGCCTGCTCGGGCAGCCAGACCACGCCCTCGGCCTGCGAGCGGTAGGGCACCGGCACCGCGAGCACGAGCAGCACCAGCGCGCCCACGACGCCGAGCGTGACCGCGATCGCGCGCCGCCGGCGCTTGTGCAGGCGCGGGCTCGAGGCGAGATGGCGGATGCCGCGCACAACCGGGATCACCGCCATCGCCACCAGCGCCCAGGCCGCCAGCAGCACGCCGATGATGAAGAAGCGCCCCGCGATGAACAGCGCGATCACCGCCGTCACCAGCACCCGGTACAGCGACGAGGCGATGCCGTAGAACACGAACCAGGCCTTCTCGCCGCGGGTGGCCTCGGGCGCCTCCGCGTCCTCGACGCCCAGGGCATAGCGCTCGATCAGGTAGCCCCAGTAGCGCAATGAGCGCGCAGCCAGGTTCGGCATCTCGATCAGGTCCGACAGGATGTAGTAGGCGTCGTAGCGCAGCAGCGGGTTGCCGTTGAAGATCAGGGTCGAGACACTGGCGATCAGCATCACGTTGAACAGCACGGCGCGCACCACGCCGGGCTCGATCAGCAGCCAGATGTAGAACGCGATTGCCGCGACGAACAGCTCCGCGGCCATGCCCGCGGCGCCTACCAGCGCGCGCGCGTATTTCGAGCGGAAAGTCGAGGCCGCGGAGGCCTCGACGTACGGCACCGGCAGCAGCACCAGCAGGATGATGCCCATGTCGTGCACCTCGCCGCCGCCCGCCTTGGTCGCGCTGGCGTGGCCGAGCTCGTGCAGCGCCTTGATCACCGGGAACACCAGGTACAGCACCAGCAGGTTGTTGATCGCCAGGACGTGGTCCGTGAAGTCGTCGGACAGCTCGGGCCAGTGCGGCGCAACCAGGAACAATGCCGGCAGCACCACGGCGAGCCACAGCATTCCGCCCCAGCGGCTCCAGATCAGACCGATCAGGCCGCGGCAGCCGTTGAGGAAGGCATCCGGGTCGAACAGCGACATGCGCAACGCCATCGGGTTCGCGTACGAACGCCGGCGCCGCGCTTTCTCCTCGCGCTCGCCGCGCGCGAACAGCTCCGCCACGTCCGGCGTCACGTCGCACTGCAGCAGGTCCGCGGCATGCAGCTGCCCGAGCAGGCGGATCACCTCGTCCTGCGTCGGCGCGGCCTCGCCCAGGCGCTTGTTGGCGATCGTCCACAGGTCCTCGACCGTGCGCTTGCCGTCCATCGCCGCGATGACGATCCGCGCCGAGGGGGTGAAGCGGTGCACTCGCCCCGAGGCCGGGTCCTGCAGCAGGTACCACAGCGCGCCGCGGTACAGGTGCCGGTGCAGGCGGGCGTGCGAGCGCATGCGCGGGCACAGCGCGGCCACGCGATACCAGGAATTGCTCAGCAGCGGCGCGGTCATCCGGTGCCGGGGCTCCGCCTCAGGTCAGCCACTTCCAGGCCCACAGCCGCGCCCAGTCGACCAGGCTGTGGGTCCAGATCCAGATCAGCTTGCGCTGCCCGGCGAAGATCTTGCCGATGCCCTCCATGCCCGGACGCAGCATCGTCGACGGATGGTCGAGCTGCGCCTCGACGCGGAAGAAGTTGCGCCCCTCCTGAGCGGTCGACACCGGGGTGATCCGCTTCACCGCGAAGCGCAGCGGCTGGCTGGGCATGCCCGAGAGCGCAAGCTCGCCCTGCTCGCCCACGCGGATCTGGTCGATGTCGCGCTCGTCGACCTCGAGGATCACCCGGTAGGCGTCGAGCGGGGCGATCTCGAACAGCACCTTGCCCTGCTCGACCGGCGTGCCGAGCAGCTGACTGAGGTCGCCCGAGACCACCACGCCGTCGAACGGCGCCACCAGGGTCGCGCGCGCGAGCCGGTCGTCGATCAGCGAGAGCTGCGCCTCGGCCTGGTTGATCTGCGCGGCGATCACCGCCATCGAGGCCCTGTCCTGCGAGGCGAGCGCCTGGCGGTGCTTGCGCAGCAGCTGCTCGCGCTCCGAGGCGAGCTTGGTCTGCTCGAGCTTGAGATCCCTGTCGTCCAGGCGGCACAGGATCTGTCCCTTCCTCACGCTGTCGCCGGCACGCACGAAGCTCTGCGCGACGTAGCCGTCGTAGGGCGCCACCGCGGCGCGCTGGACCGCGCCCTCGATCACGGTCTTCGCCGAGACGCGGTACATGCCGGTGGCGAAGCTGCACAGCGCGACCGCCGCGGCCGCGACCAGGGCGAGCAGCTTGACGCCGGGGTAGCGCGGCCCGAACAGGGCGGCGGCGCCTTCCATCAGGCCGTCGCGCGCGCGGCGCAGCATGCCGCGCTCGTTCTCGCGCTTGAGGCCGAGGATCGGGCCAAGCAGCATGCCGGCAGTCTTGCACAGCTCGAGCGCCTCCTGGTCGAAGGGCTCGCCTTGGGCGCGCTCGAGCGTGAGCGCGCCGCAGGTGTGCCCGTCCTGCACCAGCGGCACCGAGCAGACCGCGACGTCCCTGAGCTCGCGCGCCAGCTCGGCGTGGGCGATCGTGCCCAGCTCGTCCACTTCCGGCGCCGGGTAGGCGATCGCAACGTCGAGGTCGAGCACCTCGTCCATCGCCTCGCCGATCAGGCGCACGAGGTTGGTTCGTCGGTCGAAGGTGGCGGTATGCGAGATCGCCGCCACCTCGATGCTGCCCGAGTCTGCGAAGCCCAGGCTCACGCGGTCGCAGTGCAGCCGCGCCGCCAGCTCGTTTACCACCGCGAGGGCCGACGGCGCGAAGCGGCGCTCCTGGGTGGCGGTGGCCACCAGGTCGGCCGCCAGGCCCAGGCGCGCGAGGCGCAGGTCGCGCGTCCTGAGCTCCTGCTGGCGGAACTGGTCCACCAGCCAGGCGCTCGCCCAGTGCAGCAGGCGCAGCGCGCGCTGCAGCGAATGCTCCGGCCCGGGGGCGAGATCGAGCACCACCGCGCCGTGCAGCACGCCCGAGACCTCGATCGGATAGCCGACGTAGGCGGACTGGTCGCGCGTCGGCGCCGCGCTGGCGTCGGGCGCGAGCACGATCCCGCGCCGCTCGCGCAATGCGCGCTCGGCGGCCGCGGTCAGATACTGCATGTCGCGCGCCGGGTCCGGCCACACCGCAGCCGCGGTGAAGGCCCCCTTGCCGCCCGAGCTGAGCAGCAGCAGCGCACCGCTGACGCGCTCGAGCTGGCTGCACAGCACGGCGAGCCAGCTGGCGCAGAACTCGGCTGCATCGCGCGCAGCGGAGAACCGCGCCCAGGCCGCGGCTTCGGCCCGGCCGCGGTCGTCGGTTGTCAGTGAATAGATCGGCGCTGTGCCTGCCATGGTGTACGTCGTCGGGCGCTGTGCAACGCCGACCTATGGTAAACCGAGAAGCGCGCGGCGCGCTTCAGTCGGAGGCGCCGCGCTTGGCGCCTTTGCCTCCGGCGGCCTTGGACTTCGACTCGGCATCCTTGTCCGCGGCGGGCGGCTGCGGCGCTTCGGGCTTGCCGCCCTGCACCAGCACGAGACGGTCCTTCAGGTTGTTGAAGTTGCGCATCGACTGGACGTGCAGGTAGAGCAGCTCGAGCTCGTCGGTCTTCGCCAGCTCGGCAAGCTTGTCGCCAGGCAGGGCCTTGAGCCGCGCGCGGTTGACCGCCCAGAAGCCGCCCAACGACAGCTTCTCGCCAGTGGCCGTCGAGATCTGCGCCTGCATCGGCTCGAGCAGCTCGAGCTCGCGCACTTTCTTGCAGAAGGCCTGCGTGCGCAGATACTGAGTCTGGTACTCCTGCAGGAACTTGAGCACGTTGTCGACGTAGGGCGCGGGCTTGCCGTCGTCGCCGAACAGCCGCTGGCCGCGCCCCTCGCGGTTGAAGCCCGGGAATGCCTCGTCGACGCACAGCAGGAAGGTCTTGCCGTCGTCGGTGCTGGAGAACACGAACGGGTAGCGCCGCACGAACGCCGGCAGGTACTTCGCCTGCCAGGCGCCGTCCGCGCCCAGGTACAGGTTCTGGTTGCCGCGAACGCCCAGGATCACCGCCGGCATCGGCGCCGCGTCGGTGCCGGCGAACACGATCGAGTACTCCGGCGCGGCGCTCGGGAACTCGACCGCCATCAGCGGCACCGAGTTGACGTTGCGCGCGAACTCGTAGCTCGCGCCGGTCTGGACCGAGCAGTCCCGGTGGCGCGCGCTGGAAACCGGGACCGCCGTCTCGTAGATCAGAAGCTGCGTGCTCATCGCCTGGATGCCTCCTCAGGTTCCTATTCTCGCACAGCGCGGGCTCAATGCTTGCCCGACGTCGGCAGGACCTGGAAGTCGGAGTCGATCTGCACGCAGATGCCGGCGTTCGGGTTGCATTGTGAGTCGTCGCGGCCCAAATTGTTGAGGAAGTCGTCCAGCCACGGCGCGCATCCCTTGCCGTCTTGGTCCTGCGCCGGAGCGCCGAAGAAGCTGCCGCTGCTGCCGGTCAGATCGATGGTCGGCACCGCGTCCTCCACCAGGTCGCGCAGCTGGCTGGAATTGCTCCAGTTCTGGTAGATCTTGTTCTTGCCGCTGCCGCCGTCGAGCAGGTCCTTGGAGTTGCCGCCCATCAGCCAGTCGTTGCCGGCGTCGCCGTGCAGCTGGTCGGTGCCGTCCTGGCCGAAGATGATGTCGTCGCCGTCGCCGCCGTAGATGATGTCGCCGTCATCGTTGTCATGATGATGCGCACGCTCGAAGTCCTGGTCGCAGGCGCGCAGCCAGCAATAGTTGTCGTGGCTGTGATCGTGGTTGCAGTCGTTGAAATCGAGCCACAGGTCGGTGCCGCCCGAGATCTCCATCAGCCGGCTCAGCCCGCCGGCGACGTCGTTGCTCGCGCCCGCGTAGTCGCGGCTGCTGACACCGTGCGCGCGGATGATCGTGCTGCCGATCATCGCCGTGCTGTCGCCGTAGATCAGGTCGTTGCCGGCGCCGCCGTAGATCGTGTCCGAGTCGACCTCGATCGCATCCAGCCGGTCGCCGTCGTGGTTGTACCAGCCGTCGTGGTACCACCAGCTCGCGCGCTCGCCGCGCCCGTACCAGCCCTCTTCGTCGCGCCAGTCCTGGAAGCCGCGATCGTCCCAGACGCATCCCGGCAGCGGCTGGGTGATCGTGACCACCGGTGCGCGCAGCTGATAGGCGTCGCCGACGATGAAGTCGTTGCCGTCTCCGCCCGACAGGGTATCGTCGCCCATCATGATCAGGTCGACGTGGTGCTGCACCTCGGTGACGGTGTGCCGGCCCGAGGTCACCTGGATCAGGGTGTCGCGCAGCCCGTTTTCGAGCTGCACGAAGTCCTGCACCGTGTCGACGATCTGGTCGCCGGCGTCGTCGCTCGCGTTCTGGTAGGTCTCGAAGTAGTCCGACAGGTTCGCCGGCACGACGAACGTCGGCGCGATCATGGTGCTGTCGTCGCCGATCACCACGTCGTTGCCCGCGCCGCCGTCGAGCGTGTCGTTGCCGATGCTGTACACGTTGTCGATCATCAACGTGTCGCAGTCCTGGTAGTTGAACCAGTAGTGGCTCCAGTCGCAGCCGAGCAGCGCGAACTGCCGGTGCACCATGTCGGAGAAGTCGTCCGACACGTCGAGCATGGCGCGCGTGATCGTCTCGGCCCTGGTCGCGTTGGCCGCGGTCATGGTCACCGAGGGCGCGAGCACCACCATGTCGTCGCCCACCAGGGTGTCGTCGCCGTTGTCGCCGGTGATCGTGTCGTTGCCGTGCAGCAAAGCGAGGTGATTGCCGTAATCCATGATCACCGACACGTAGGGCAGGATCTTGCCGCCGCCGTTGGTGTGCAGGCTGTTGTCGAGCGGAACGGCCGATTCGGTGCCGAAGATGTCCGGCAGCAGGAACGACGCGGCGTCGACCTCGCGGCCCGGCTCGACCGGGACCATCGGCACGATCGTGGTGCCGAGCTGTCCCAGGTTGATGCCCAGGCTCGCCTCGGTCGAGCTGGCGGTGTGCACCACCAGGAAGCCGTGGGTGACGTTGGGCATCGCCGGATTGGTGGTGTCGATGAAGGCGTCGTCGCCGACCAGGGTGTCGTTGCCGTCGCCGCCGTCGATCACGTCGTTGCCGGTCCCGCCGGCGATGAAGTCGTTGCCGGCGCCGCCGCTAAGCGTGTCGTTGCCGAGCTGGCCGTAGATCGCGTCGTTGCCGTCGCCGCCGCTGATCGTGTCGTTGCCGTCGCTCACCAGGTCGAGCAGGATCGCCTGCGTGTTCCAGTCACAGCGGTCGAGCATCTGCTTCGAGCCGTCGGCGTTGTACGCGCCGGTGAGCAGCGCCACGTCCGAGTTCATCAGGGCGTTCACGGTGGCGAGGTCGCCGCAGGGCACGTTCGGCCCTTCCATCGCGATCGAGCCGACGATGTAGGCCACGTCGGTGAGCAGCACGTCCTTGTGCCAGCTGCCGTCCGGGTTGAGCAGCGGCGTGCCGTCCGGGTTGAAGGCGCGGATGATCTGCCCCAGCCCGCCGAGCATGACGTCGTTGCCCGCGTCGCCGGTCATCGTGTCGTCGCCCAGCCCGCCGTACATCTCGTCGTCGCCCGCGCCGCCGGACATCGTGTCGTTGCCGCTCTGGCCGTACATGATGTCGTTGCCGTCGCCGCCCGACATGACGTCGTTGCCGCCGACGCCGTCCAGGATGTCGTACAGGACCACCTGACGCACCGGGTCGTTGAACGGCGCCGGGTTGCGCACCCAGTCGCCGGTCGCGGGATTGACGCTGCGGATGATGTTGCCGTTGTCGCCGATCATCACGTCGGCGCCGGCCCCGCCGTACATCGTGTCGTCGCCGTCCGAGCCGAAGGGCACGTTGTGGCCGCCGATCATGTCGTCGTCGCCGTCGCCGCCGTACATGGTGTCGGCGCCCTGCCCGCCCATCATCAGGTCGTCGCCGCCGTTGCCGTACATGACGTCGTTGCCGCCGCCGTCGGCGCTGCCGGTGTAGATCGAGAAGAAGTTCGCCCCCGCGGGCAGGCTCAGGTCCACCATCGCGTGGTCGCCGAACATGACGTCGCGCGCGTCGCTCGCGCCCGAGCTGTCGGCCGTTCCGGTGTCGCCGCTCAGCAGGTCGGCTCCGGTGCCGCCGATGACGATGTCGCTGCCGCCGTTGCCCTCGATCCAGTCGTTGCCGCCGATGGTCGGGTCGGAGACCTCGATCAGCTGCGGCGCGCCCGCGGCGTAGTTGATGAAGCCGTTGTCGCCGAGGACGATATCGTTGCCCTCGCCGGCGTGGATCTCGTCGCCGGCGGCGCCGCCGAAGATGATGTCGTCGCCGCCGTTGCCGTAGATCAGGTCCGAGCCGCCGATGGACGGATCCGTGGTCTCGACCCGCTGCACCACGCGGTTGCTGTCGCGGTAGACGTGGCCGTTGTCGCCGAAGATGATGTCCTGGTCTGAGCCGCCGTTGATGATGTCGCCGTCGGCGCCGCCCAGGATGATGCTGGTCCCCGAGCCGACGGTGATGGTGTCGCTGCCGCCGATCGACGGATCGGTCGTGAACACGTCGGTGTTGCTGCCGATCATGTTCACCTGCCCGTTGTCCCCGAGGATGATCTTGCCGCCCGAGGTGGTGGTGATGAAGTCGCCCGCGGCACCGCCGAGGATGACGTCGAAGCCGGCGCCGCCGTCGATGTAGTCCACTCCGCCGACGTCCGGCGCGATCGTGTAGACGCTGATAAGCGAGGCGTCCGCGCCGCGCTGCACGAAGCCGCTGTCGCCCAGGATCACGTCGTCGCCCGAGCCGCCGCTGATCTGGTCGCCTTCGGCCCCGCCGATGATGATGTTGCCGACGCCGTCCGCGCCGCCCGTGATGTAGTCCACGCCGCCGATGTCCGGGTCGGTGCTGTAGACGTCGCGGTCCGGGCCGGCGAGGTCCGCCACGCCGTTGTCGCCGAGGATGATCTTGCCGCCCAGCGGCGCGTTGATGATGTCCCCGTCCGCGCCGCCCATGATCACGTCGGTGCCGGCGCCGCCCTGGATATTGTCCGCGCCGCCCACGCCCGGATCGATGGTGTAGACCTTGATCAGGCTGCCGTCCGCGGCGCGCTGCACGTAGCCGCTGTCGCCCAGCATCACGTCGTCGCCCGAGCCGCCGCTTAGCTGGTCGCCCATGGCCCCGCCGATGATCACGTTGCCGACGCCGTCCGCGCCGCCGACGATCGTGTCGATGCCGCCGATGTCCGGATCGGTGCTGTAGACGTCGCGGTCAGGGCCGGCGAGGTCCGCCACGCCGTTGTCGCCGAGGATGATCTTGCCGCCCAGCGGGGCGGTGATCTGGTCGTTGCCGGCGCCGCCCATGATCACGTCGGTTCCGGCGCCGCCGTCGATGATGTCGTCGCCGCCTACGCTCGGGTCGATGGTGTTGACCTGTGTCACGACGTTCGCCGCGTCGCGGTGCACGTAGCCGCCGTCGCCCAGGATCACGTCGTCGCCCGAGCCGCCGGACAGGTAATCCGCGCCCGCGCCGCCGATCATGATGTTGCCCACGCCGTCCGAGCCGCCGATGATGTGGTCGCTGCCGCCCAGGTCGGGGTCGATCGAGAACACGTCGTTGGTCGCGCCGAACAGGTCGGCCTCGCCGAAGTCGCCGAGGATGATCTTGCCGCCGATGTTGGCGGTGATCGTGTCGCCCGCGGCGCCGCCCATGATGACGTCGTTGCCCTGGTAGCCGTCGATGCTGTCGACGTCGCCGACGCTGGTGTCGCGCGTGACGGCGATGATGCGCTCGCCGTTGCCGCCGTCGGTCTGCATGATCGGGACGTAGTACGGGCTGCTCGTGTCGGTGAAGCTGAGCTGGTCGAGGCCGATGCCGAGGCGCGTCACCAGGGTGCCGCCGGCGTCGTAGTAATCCACCTGGCCGCGGTCGCCGAAGATCATGTCGGAGCCCTGGCCGCCGAGGATCGTGTCCTGGCCGCCGCCGCCGAAGATCACCAGCGGCGCGGTCGAGGCGCTGCCGTCGACCGTGTCGTCGCCCTCGCCGGTGTCGACCGCGAACGGCCCGTCGACGCCCGCCTGCAAGGCGATGTTCACCGTGTCGTCGCCGCCCGCGGTGTGGACCTCGGTCTGGACGCGGAAGCCGTCGTCGCGCGCCATCGAGCCGGTGACGTTGAAGGTGTCGTTGCCCGAGCCGAGGTACACCTCGAGCGACTCCATGTTCTGGTAATTGATGAAGCCGCCCATGTTGAGGCCGGTGAGCAGGTTCGCGCTGAGGTTGCCGACGTCGTTGCGCTGGCTCGCGTCGTTGTAGACGTCGACGAAGTCGACCTGCTCGGACTCCGAAACGAAGAAGTTCTGCGACAGGTGGGTAATCGCGAACTCGCTGGTCGAATCCGGCAGCCCCCACTCGGGATCCGGCTCGGTCGGGTTCTTGAGCGTGATCGTGGTCTGGTCGGTGTCGGTGCCGCCGAAGCCCTGGATAAGCCAGAAGCGCCCGAGGCCCGGGCCGCTGCTGATCTCGAGCGTGCGCCCGACCAGGTCGTCGATCGTGTTGACCGTGGGATCGGTCGCGTGCACTGCGGCGACCACCGCCGACAGCGCCGCGGTGTCGACCACCACGGTGTCGATCGCGCCGGCCGCGCCGGTGCCGCTGTAGGCAAGCACCGCGCCGTCCGAGGGCGCGTTGTTGGTCTCGCCCGGCAGCATCACCGGCGTGCCCAGCCCGCCGGCGGTGCCGGCGCTGAGGCCGCCGTCGATGTAGAGCGGCCCCTGGATCCCGGAGAGGTCGTGCGGTCCGGTGGTCGCGGGGTAGAGGACCGTCTTGCCCGACATGAGCTCGGGCACGTCCCCGCCGATCACGAAGTGGTCGCTTCCGAGGCCGCCGTAGAGGTGCGTCTCCACGCCCGCCGCGGTGCTGAGCACGTAGTAGGTGTCGTCGCCCTCGGCGAGGTCGATGTCGAGGCGCTCGATGCCGGTGTAGTCGACGCTTATGCCGGCGCCGATGATCGCGGTCGAGGTGATCACCACCGAGTCCGCGAACTCGGTGCCGATGACGCGCACCGTGTCGGTGCCCGAGCCGCCGTTGATGTGCACCGGCGCGTTGAGCACGTACTGCACCAGGTTGCTGCCGCCGCCGCTGGTGACGTCGGTGTCGGTGGAGCCCTCCAGCGCGAAGGCGCGGATCGTGAACACGTCGTCGCCGTCGTCGCCGTTGAGCGTGAGCACGGCGAGGTTGCGGAACACGGTGAAGTTGTCGTTGCCGTCGTCGCCGTTGATCGTGGTGGCGTAGCTCGCGCCGTTGCTCAGGTAGCCGCGCGTGGTGAGCGTGGTCTGGAACACGTCGTTCGGCGCGACGTTCGCCGCCGCGTCGCGCGGCGACTTGAAGATCTGCCCGATCTGGAACGTGTCGTTGCCGTCGCCGCCGTTGATCGTGGTGGCGGCCCAGTTGTCGTCCAGCGTGACCGTGTCGTCGCCGCCGGCCGCGTTGAGCACCAGGTTCTCGAGGCTGTGGCCGTAGTTGACCCGCTCGACGTTCGCGACCGGATCGCCGTGCAGCGCCGCGATGAACGCGACTCCGCCCTGGCTCTCGGGATTCGCGCTCGCGCGCAGCAGGAAGTTGTCCGCGGCATCGGTGCCGTTGACCGTCAGCAGGTCGGTGCCGGACGTGCCGGTGTCGAAGTCGTTGATCAGGTAGTCGGTGTCGCCGCCGGTGATGTTGACCACCACGCTGTCGCTGCCCTCGCCGCCGTCGATGTCGATCGTGTCGCGCACCCCGTGGTGGTACGTGGTCATGCTCGGGATCTTGTTGATCACGATCAGATCGTCGCCGTCGTTGCCGTTGATGATCAGGTGCGTCTGCAGCGTCAGCACGTGACCGTCGGGGTTGTCGGGATTGATGACGATGACGTCGTTGCCCGCCCCGCCGTTGAGCGTCAGGCTGTCGGCGTTTATCGTGCCCCACAGGTTGACCTGGTCCTGGCCGCCCTGGCCGTCGATCGTGATCTGCGACACCGTCGAGACGCCCGGATAGCCCGGCTCCGGCGTGAGCACGCCGAAGTCCGTGTCCCAGGCCGCGGGGGTGCCCCAGGCGAAGGTCGCCAGCAGCTGGCCGGTGGTGGTGATCGTGTCGTTGTCGGCTTCGCCGAGGATCGTGATCTGCGGCGCTTCCAGCGTGCCGTCGACTTCGATCACGCTGCCCAGGCCGGGGTCGCGGTTCGGCACGCCCACCACCGGGTTGCCCACGCCGTCGCCCTGGTAGTCGCCCTGCAGCTCGATCGAGACCGCCGCCTCGACCAGCGCGCCGGCCTGCACCGTGAGGTTGTCGCCCGCGAGCAGCCGGATGCTGCCCGCGGCCTTGAGGAACAGCGGCTGGCCGTAGATGTCGAGCGCGTCGATGACCAGGTTGTCGTCGGCGCTGTCGTCCAGCGCCACGATCACGATGTCGCCGCCCGAGATGATGCTCTTGGTCTGCGTCACCGGGCTCGAGGCGCTTACGTTTACCGAGCCGCCGGCGATCATGCCGAACGCGCTGTCGGTGAAGCTGCCGCCGATCGAGAGGTCGCCGTTGTTGTCGACCCAGGTGCTGCCGGTGGTCGATTGCGCCTCGATGTGGCCGACCTGCGTCGTGATGCGCTTGGTCTCCTGGCCGATGTCGTCGCGCGCGAACAGCAGCGTGTTGCCGCCCAGCACGTTCGCTCCGCTCGAGAGGCCGTTGTAGATGCTGCCCTCGGGCGCGGTGATGAACGCCACCTCGGTCGCCCCGGTCTGCACCGTGCCGAGGTAGAGGTCGTTCGGGTTCGGCAGGGACGAGTTCGACTTCTGCACCAGATAGATGTTGAGCAGGTTGCTCGACGCCGAGACCGTGCCCGCGCCCGAATAGTGGCTGTAGACGTCGAACGGATTGCTCGCCAGGCCGACGCCGCCGGCGAGCGCGTTCAGCGTCATGCTGTTGCCGAACACGTAGGTCATGTCGTCGGCCGGGTCGAGGATCGACAGCGCCGCCTGCAGGTTGACGTCGCCGTGCGTCGACGTGATGTCGTGCACGTACAGGTCGAGCTCGGTCTGGTTGAGCCAGATGTCGCCGTAGGCGGTCGCGTCGATCAGCCCGTCCGGGTTCTGCGGCGCGTCGATGTCGACGTAGTCCGGCGCACCGAGGTACATCTCGCCGATCGAGCCGTGCAGCGCGGTGAGGTTGATGTAGTTCGCCTCGATCTTGACGAAGTCGTTGTGCAGGCCGTCCAGGATCGAGTTGTAGGCGCTCAGGTAGACGTCGTCGCCCTGCGAGTACACCGACTCGAGGTTCATGTTGTCGCCGCCGCTGGCGCCGCCCGTGGCGTAGATGTTGACCACGCCCGCGGCGCGCGCGGTGAGAGTCCCGTTCATCACGGTGTCGATCGTGACCGGCAGGTCGATGCCGCCGTACTGGCCGATCGTGCCGCTCGCGGCCTCGAGCACCAGGTCCTCGCCGATGATGTTGGTGCGCGTTCCGTCGGTCGCGTCGAGGATGCTCTCCGCGCCCTTGATGCGGATGTTGTCCTGGTAGCTGTGGCTCGAGCCGGCGACCACCTGGTCGATGCGGATGTCGGTGTCCGAATCGAGCAGCACGCCCGCGCCGGCGGTGATGTCGATCTGGCCCGTGGCGTTGACCTTGAACGCGGTGATCTGCTCGACCTTGATGAACGCCACCGCGGGCGCCTCGCCGCGCGTGATGCTCACGGACTCGGGCGTGTCGGCGCTCGCCTCGGACTGGATCGCGTCGCCCAATGCGAGCGTAAGCGTGTCCGCCGTCACCGCCGTGACGGTGTACACCGTGCCGTCGCCGGTGGTGTTGTCCGCCGACCCGGTCAGGCGCAGCAGGTCGCCGACCTGGTAGCCGTCGTCGATCCAGCTGCCGCTGTCGTCGCGCACGATCTGGGGCGGGACCGGCAGGCCGCTGCTGCTGTCGAGGTGGTTGCCGACGAAGTGCACGTCTACCGACTGCGGCGAGTCGATCGCCGAGAAGACCGGGTCGAGCACCACCTGCCCCACGCTCACCGGCTTGGAGTATTCCGTGACCAGGCTCGAATCCAGCGTGAGCACGGTCTGGCCCGACCCGTTCACGGAGATCCCGGTGATCTGGTAGAACACGTTCGAGTTGGTGGCGTTCTGCGTCGTCTGGCCGTTGCCGTCGACCGTGATGTACATCCCGACCTGCAGGCTGCTGAAGCTGTCGCCCGAGAGGCGGGTGATCGTGTTGCCGCTGAAGTTGACCGTGGCGTCGAGCGGCGCCGCGGCGAGGTACTGCACGTCGAGCCGCTCGGCGGCCGCGAGCGCGACGCGCTCGTCGGTGGTGAACTCGTGCGACAGGTCGATCACGATGCTGCCGCCCGTCTGGCCGACGCTCTGCCCGGTGATCAGGGTCACGTCGGCGCCGGTCACGTCCGGATCCTTCACCACCGGCACGGTGTCGGTGACGTTCTTCAGCAGCCCCGCGCCGTAGGCGTACAGCAGCTCGTCCGGGGTCCATTCCTTGATGCCGGCGGTGAGCGTGCTCACCTCGTCCGGCGTCGGCGTGTAGATGAAGGTCGTCGTTCCGGTCGGATTGAAGGTCACCGTCTGCGTGCCCGCGGTGACGAACATGTGCTCGTCGCCGCTGCCGGTCGAGGTGAGGTCCTTCAGCCCGGTGCTGCCGCCCGCCGTGGCGTGCGCGGCGCTGTCGTAGAGCGCAATGGTGCCGTCGCTCTGCAGCCGCACGTAGTAGGTCGCGCCCTGCGTCAGGCCGCCGATCGCGCTGCCGCCTTCGTCGTCGTAGCGCAATGCGTCGCCGGTGTGCAGGCTGCTGGTGTCGGCGAGGTAGATCGAGTCGGTGTCGACGTTGATCACCTGGTCCGCGGTCGGGTTGAAGCGGATCGAGGGCGAGAAGCTGAGGCTTTGCGCACTGCCGCTCGCGCCCGAGGACAGACCGATCAGCCCGGTGCTGCCGCCGGCGAGCGCGTGCGCCTGCGTGTCGTAGAGCTGGATCGTGCCGTCGCCCACGACCGAGACGTAGTAGTTCGCGCCGCTGGTCAGGCCGCCGATCGGGGCGCCGCCCTCGGCGTCGTAGCTCACCTGGTCGCCGGTCTGCAGGCCGGTCGTGAATCCGACCACGATCGTGCTGCTGCCGGTGTTGACGATCGGATCGCGGTGCGCCGTGGTGCCGGTCGGGTTGAACTCGAACGCCTGCGCGCCTGCGGTGAAGCGCTGGCGGTCGCCGGAGCCGGTCGAGGTCAGGACCACCAGGCCGGTGCTGCCGCCGGCCGCCGCGTCGGAAGCGCTGTCGTAGAGCTTGACCAGCCCGCCGTCCATGACCTGGACGTAGTACGCCATGCCCTGGGTGAGGCCGCCGATCACGCCGCCGCCCTCGTCGTCGTAGGTAAGCTGGTCGCCGGTGTGCAGGGCGGAGGTGTTGCCGAGGTAGATCGTGCTGTTGGCGCTGTTGACGATCGGGTCGTCGTAGCCCGCGTAGGTCGCGTGCAGCACGTGGTACTCGGCGGTACGGGTATTCTCCAGCGTCGCGATCTCATCGGGGCCGTAGCCGATGCTGGTGTAGTAGGCGAGCTCGGTCGGCGAGAGAACGACCTGGAAGCTCGGGTCGTACACCGACGGATCCGGCTGCTCGTCGCGGAACTGCCAGTAGGTCTGGTACTCCTGCTCCTTGGCCGAGACGAAGCTGTTGATCGCCGCCTGCACCTTCTGGTGGTAGCCGGTGGCGTCGGTCAGCTGCAGGTTGCTCCAGACTCCGGCCAGCAGCTGGGCCTCGGTGCGCTGGTCCACGTGCGCGTTGGTGTTCTCGTCGACCAGGCTGCCGTTCGGCACGTCGATCCAGACGTTGCCGCCGGCGTGGATATAGTTGACCCGCAGGTCGCCGGTCTTTTCCTTCAGGTAGACGTCGCCGGTCGCGGTCAGCGTCAGCTTGTCCTTGGCGAAGTCGGTGACGCCCGGGGAATCGAGCTGCAGCGGCGTGCTGCTGCTGTTGCCCACGCCTCCGCCCTGCGCGTCGAGGTCGATCTCGCCGCCCGAGACCAGCCCCTGGTAGCCGCTCGCGACGGTGATTCCGCCCGGCGAACTGAGGCTGACGGTGCCGAGCGTGCTCGCCACGACCTGGTCGATCGGCAAGTCTCCGGAGAGCTGCTCGATGTAGATGTCGCCGTGCGCGGTGGTCGCCCTGAGGCTCGCGTTGAGCGGGGTCGAGATGACGAAGCGCTGCTGCGTGCCCGCGCCCGCCGGCTGCGTGCCGTTGCTGTACGGCGAGGTCAGGTTGACGCGGCCTTCCGTGCCGCCGGCATTGGCGTGATCCTGGGTGTCGTACAGCGTGACGTAGCTGCCCTGCACGTTTACGTAGTACTTCTTGAGGT
>DATIZK010000044.1:0-10372 GCA_035517095.1 Burkholderiales bacterium
TTCAAGACGCGCGTAGGCCCGCGCCGCCAGCGGCGGCAAAAGTCCCGCCACCACCCGGCCGCCGTCGAGCGGCAGCAGCGGCAGCAGATTGAAGATCGCGAGCAGTACGTTGATCATCACCGACGCCTGCATCATGTAAACTAGCGGCAGTGCGATCGCCTCGCCCCACGGCGCGTTGACATAGGGCGCGAGCATCCGTGCCCCGAAGGCGCTCGCGACCGCGAGCGCGAGGTTAGTCAGCGGCCCCGCCGCCGCGACCGCGATCATCCCGGCGCGTCGAGGGGTCAGGCGCCGGAAGTCGACCGGCACCGGTTTTGCGTAGCCGAAAACGGGCAGATGCAGAAAGAGCAGCAGCGCCGGCATGATCACCGTGCCGATCGGATCGACGTGGCCGAGCGGGTTGAGCGTCAGGCGCCCCGCGCGCCGCGCAGTATCGTCGCCGAGCAGGTTCGCGACATAACCGTGCATCACCTCGTGCAGCACGATCGCAAACACCGTGGGCACCGCCCAGATCGAGAGGGTGACGATAAACTCGCTGACGTTGCCCACGCGTTGGTTCTCTCGCCTTCGGATCGCGCTCAAGAAATTTCGGCCCGTGCGGCGCGCGCGGCGCGCGGATGATGCGTGCGATGGACCTTGCGCAGATGGGTCTTCGACAGATGGGTGTAAATCTGCGTGGTCGAGATGTCGCTGTGGCCGAGCATCTCCTGCACCGCACGCAAATCCGCGCCGCCTTCCAAAAGATGTGTCGCGAAACAGTGGCGCAAGGTGTGCGGGCTCACCCACGCAAGCCTAGGCTCCGCGAGCGTCCATCCCTTGAGCGCCTTGAAGAACCCCTGCCGCGTCATCGCGCGCCCCAGCCTGCTCGTAAACACGGCCGGCGAAGGCCGCGCCGCGCGGCCCTTTTGCGACCGCTCATGCTCACGCGCGACAAGGTAGCTCCTGAGCGCGCGCACCGCAGCCGATCCGATCGGCACGATCCGCTCCTTGCCGCCCTTGCCCATCACGACCACCATTCGCTCGGCGAGGTTGACCTGGCCCGCCCTGAGCCCGACCAGCTCCGAAACCCGCAAACCGCATCCATACGCCAGCTCGAGCATCGCGCGGTCGCGCTTGCCGCGAAGGGTTTTGGTGTCGATCGCGTCGAGCAGCATCTCGAGATCGCGCCGCCCGAGCGTGCGCGGCAACGCCCGCGGATGCGGCCGCAGCTTTATCGGCGCGGCAGGGTCCTGTTCGACGATCTTCTGCTCGACCATCTCGCGCGCAAGCCCGCGTATACTCGCCAAATGGCGGCGCTGACTCGCAACCGCCATCCCGCGCCGGCCCATCGCTTCGAGGTAGCCGCTGACCGCGCGCGCCGTGAGCACCGCGGGTTCGATTCCGCGGTCCCGGCAATGCTGCTGGAACTCGCGCAGGTCGCGCACGTACGCCTGCACCGAGTTGTTGCCGAGGCCGCGCTCGACCCGCAGACGATCGAGATGGCGCTCGAGGATCGCGTCCCAGGCGTCGTTCGGGGGGCGGCGCGAGCCGCGCGCCGCGCCATTCGATCCGCTCTGAGGCGCCGCCGCTGCGAGGCTCAGCCGAGGTTTCACGACGCTCCATTATGCGCCGGAACTTCGTCCAGCCGCTCGACCAGCGCCGCGCGCAAACGCCGCATCGCCTCGAGCTCGACGACTTTTCCGCCGTTCGCGTCGCTGATGTAGAAAACGTCCAGCGCCTGGTCGGCGTTGGTCGAGATGCGCGCGAGATGGATCACCATCCCGAGCTTGAACAGGGTGTGCGTGATCGCGAACAGCAGCCCGACCCGATCCTGGGTGAAAACGTCGACCACCGTGTATTGCTCGGAGCTGCGGTTGTCCACCGTGATCTCGGTCGCCACGCGGCGCACGAATGTGCGCCCGGCCACGCGCGAGCGCTGCGCCCCAGCCACCATCGCCTCGAGGTCGCGCTGGCCCGCCAGCACCGCTTCGAGATCGCGCTCGACGCGCAGCCATCGTTCCTCTTCCATCGCCATCCCCCCGGCGCCGTGCGATACGCGAAAGACGTCCAGCGCCACGCCGTCCTCGCGGGTCGTGATCCGCGCGGAGAGAATGTTGAGATTGTTGGCGGTAAGCACGCCCGCGATCTTAGAGAACAGGCCCGGCTGGTCGCGCGTGGCGACGATAAACTCGCTGAACTCGAGTTCGGGAAAGTGGCGATGGCGGCAGACCAGGGCCTGCTCGCCCAGCGCGCGCATCAGCTCGAAGTGCATCGGGATGTCGTCTTCCGAAACGGTCAGGAAGTAGCGCTCGGGCATCAGGTCGAGAAACGCCGCGAGCTCTTCGAGAGAGGCGCCGAGCGGTCCGAGACGCTCGCGCACGGCGGCCTTGACCAGGGCGAGGCGGCGCGCGGGATCGACCGCCTCGCGATCGCCCTGCTCCAGGATCTTGAGCGCGCGCATGTAGAGATCGCTCAGCAGCATGTCACGCCAGTTGTTGTAAACGTTGGGCGCGACCGCGCGCATATCGGCGAAGGTCATCAGGTAAAGCGCCTTCAGCCGATCTATCGAGCCGGTCGCGCGCACGAATTCCTCCACCGTGCGCACGTCGTCGACGTCGCCCTTCTGCGCCACCTGCGACATCATCAGATGGTTGCGCACCAGGAATACGACCAGGTCGGTCTCCTCGCCGTCCAGCCCCAGGCGGCGCGAGACTTCGGCCGTCAGCACCGCACCGCGTTCGTGATGGTCGTGGCCGTGGCCTTTGCCGATGTCGTGCAGGACCAGGGCAAGAAAGATCAGCGGCAGCGCGGCGACCTCACGCGCCACCTCGGTCAGCAGCGGGTTGCTGTCCTTGAACTCGCCCGCGCGCAGCCGCTCGAGCTCGCGCACCGCGGCGAGCGAATGCCGGTCGACGGTATAGATGTGGTAGAGGTCGTGCAGGACCCGCGCGTACAGATTGCCGAATTCGGGAATCACCGCGCCGAGCACGCCCGCGCGATGCATCGCCTCCAGCGTCTCCGCCACGCGCTGGCGCCCTGACAAGAGACCCATCAGCGCCATCCCGGTCCGCGGATCGCATCGGAAGGCGTCGTCGATCAGGCCGAGGTTGTCGCGCACCTGCTGATACGCGCTTCCCGAAAGCTCCACGCCATGCGCCTGGCAATCGGCGAAGATGGTGATCAGATTGATCGGCGCGCGGGTGAAGAAGTCCTTGTCCGCGATCGCAAGCAGGCGCCCCTGGATGAGCACGCCGGGGCGGATCTGACGTCCGCCGGCGCGGCGCATGAAGCGCCCGGCGGAAGGATCCTCGGTGACGCGGGCTATAAGCCCCTCGGAGAACCGATGGATCGCGGCGGCCTGCGCGTAATAGTGGCGCATCAGCGCGGAAGACGCGCTGCCCGAAGCGCTGGCGCTGAAACCGAGCAACGGAGCGATCTGCTCCTGGTACTCGAACGTGAGCTGATCGTGATGCCGTCCACTCAGGAAGTGCAGCGAATTGCGCAGGCGGTAAAGAAAGTCCTGTGCACGCACTACCTCCTCGAGCTCGGCGGCGCTGATGATCGCCTTCTGCACCAGCTCGGGCAGCGAATGTACCTTGTACTTGACCTTGGCCAGCCAGAGCGCCGTATGCAGGTCGCGCAGCCCTCCCTCGCCCTCCTTGATCTGCGGCTCGAGCAAGTAAATCGAATCGCCGTAGTGGCGATGGCGGTCGCGGCTTTCCTTGAGCTTGGTTTGAAAAAATTTCTGCTGGTTGCGGTTGAGGACCTCGTCGACCAGCTCCTTGTCCAGCGCCGCCCACAGCTTCTCGTCGCCGGCGAGCAGGCGGATATCGAGGATCGCGGTCTTCTCCTTCAGATCGTCGTTGGCGGCGCGCACGCATTCACGGATGTTGCGCACCGCCTGGCCGACCGTGAGGCCGGCATCCCACAGCGCGTGCAGGATTATCTCGGTCACCACCTCGACGTAAGGGCCGGGCTTGTAGTCGTGCAGAAAGAGCAGATCGATGTCGGATTGCGGATTGAGCTCGCCGCGCCCGTAACCGCCGCGCGCGATGACCGCGAGGCGCTGGTTCAGGCGCGCGAAACGCCGCGAATGATGGAGCTCGGCGTAACGATAGAGCGCGCGCACCAACCTGTCGATACATCCGGTGTATTCGCGGACGATCTCCATCCCGCCGGCGCCGGCGAAATGCCGCGCCGCAAGCTCTTTGCGTACCGCGTCGAGCCATGCGCGGGCGGCCTGTCCCGGCCGCTCGGCACTCCGAAATTCGGCGTAGATCGATTCTTCGTCGCGCGCGGTTGTGAGCTCGGCCACCGCCGCACTCCCGGCGACGCCTGGAAGCGGGGCTTCGTTCACAGATTGCCCACCGCGGCGTCGGCGTTGAAGTAATGGAGCGCCGCTTCCGCGATACCCTGCGCGAGGACCTCCTGGTACCGCGCGGAAGCCAGACGCGCGGCCTCCTCGCGGTTGGAGAGAAAGCCGCACTCCACCAGCACCGCGGGCATCCGTGCGCCGACCAGAACGTAGAATGGCCCGCGCATCGCGCCGAGCGCGCTCACCCGCACTCCCAACGAGGCGTTAAGGTCGGCTGCGGTCTGCGCCTCGATCATCGAAGCAAGGGCGACCGACTCGTTGGCCTTATATTGCTGGCGCATATCGCTCAGGATGTAGTTTAGGTCGCCCCTCGCCGCCGTGCTATAGGCGCCCTCGCTCGCGTTCTCCATCGCCGCCAGCCTGATCGTCGCGCGATCAGTCGTGTTGTTCAGGTAGTATGTCTCGATTCCGGTCGTGCCGGCGTCGGGACTCGAGTTGAGATGGATCGAGATGAAGAGGTCGGCGCCGGCCTTGTTGGCAAACGCGGTGCGGTCGGCAAGCGTCACGAAATAGTCGCCCGTACGAGTGAGTATTGCGCGGACGCGGCGGCGCTCGAGCTCGGCCTGAAGGCGAATCGCGATCTGCAACGCCAGATCTTTCTCAAGGAGCGGCGCGCCGACCTCGGTGCCCGAGTCGTAGCCGCCGTGACCCGGGTCGATGACAACCACGGGCTCGCCCGCGGCGGCCCCGGCTGCCGGCGGGAGTCGCACAGCGGCGCTCTCCAGCGGAGCGTCGGCCCGCGCCGGCGGCGCGTCCGGCTGCCGCGTCGGGGCGCGCGGATGTGCCGCCGCCAGCTGCACGCGACCGTCCGCGTCGGCCGCAGTTGCGGCGCGCGCCGCAACTGCGGCCGACGCGGACGGTCGCGTGCAGCTGGCGGCGGCACATCCGCGCGCCCCGACGCGGCAGCCGGACGCGCCGCCGGCGCGGGCCGACGCTCCGCTGGAGAGCGCCGCTGTGCGACTCCCGCCGGCAGCCGGGGCCGCCGCGGGCGAGCCCGTGGTTGTCATCGACCCGGGTCACGGCGGCTACGACTCGGGCACCGAGGTCGGCGCGCCGCTCCTTGAGAAAGATCTGGCGTTGCAGATCGCGATTCGCCTTCAGGCCGAGCTCGAGCGCCGCCGCGTCCGCGCAATACTCACTCGTACGGGCGACTATTTCGTGACGCTTGCCGACCGCACCGCGTTTGCCAACAAGGCCGGCGCCGACCTCTTCATCTCGATCCATCTCAACTCGAGTCCCGACGCCGGCACGACCGGAATCGAGACATACTACCTGAACAACACGACTGATCGCGCGACGATCAGGCTGGCGGCGATGGAGAACGCGAGCGAGGGCGCCTATAGCACGGCGGCGAGGGGCGACCTAAACTACATCCTGAGCGATATGCGCCAGCAATATAAGGCCAACGAGTCGGTCGCCCTTGCTTCGATGATCGAGGCGCAGACCGCAGCCGACCTTAACGCCTCGTTGGGAGTGCGGGTGAGCGCGCTCGGCGCGATGCGCGGGCCATTCTACGTTCTGGTCGGCGCACGGATGCCCGCGGTGCTGGTGGAGTGCGGCTTTCTCTCCAACCGCGAGGAGGCCGCGCGTCTGGCTTCCGCGCGGTACCAGGAGGTCCTCGCGCAGGGTATCGCGGAAGCGGCGCTCCATTACTTCAACGCCGACGCCGCGGTGGGCAATCTGTGAACGAAGCCCCGCTTCCAGGCGTCGCCGGGAGTGCGGCGGTGGCCGAGCTCACAACCGCGCGCGACGAAGAATCGATCTACGCCGAATTTCGGAGTGCCGAGCGGCCGGGACAGGCCGCCCGCGCATGGCTCGACGCGGTACGCAAAGAGCTTGCGGCGCGGCATTTCGCCGGCGCCGGCGGGATGGAGATCGTCCGCGAATACACCGGATGTATCGACAGGTTGGTGCGCGCGCTCTATCGTTACGCCGAGCTCCATCATTCGCGGCGTTTCGCGCGCCTGAACCAGCGCCTCGCGGTCATCGCGCGCGGCGGTTACGGGCGCGGCGAGCTCAATCCGCAATCCGACATCGATCTGCTCTTTCTGCACGACTACAAGCCCGGCCCTTACGTCGAGGTGGTGACCGAGATAATCCTGCACGCGCTGTGGGATGCCGGCCTCACGGTCGGCCAGGCGGTGCGCAACATCCGTGAATGCGTGCGCGCCGCCAACGACGATCTGAAGGAGAAGACCGCGATCCTCGATATCCGCCTGCTCGCCGGCGACGAGAAGCTGTGGGCGGCGCTGGACAAGGAGCTGGTCGACGAGGTCCTCAACCGCAACCAGCAGAAATTTTTTCAAACCAAGCTCAAGGAAAGCCGCGACCGCCATCGCCACTACGGCGATTCGATTTACTTGCTCGAGCCGCAGATCAAGGAGGGCGAGGGAGGGCTGCGCGACCTGCATACGGCGCTCTGGCTGGCCAAGGTCAAGTACAAGGTACATTCGCTGCCCGAGCTGGTGCAGAAGGCGATCATCAGCGCCGCCGAGCTCGAGGAGGTAGTGCGTGCACAGGACTTTCTTTACCGCCTGCGCAATTCGCTGCACTTCCTGAGTGGACGGCATCACGATCAGCTCACGTTCGAGTACCAGGAGCAGATCGCTCCGTTGCTCGGTTTCAGCGCCAGCGCTTCGGGCAGCGCGTCTTCCGCGCTGATGCGCCACTATTACGCGCAGGCCGCCGCGATCCATCGGTTCTCCGAGGGGCTTATAGCCCGCGTCACCGAGGATCCTTCCGCCGGGCGCTTCATGCGCCGCGCCGGCGGACGTCAGATCCGCCCCGGCGTGCTCATCCAGGGGCGCCTGCTTGCGATCGCGGACAAGGACTTCTTCACCCGCGCGCCGATCAATCTGATCACCATCTTCGCCGATTGCCAGGCGCATGGCGTGGAGCTTTCGGGAAGCGCGTATCAGCAGGTGCGCGACAACCTCGGCCTGATCGACGACGCCTTCCGATGCGATCCGCGGACCGGGATGGCGCTGATGGGTCTCTTGTCAGGGCGCCAGCGCGTGGCGGAGACGCTGGAGGCGATGCATCGCGCGGGCGTGCTCGGCGCGGTGATTCCCGAATTCGGCAATCTGTACGCGCGGGTCCTGCACGACCTCTACCACATCTATACCGTCGACCGGCATTCGCTCGCCGCGGTGCGCGAGCTCGAGCGGCTGCGCGCGGGCGAGTTCAAGGACAGCAACCCGCTGCTGACCGAGGTGGCGCGTGAGGTCGCCGCGCTGCCGCTGATCTTTCTTGCCCTGGTCCTGCACGACATCGGCAAAGGCCACGGCCACGACCATCACGAACGCGGTGCGGTGCTGACGGCCGAAGTCTCGCGCCGCCTGGGGCTGGACGGCGAGGAGACCGACCTGGTCGTATTCCTGGTGCGCAACCATCTGATGATGTCGCAGGTGGCGCAGAAGGGCGACGTCGACGACGTGCGCACGGTGGAGGAATTCGTGCGCGCGACCGGCTCGATAGATCGGCTGAAGGCGCTTTACCTGATGACCTTCGCCGATATGCGCGCGGTCGCGCCCAACGTTTACAACAACTGGCGTGACATGCTGCTGAGCGATCTCTACATGCGCGCGCTCAAGATCCTGGAGCAGGGCGATCGCGAGGCGGTCGATCCCGCGCGCCGCCTCGCCCTGGTCAAGGCCGCCGTGCGCGAGCGTCTCGGACCGCTCGGCGCCTCTCTCGAAGAGCTCGCGGCGTTTCTCGACCTGATGCCCGAGCGCTACTTCCTGACCGTTTCGGAAGACGACATCCCGATGCACTTCGAGCTGATGCGCGCGCTGGGCGAGCAGGCCCTGGTCTGCCGCCATCGCCACTTTCCCGAACTCGAGTTCAGCGAGTTTATCGTCGCCACGCGCGACCAGCCGGGCCTGTTCTCTAAGATCGCGGGCGTGCTTACCGCCAACAATCTCAACATTCTCTCCGCGCGGATCACGACCCGCGAGGACGGCGTGGCGCTGGACGTCTTTCGCGTATCGCACGGCGCCGGGGGGATGGCGATGGAAGAGGAACGATGGCTGCGCGTCGAGCGCGATCTCGAAGCGGTGCTGGCGGGCCAGCGCGACCTCGAGGCGATGGTGGCTGGGGCGCAGCGCTCGCGCGTGGCCGGGCGCACATTCGTGCGCCGCGTGGCGACCGAGATCACGGTGGACAACCGCAGCTCCGAGCAATACACGGTGGTCGACGTTTTCACCCAGGATCGGGTCGGGCTGCTGTTCGCGATCACGCACACCCTGTTCAAGCTCGGGATGGTGATCCATCTCGCGCGCATCTCGACCAACGCCGACCAGGCGCTGGACGTTTTCTACATCAGCGACGCGAACGGCGGAAAAGTCGTCGAGCTCGAGGCGATGCGGCGTTTGCGCGCGGCGCTGGTCGAGCGGCTGGACGAAGTTCCGGCGCATAATGGAGCGTCGTGAAACCTCGGCTGAGCCTCGCAGCGGCGGCGCCTCAGAGCGGATCGAATGGCGCGGCGCGCGGCTCGCGCCGCCCCCCGAACGACGCCTGGGACGCGATCCTCGAGCGCCATCTCGATCGTCTGCGGGTCGAGCGCGGCCTCGGCAACAACTCGGTGCAGGCGTACGTGCGCGACCTGCGCGAGTTCCAGCAGCATTGCCGGGACCGCGGAATCGAACCCGCGGTGCTCACGGCGCGCGCGGTCAGCGGCTACCTCGAAGCGATGGGCCGGCGCGGGATGGCGGTTGCGAGTCAGCGCCGCCATTTGGCGAGTATACGCGGGCTTGCGCGCGAGATGGTCGAGCAGAAGATCGTCGAACAGGACCCTGCCGCGCCGATAAAGCTGCGGCCGCATCCGCGGGCGTTGCCGCGCACGCTCGGGCGGCGCGATCTCGAGATGCTGCTCGACGCGATCGACACCAAAACCCTTCGCGGCAAGCGCGACCGCGCGATGCTCGAGCTGGCGTATGGATGCGGTTTGCGGGTTTCGGAGCTGGTCGGGCTCAGGGCGGGCCAGGTCAACCTCGCCGAGCGAATGGTGGTCGTGATGGGCAAGGGCGGCAAGGAGCGGATCGTGCCGATCGGATCGGCTGCGGTGCGCGCGCTCAGGAGCTACCTTGTCGCGCGTGAGCATGAGCGGTCGCAAAAGGGCCGCGCGGCGCGGCCTTCGCCGGCCGTGTTTACGAGCAGGCTGGGGCGCGCGATGACGCGGCAGGGGTTCTTCAAGGCGCTCAAGGGATGGACGCTCGCGGAGCCTAGGCTTGCGTGGGTGAGCCCGCACACCTTGCGCCACTGTTTCGCGACACATCTTTTGGAAGGCGGCGCGGATTTGCGTGCGGTGCAGGAGATGCTCGGCCACAGCGACATCTCGACCACGCAGATTTACACCCATCTGTCGAAGACCCATCTGCGCAAGGTCCATCGCACGCATCATCCGCGCGCCGCGCGCGCCGCACGGGCCGAAATTTCTTGAGCGCGATCCGAAGGCGAGAGAACCAACGCGTGGGCAACGTCAGCGAGTTTATCGTCACCCTCTCGATCTGGGCGGTGCCCACGGTGTTTGCGATCGTGCTGCACGAGGTGATGCACGGTTATGTCGCGAACCTGCTCGGCGACGATACTGCGCGGCGCGCGGGGCGCCTGACGCTCAACCCGCTCGGCCACGTCGATCCGATCGGCACGGTGATCATGCCGGCGCTGCTGCTCTTTCTGCATCTGCCCGTTTTCGGCTACGCAAAACCGGTGCCGGTCGACTTCCGGCGCCTGACCCCTCGACGCGCCGGGATGATCGCGGTCGCGGCGGCGGGGCCGCTGACTAACCTCGCGCTCGCGGTCGCGAGCGCCTTCGGGGCACGGATGCTCGCGCCCTATGTCAACGCGCCGTGGGGCGAGGCGATCGCACTGCCGCTAGTTTACATGATGCAGGCGTCGGTGATGATCAACGTACTGCTCGCGATCTTCAATCTGCTGCCGCTGCTGCCGCTCGACGGCGGCCGGGTGGTGGCGGGACTTTTGCCGCCGCTGGCGGCGCGGGCCTACGCGCGTCTTGAA
>DATIZK010000045.1:0-11689 GCA_035517095.1 Burkholderiales bacterium
GTGGCGGCGCGCTTGCGCCGGGCGATCGGCGACGAGGCCCGCGTCGCGCACCTGCAGCTGGACGAGTTCGGCATCCTGCTCCCCGCCGGCGACGACGCGCGCGCCAAGCGCGCGGCCGACGACATCGCCCGCGCGCTTACCGCGCCGGTCAACCTGGGCGAGGCCCAGGTCGAGATCCAGGCCTCGATCGGCGCCAGCTTCTACCCGGGGCACGGCAAGGAGGCCGAGCTGCTGGTGCGCCGCGCGGCGATCGCGGCGCGCGACGCCGCGCGCAAGGACCTGCCCTACCTGGCCTACCGCGGCGCCACCGAGCGCGAGAACCCGGCGCGTCTGGCCCTGGTCGGGGAGCTGCGGCGCGCGATCGAGCGCCAGGCGATGACGCTGCACTTCCAGTCCAAGCACGGCCTGCGCGCCGACGAGGTGGTCGGCGCCGAGGCCCTGCTGCGCTGGCAGCACCCGCAGCGCGGCATGGTGCCGCCGGCCGAGTTCGTGCCGGTGGCCGAGGAAACCGGCCTGATCCGGCCCCTGACCTACATGGTGATCGAGCTCGCGGTGCGCCAGATCCGCGCCTGGCTCGACGGCGGCACCAGGCTTGCGGTCGCGGTCAACCTTTCGGCGCGCAACCTGTTCGATCCCGCGCTGCGCGACAGGATCGAGGGGCTGCTCAACACCTGGGGCGTGCCGGGCAAGCTGCTCGAGTTCGAGATCACCGAGAGCGCGCTGATCGAGGATCCGGAGGGAGCGCGCAACGCGCTGCGCGGCCTGGCGGAGCTGGGCGGCAGGCTCTACATCGACGACTTCGGCATCGGCTATTCCTCGCTCAACTATCTGGTCACGCTGCCGGTGCACGCGCTCAAGATCGACCGCTCCTTCGTCGCGCGCATGACGCGCAATCCGCAGGCGCGCCTGGTGGTGCAGTCGGTGGTCTCGATGGCGCACAGCCTCGGGCTCAAGGTGGTGGCCGAAGGGGTCGAGACCGAGGACGACGCCGCGATCCTGCGCGAGCTCGCGTGCGACGAGGCGCAGGGCTATCTGTTCGGCAAGCCGATCCCGGCGCAGGAGTTCGCCGAGCGCTTCGGCGTCTGACGCGTCAGCCGCGCGGGGCGGATTCGTCCAGGCCGAAGAAGCCGCGCATGCGCTCCAGCAGCGTCGCGCTGCGCGACTTGACGTTGGCCGCGTCGGCGCGCGCGGCGTCGCTCACCTGCACCAGCCTGCCCTCGCGCTCGGCCAGCACGCGCGACAGGTCCTCGGCGATCGAGGGGCGCGAGCGGATGATGTCGGCGAAGCCCGCCTTGTCGAGGCGGTAGCACTCCACGTCGCTCTTCGCCGCCACCGTCGCGCGCCGCGGCGCGCCGGTCATCATGCCCATCTCGCCGAACACGTCGCCCGCGCGCAGCCCGGCGATCGCGTGCCGCCCGCCGGGCGCGTCGATCCACACCTCGGCCTCGCCCGCGGTGAGGATGTACAGCCAGTGCGCCACCGCGCCCTGGCGCGTCATCACGTCGCCGGCGGCGAACGGCGCGTACACCAGCCGGTCGGCGAGCGCCCGCAGCTCGCCCTCCTCCAGCGCGCTGAAAAGCTCCACCCCGCGCAGCGCGGCGAGCCGGCGCTCGATCTCGCGCGCGCGCAGCGCGGCCTGGCGCTCCTCGTTCTCCTTCACCGTGTGCACGATGAACTCCGGAAACGCGAGCTCGATCCCGGCGCGGCGCAGCGCGGCGAACAGCAGCACCCGCACCCGGGTGTCGGTCGCGTCGTCCGGGCGCGGGTCGCTCAGGTAGTAGCGCAGCGCGTAGCGGCAGTAGCTCTGCGCGAACTCCATCAGCACGCAGTTCGGCCTCGGCTCGGCGGCCACGTTCGGCACCTCGGCCGCGGCCATCGCCTGCTCGGCGAGCGCCAGCACGCGGCTCGGCGCGACGCCGTACTCGACGTCGAACCAGATCCAGCGCCGCCAGCGCACCTGCTCCTGGTCCGGGTTGCCGATCACCATGAAGCGGGTCTTCATCAGCGCGCCGTTGGGCACGATCACGCGCTCGTTGTTGCGCGTCAGGATCACGGTGTGGCGCCAGTGGATCTCGGCCACGCGGCCCGACAGGTCGTCCACTTTGACCCAGTCGCCGATCGCGATCGAGTCGTCGAGCTCGAGCAGCAGCCCGCCGAGCAGGTTGCCGAGCGTGTCCTGCATCGCGAACGCGATCACCGCGGTGATCACGGCCGAAGTGGTGACCAGGCTCGCGAGGTCCATGCCCGCCAGGCGCAGCCGCAGCAGCCCCCAGGCGACGTAGGCCGCCACCACGATGATGTCCTCGACGATGCGCGGGGTCGAGATGCGGATCGCGGGCAGCGCGACGCGAAACAGCACCAGCCCGGCGAAACGGATGAGCGCGATGCCGGTGGCGAGGATCGCCACGTCGTGCACGATCGCGCCGGCGCGCGCGACGCCCGCGGCGAGCAGCCCCGCGCCGGCGAGCTGCGCGAGCAGGCACAGGCCGAGAAAGCCCAGCGTGTTGCGAATCGCCGCGCCGTTGGCGCTCATCGCGCGAGGTAGCCGCTGTCGACCGGCAGCACGATGCCGGTGACGCAGCGCGCCGCGGGGCCGGCGAGGAACAGCACCGCCGCGGCGATGTCGTCCGGCTCGGGCAGCACGCCGAGCGGGGTGTTGGCCATCACCGCCGCGAGGCGCTGCGGGTCGGAGAACACCGGCACGGTGAGCTCGGTGCGCACGAAGGTCGGCGCCACCGCGTTTACCCGGATCCGCTCGGCGGCCCATTCGAGCGCCAGCGCGCGCGTCAGGTTGACCACCCCGCCCTTCGAAGCCTGGTACGAGGCGTTGGGGAAAATCCCGCCCGACAGCCCCATGATCGAGGCCAGGTTGACGATCGATCCGCCGCCGCGCTCTTTCATGTGGCGCGCGGCGATGCGCGAGGCGAAAAAAAGCGCCGTCAGATTGAGGCCGATGACGCCGTCCCACTCCGCGCGCGAGATCTCGGCCGCGGGCTTGCGCATCGCGCGCCCCGCGCTGTTGACCAGGATGTCGATTCCGCCCAGCTCGGCCGCGGCGCGCGCCATGGCGCCTTCGAGCGCCGCCGGGTCGGTCACGTCGCACGCGATGCGCAGGCCCTCGCCCGCGCCGGGCTCGAGGTCGAGCACCGCGACCCTGGCTCCCGCTTCGGCCAGCCGCCGCGCGCTCGCGGCCCCGATGCCGCGGCCGCCCCCCGTGACGATTGCCGCCTTGCGCTCGAGCCGGAACAGATCATTCATGGCGGCGTAAGTATACTTGCGCGCACATGCACGACTTCGTCATCCGCAACGCCCTGCTGCTGGACGGCCTGGGCGGCGCGCCGCGCGCCGGCGACCTCGCCGTGGCGGCCGGGCGCATCGCCGCGCTCGGGCGCGGCCTCGGCCCGGCGCGCGAGACGATCGATGCGCGGGGGCTCGCCCTGATGCCCGGCATCGTCGACAACCACACCCACTACGACGCCCAGATCACCTGGGACCCGCAGCTCGCGCCCAGCCCCGCGCTGGGCGTCACCAGCGCGGTGATCGGCAACTGCGGCTTCACCATCGCGCCCTGCCGCCCGGCCGAGCGCGAGCGGGTGATGCGCAACCTGACCCAGGTCGAGGGCATGGCGCTCGAGGTGCTGCGCGCCGGAATCCGCTGGGAGTTCGAGACCGTGCCCGAGTATCTCGACCTGCTCGAGCGCCGCGGCGCGGCGGCGAACGTGGCGGCCTTCGTCGGGCATTCCGCGGTGCGCAGCTACGTCATGGGCGACGCCGCGGTCGAGCGCGCCGCGAGCGAGGCCGAGATCGCCGCCATGCGCCGAATCGTGCTCGAGGGCGTGCGCGCCGGCGCGGTCGGCTTTTCCACCAGCACCTCGCCCGCGCACAACGGCGAGGGCGGGGTGCCGATGCCCTCGCGCCTGGCGGACGAGCGCGAGCTGCGCGCCCTGGTCGGCTGCCTGGCCGAGGCCGGGCGCGGCGTGTTCATGCTCACCAAGGGCGGCCAGACCAGGATCGAGTTCCTCGAGGCGCTCGCGGCGCTCTCGGGCCGGCCGGTGGTGGTCGCCGCCCTGCTGCACAACGGCACCAACCCGGGCGCGGTGTTCGAAGACCTGGAGGCGATCCGGCAGGCGAACGCGCGCGGCCGGCGCCTGCTCGGCGCGGTGTCGTGCTGCCCGCTGTCGTTCGACTTCACGATGAATTCGCCCTACCCGATCGAGGGGCTGGAGTCCTGGAAGCCGGCGCTCGGGCTGAAGGGCGCGGCGCTCAAGGCGCGGCTCGCCGAGGGCGCGCTGCGCGACGCGATCCGCGCCGAGCTCGCCCGGCCGGCGCACTTCCGCCTGTTCAACGGCGAATGGGACAGGCTCACCGTGGTCGAGTCGCCGCGCCACCCGCAGGCCGAGCAGCGCGACATCGCCGCGCTCGCCGCCGAGGCCGGGCGCGACCCGCTCGACCTGTGGTTCGACCTCGCCCTGGAAGACGACCTGGCGACGGTGTTCGTCGCGCTCACGCTCAACTCCGACGAGGACGCGGTCGGGCGCATGCTGCGCCACCCCTGCAGCCTGGTGTCGCTGTCGGACGCCGGCGCGCACCTGACCTTCTTCAACGACGCCGGCTTCGGCCTGCACCTGCTCGGGCACTGGGTGCGCGAGCTGGGGGTGCTGCCGCTGGCCGAGGCCGCGCGCCAGCTAAGCTCGCTGCCGGCCGAGGTGTTCGGCCTGCGCGGGCGCGGCGCGCTCGCTCCCGGCAACGCGGCCGACCTGCTGCTGTTCGACCCGGCCAGCGTCGGTCGCGGGCCGAAGCGGCGCGTGTTCGACCTGCCCGGCGGCGCGCCGCGCCTGACCACCGACGCGCTCGGCGTGCACGGCGTGTGGGTAAACGGCGTGCGGGTGGCCGACGCGAACGGGCTCCTGCCGCTCGCGCGGCTGCCCGGAAAGCTGCTGCGCGCAAGCGGAGCGCCGCGGTGAAGCCGAGCGCGCCGCGCATCGCCGCCAGCGTCGCCGCCCTGGCGCTCGGGCTGTGGGCCGAGGTGCACCTCGACCTGCCCGGGCAGTGCGCCGTGGGCGCCGCGTGGTGGGCGCTGCTGCTGTGGTGGCTCGCGCCGCTGCCGCCGGCCGAGCGCCGGCCCTACCTCGCGTGCATGCTCCTCGCCACCCTGGGCGAGGTGTTCCTGTCGCAGGTCTGGGGCCTGTACGCGTACCGCCTCGGCAACGTGCCGCTGTTCGTGCCGCCGGGGCACGGGCTGCTGCTGTTTCTCGCCCTCGCGCTCGCGCAGCGCCTGCGCGCGGCGGCCGCGCGCGCGGTGCTCTGGGGCGCCGCAGCGTACGCCGCGGCCGCCGCGCTGAGCGGCCTCGACACGATGGCGGCGCTCATGTTCCTGCTGCTCGCGCTCGCCTGGCTCGCGCTGCCCGCGCAGCGGCGCCTGTTCGCTTCCACCTTCGCGCTCGCGCTCGCGCTCGAGCTCTACGGCACCCGGCTGGGGAGCTGGGCCTGGGCGCGCAGCGTGCCCTGGATCGGCTTCAGCAGCACCAACCCGTCGCTGTGCGTGGGCGGGGTGTACTGCGCGCTCGACGCGCTGGTGATCGCGGCCTGCGCCGCGCTCTCGCGCGCGCCTTACCGGCGCTTGAGCCTGAAGGAGGAAATGCAATGAAAAAGCGCATGCTTGGAACGCTCGAGGCGCCGGCGGGCAGATGAAGCGGCTCAGCCCCCGAGCGCTCAGGACGGCGCGGCGCCGAGCATGCCCTCGGTTTCGATGAAGCGCACGATGGCGTCCAGCCCCTGCCCGGTCTTCAGGTTGGAGAACACGAACGGGCGCTCGCCGCGCATCTTCCTTGCGTCGCGCTCCATCACCTCGAGCGAGGCGCCCACCAGCGGCGCGAGATCGATCTTGTTGATCACCAGCAGGTCCGACTTGGTGATCCCGGGCCCGCCCTTGCGCGGGATCTTGTCGCCCGCGGCGACGTCGATCACGTACAGCGTCAGGTCGGACAGCTCCGGGCTGAAGGTCGCGGCCAGGTTGTCGCCGCCCGACTCGATGATCACCAGCGCCAGGCGCTCGAAGCGCCTCGTGAGGCGCGCCACCGCCTCGAGGTTGATCGAGGCGTCCTCGCGGATCGCGGTGTGCGGGCAGCCGCCGGTCTCGACCCCGATGATGCGCTCGGGCGCGAGCGCTTCGTTGCGCACCAGGAACTGCGCGTCCTCCTCGGTGTAGATGTCGTTGGTGACCACCGCGAGCTCGTAGCGCGCGCGCAGCGCGCGGCACAGCGCGAGCGTGAGCGCGGTCTTGCCCGAGCCGACCGGGCCGCCGATGCCGACTCTCAGGGGTTGGGTCCCGGTCACGATCTGAACAGCCTCGAGTACTGCGTTTCGTGCCGGGAGGAAAGGATCGCGAGCCCCGGCGCGAAGTTGCCGAGCTCGTCGTCGCCCAGCGCCGCCGCGCGCGCCGCGAGCGCCTCGAGCCGCGCCCCGAGCGCGAGCAGGATCTTCTGCCCGTCGGTCTGCCCCAAGGGCACCGCCTTGAGCGCCGCCATGACCTGGTTCTCGAGCCAGGCCCACAGGTAGGCCAGCAGCGCCTGGTGCGCCTCGAGCCCCCAGCAGCGCACGGCGCGGGCATAGGCAAGAGGATATGAAATTTCGTCCTGCTCGATCGGATCGATGCCGAGCTTCTCCAGCAGCTGCGACAACGAATACCCCATCTGCACCGTCTCGGCGCGCAGCTCGGCGCTCTCGCGGCTGGCGAGGAACAGCTCGTTCCAGCGCGGATCGGGGGACGCGATCATGCGCAGCAGCAGCGGCGCCTCCATGCGCGCCACCGAGTGCTCGAGCACGTCGCCGATCCAGCGCTGCGCGCTTTCGGCATCCTTCACCAGGCCCGACTCGATCGCCGCCTCCAGCCCGCCCGAATAGCTGTAGGCCCCGACCGGCAGCGCCGGGCTCGCAAGCTGCAGGAGCCGGGCGAGATTCATTCGTGATCGTGACCGTGATGGTCGCCGTGGCCGCCGGCGTAGGCGCCCGCCTCGGGCTCGAACGGCGCCTCGACGCGGCTCACGCGCGCGCCGAGCTTGTGCGCCATTTGCTCCAGTACGTGGTCGGCCGCGATGCGCAGGAACCCCTTCCCGACCTGCACCGGCACATGCCGGTTGCCGAGGTGGTAGGCGAGCTTCGCCAGCTCCGCCGACTCGATGTGCAGCAGCTGCTCGGGCTCGGCGAGCACCTCGATGACGCGGCCGTCGGAAGCGCCCACCAGGTCGCCGCCGCGCAGGATCCCGCCGCGCGGCAGCAGCAGCGCCACCTCCTCGCCCGAGACGAGCCTGGTGCGCAGGCGGCTCTTCTGCCGCAGCTCGAACGGCAGCCTGAGCTGCCCGCTCGGGGCGCGCGCGCCCTTTTCCAGCCTGGAGGTGATCTCGAGCATCAGAACAGGAAGTATCGCTGCGCCAGGGGAAGAACCTTGGCCGGCTCGCACACCAGCAGCTCGCCTTCGGCGCGCACCTGGTAGGTCTCCGGGTCGACCTGGATCCTGGGCTGCCAGTCGTTGTGCACCATGTCCTTCTTGCCGATGCGGCGCACGTCCCTCACCGCCTCGAGCGGGCGCTGCAGGCCGAGCCTGGCGAGCTCGGGATTCTTCAGCGCCGCCTGCGAGACGAAAGTGACCGAGGTGCGCAGCGCCTTGCCGAAGCTGCCGAACATCGGCCGGTAGTGCACCGGCTGCGGGGTCGGGATCGAGGCGTTCGGGTCGCCCATCGCCGCCGCGGCGATCATGCCGCCCTTGAGCACCAGGAAGGGCTTGACGCCGAAGAAGGCCGGCTTCCAGAGCACCAGGTCGGCGAGCTTGCCCGGCTCGATCGAGCCCACCACATGCGCGATGCCGTTGGTGAGCGCCGGGTTGATGGTGTATTTCGCGACGTATCGCTTGACCCTGTTGTTGTCGGCGCGCGCGTCCCCTTTCAGCGAGCCCCTCTGCAGCTTCATCTTGTGCGCCGTCTGCCAGGTGCGGATGATGACCTCGCCCACGCGCCCCATCGCCTGCGAGTCGGACGACATCATCGAGAACGCGCCCAGGTCGTGCAGGATGTCCTCGGCCGCGATCGTCTCCTTCCTGATGCGCGACTCGGCGAAGGCGACGTCCTCGGCGATCGAGGAATCGAGGTGGTGGCAGACCATCAGCATGTCCAGGTGCTCGGCCACCGTGTTCACGGTATACGGCATGGTCGGGTTGGTGGACGAAGGCAGCACGTTCGGCTCGCCGCAGACGCGGATGATGTCCGGCGCATGCCCGCCGCCCGCGCCCTCGGTGTGGAAGGTCGAGATCGAGCGCCCCTTCATCGCCTTGACCGAGGCCTCGACGAAGCCCGACTCGTTCAGCGTGTCGGTGTGGATCGCGACCTGCACGTCCATCTCGTCGGCGACCCCCAGGCAGCAGTCGATCGCCGCCGGCGTGGTGCCCCAGTCCTCGTGCAGCTTGAGCCCCATCGCCCCGGCGCGCAGCTGCTCGCGCAGCGGCTCGGGGCGCGAGGCGTTGCCCTTGCCGAGGAAGCCGAGGTTCATCGCAAACGCCTCGGCCGCCGAGAGCATCGAATAGATGTGCCACGGACCCGGCGTGCAGGTGGTGGCGAAGGTGCCGGTGGCCGGTCCCGTGCCGCCGCCCAGCATCGTCGTCACGCCCGACATCAGCGCCTCCTCGATCTGCTGCGGACAGATGAAGTGGATGTGGCTGTCGATCCCGCCCGCGGTGACGATCATGCCTTCGCCCGCGATCGCCTCGGTCGCGGCGCCGATCGGGATCGTGACCCCGGGCTGGATGTCGGGGTTGCCGGCCTTGCCGATCTTCCAGATGCGGCCCTGCTTGAGCCCGATGTCGGCCTTGACGATGCCCCAGTGGTCGACGATGAGCGCGTTGGTGATCACGGTGTCGGCCACCTTGGCCGCGGGCAGCTGGCCCTGCCCCATGCCGTCGCGGATCACCTTGCCGCCGCCGAACTTCACCTCCTCGCCGTAGACCGTGTAGTCCTTCTCGACCTCGATCCACAGCTCGGTGTCGGCCAGCCGCACCCGGTCGCCGACCGTCGGGCCGTACATCTCCGCGTAGGCCTGGCGGGTGATTTTCATTTGAGTTTCCCCATCACCTTGCCGTTGAAGCCGTAGATCTTCCGGTTGCCCGCAAGCGCGACCAGCTCCACGGTCCGGGTCTGCCCCGGCTCGAAGCGCACCGCGGTGCCGGCGGCGATGTTCAGCCGCATGCCGTAGGCCCGCTCGCGCTCGAAGCCGAGCGCCGGGTTGGTCTCGTAGAAATGGTAGTGCGAGCCGACCTGCACCGGCCGGTCGCCGGTGTTGACCACCTCGAGCCGCACCGTCGCGCGTCCCGCGTTGAGCTCGATCTCGCCCGCGGCCGCCTTCACTTCTCCCGGAATCATGCCGTCGCCCTCCCTTTTTGCGGCTCGAGGTCCGCGCGCAGCAGGAAGCCGCGCACGGCCTCGATCTGAAGCGCGTCGAACAGCGCCGGCGCGTGGCCCACGCCCTCGAACTCGACCGCCTCGAGCCCGGGCTTGCGCCGGCGCATCTCCTCCAGGGTCTTCGGCGTCAGCACTTCGGATTGCGCGCCGCGCAGCGCGAGCACCGGGCACTCGACCCCGTTCCAGGTGCTCCACAGGTCGATGCCGCGCAGGAAGTCTGGCCCGAGCGGCAGCTCGGGGTCGGCGCGCGCCGGCAGCGCGCCGCCGCCGCCGATCGCGGGGTCGTAGCGCAGCGCCCAGCTGCCGTCCTCGAGCCGGCTCAGGCCGTGCGCGAACAGGTGCTCCCACTGCGCGCCGCTCAAGCGGCCGAAGCCGGCGCAGGCCTCGCGCAGCCAGGCGCGCGCCTCCTCGCGCGAGGCGAAGGCGTGGCGCCGGCCGATGCCGCCCTTCAAGCGGAACAGCGCGTTCCAGGGCACGAACGGCCCGACGTCGTTCAGCACCAGGCGCCGGATCGGCGAGCCGCGCTTGGCCGCGAGCAGCATGCCGATCAGCCCGCCCATCGAAGTGCCCACCCAGTCGAGCCGGGTCGCGTCGGTGCGCCGCCGCCAGCGCCCGCCGAAGGCGCGCGGCGCCGGCTTGGTGATGCGCGCCACCAGCGCCGCGGCGTCGCTCAGGTAGGTGGTGAAGCTGTAGTCCGATTTCTCCTCCAGCCAGTCGCTGTCGCCGCGCCCGGCCACGTCCATGCACACCACGCGGCAGTCGCGCGAGAGCGAGTCGGCGAGGAAGTCGAAGTCGCGGCTGTTGCGCGACAGCCCGTGCACGCACAGCACCACGTGCGGGTTGGCGGGGTCGCCCCAGTCGGTGTAGGCGACGCGGTGAAAGCCGTGCGGCCCGAGGCTGGGGAAGCTCTCCTGCGACATGCGCATGGCGCGGCGCTCACACGATCGGGTTGTGCACCGTGACCAGCTTGGTGCCGTCGGGGAAAGTCGCCTCGACCTGGATCTCGGGGATCATTTCCGGCACGCCTTGCATCACCTCGTCGCGCCCGAGCAGGGTCGCGCCCCAGCCCATCAGCTCCGAGACGCTCCTGCCCTCGCGCGCGCCCTCCATGATCGCGGCGCTGATCAGCGCCACCGCTTCGGGGTAGTTCAGCTTGAGGCCCTTCGCCCGGCGCCGCTCGGCGAGCAGCGCGGCGGTGAACACGAGCAGCTTGTCTTTTTCGCGCGGCGTCAGTTCCATCCAGGGTCTCCGGAGCCGGTTCAGCTCATGCAAGGATAGTGCCCGCGATCCGGCCGTGCGGAACAGGGCTCATGATGCACCAAAAATGTGACAATGCGGAACGCCTGCACCAGCTTGGCGCGATGGAATCGGCGGCAAAGAGGAGACCCCGTGAGTCGAATGAAGCTTTACGCCCACCCGTTTTCGAACAACTCGATGCGCGCGCAGCTCGGTCTCGACGAGAAGGGACTGGACTACGAATACGTGAAGGTCGACCTCTTCAAGGGCCAGCACAAGCAGCCCGACTTCCTGGCGATCAATCCGCGCGGCCAGGTGCCGGCGCTGGTGGACGGAGACGTGCGCATCTACGAGAGCGTCGCGATCGTCCAGTACCTCGAGTACCGGTATCCCGATCCCCCGCTCGTCCCGAGCGAGCCGAAGAGGATGGCGGCCTGCCTGCGCCTGATCGCCGAATTCAACCAGAAGCTCGACCCGACCAACATCTTCGGCTCGGTCAAGTTCGGCCGCAAAAGGCGCGCCGACCTCGGCGACCGCGTCGACAAGCTGCTGGCGGAGTGCCGCGTCTGGGAAGGCTACCTCGGCGCCGGGCCCTATTTCACCGGAGAAACGTATTCGATCGCCGACGTCGTCGTGCTGCCGTTCTTCGGCACCATCATCGACGGTCTCGGCCTGCCGCAAGCCGACTACCCGCGGCTGCACGCCTGGTACGAACGCTGCAAGTCGCGACCGAGCGTCGCCAGGCAGCCCTGGTTCGAAGCCTTCGCCGGCGAGAAGAAGAACCCACAGCAGCACATCCTCGCGACCGCGAGCTGAATCGCCGAGCACCGTAGGCGCGAGAAGTTGCACGCGAAATCGCGCTCGCAACCGATTTTCCTCCACAGCGTGATGCCGGAAAGCGGCCAGGAGGAGCCGCACAGCTCAGCCCTTGCGCCTGTCCGCTTCTCGGCCGTTGCCGTCGGTCGATCTTCCCGGGGAAAGCGGCAGCAATGGTGCCAAAAGCAGAC
>DATIZK010000046.1:0-7220 GCA_035517095.1 Burkholderiales bacterium
GAGAACTGGTACGCGATCAACGCGTTCGGCGGCAAGTTGTTGTTTGTTCTCGGGCTGTTCATGCTGGCGGTGGCGTGGGTCGGGCGCGATATCTGGCCGGGCCCGAGGAACGCGTTCGAGATGCTGGTGACGCTCGCGCCGCTCGCCGGGATCGCTCTGGTGCTGGCTGCGATCGGGCTCTACGCGCGGCAGCTGCCGGAGCAGTAGGCCGGGGCGTCGGCATGAGCAGGACGACTCACCTTCACCCCTCCGACATTCGCGGCTTCGCGCGGCTGGCGACGCAGGCGACTGCGGGGCTGGCGGATCTGGTGGAGGCGATGCACCACACGATCACCCGGCGCGGCGGCGCGGGCGCTGCGCAGGCGCCGGCGCGCATGCGCGGCATCGCGGGGCTGGTGTACAAGAGCGTGCGCGGGGTGACGCGCCTGGTCGGCGGCGGGCTGGATGCCCTGCTTGGCCGGCTCGGGCCGGAGCTTCGGGGACGCGCGTCATCGCCCGAGCGCGAGGCGGTGCTGGCCGCCTTGAACGGGGTGCTGGGCGACTACCTGGTCGCGACCGGCAATCCGCTCGCGATTGCGATGAGCCTGCGGCGCGACGGCCGGGCGCTCGTGCTCGAGCGGCGGGCGCTGGCGGCGGCGTTCCCGCGGGCGGGCGGCAAGCTGGCGCTGCTGGCGCACGGGCTGTGCCTGAACGATCTGCAATGGAACCGCGCGGGGCACGACCACGGCGCGGTGCTCGCCCGGGAGCTGGGCTACGACTGCCTCTACCTGCACTACAACAGCGGCCTTCACACCTCCACCAACGGGCGCGCGCTGGCCGGCCTGCTCGAGGTCCTGCTCGCGCAATGGCCGCAACCGGTCGAGGAGCTGGCGATCGTCGCGCACAGCATGGGCGGGCTGGTGGCGCGCAGCGCCTGCCATTACGGTCCGATCGCGGGGCACGCCTGGCCGCGCCGGCTGCGCCGGCTCGCTTTCCTCGGCACGCCTCACCTGGGCGCGCCCATGGAGCGCGCCGGCAACTGGGTGGACGTGACGCTGGGCGCGACGCGCTACACCGCTCCGTTCGCGCGGCTGGGAAAGATCCGCAGCGCCGGCATCACCGACCTGCGCCACGGCAACGTGCTGGACGAGCACTGGCAGGGCCGCGACCGCTTCGCGCGCGCGCACGACGTCGCGCGCTTCGTGCCTTTGCCGCGCGGCGTGGACAGCTACGCGCTCGCGGCCAGCACCGGCAAGAAGCGCGGCGACCTGCGCGACCGCCTGCTGGGCGACGGCATCGTGCCGGTGCGCAGCGCCCTGGGCCTCGAGGCGGATTCGCTGCGCTCGCTGTGGTTCGCGAAGTCGCGCCAGTGGATCGGTTACGGCATGAGCCACCTGGACCTGCTCGGCCGGCGCGAGGTGTCCGACCGGCTGGTGCGCTGGTTTGCGTCCCGGCCCGGCGCCGCTCGCCCGGCCCGCCGCTTGACGTGATGCTCGCGCGCTTTCTGATCGTGGTTCTCGCGCTGCAGCTCGGGCTGTTCTGGGCCGCGGGGCTGGCGCTTTGCGCGCGGCTCGGGTGGCCGGCGTGGTGGAGCCTCGCGTTCGCGCCGGCGGGGGTGCTGGTGCTCGAGGCGCTGACGGTGGCGCAGAGCTTCGCGCTGTCGCGCCTGTACGCGGGCGGCGCGCCGCAGGCGGCGCGGCTGTCCTGGGGCGGGAGGCTGAGGCTGTTTTGCTGCGAGCTCGGCGCGTACGTGCTGCTGTTCACCTTCATGCAGCCGTTCGCGCGGCGCAGGGTTTCCGGCGCGGCGGTTTCGGGCATGCCGGTGGTGCTGGTGCCGGGGATCTACTGCAACGCGGGGCTGTGGGGATGGATGCGGCGGCGGCTGGCGAAGCTGGGCGTGGCCGGGACCTGGGCGGTGACGCTCGAGCCGCCGCGGGCGGGGATCGACGCGCTGGCCGAGCGGCTGGCGCAGGAGATCGCGCGCGTGTGCGCGGCGGCCGGCGCGCAGCGGGTGGTGGTGGTGGGGCACAGCATGGGCGGGCTGGTGGCGCGCGCGTGCCTGCGCGATCCCGCGGCGCGGGCGCGGATCGCGCGCATCGTGACCCTGGGAACGCCGCACCACGGCAGCGCGCTCGCGCTCTGGGGCATCGGGCAGAACGCGCGCCAGATGCGCCCGGGGAGCGCCTGGCTCGCGGCGCTGAACGCGGGCGCGACCGACGGGGTGCCGGTGGTGTCGGTGTTCAGCTGGCACGACAATTTCGTCGCGCCGCAGGACAGCCCGGCGCTAGCCGGCGCGCAGAACGTGCCGCTCGCGGGCATCGGGCACCTGTCGCTCGCGTTCTCGGACGAGGTGGCGCGGCGCGTCGCGGCGGAGGTGGCTGCGGCTCAGAAGTGAAGCCCGCGCGTGAGCTCGGCGAAGGCGGCCTGCTCGGGGGTGAGCGTGGGCGCGGCGGCGGGGTCCTTGATGCCCAGCGCGGCGGCCGACTCCGGGAACATGCGGTAGGCGGTGTTCATCACGATGTGCGCGAGCTTGGGCGCGAGGGCGTGCACCACCTCGGCGAACACGCCCAGGCGGGTGGTGACCCGCTCCGGGCGCTCGATCACGGCCTGCGCGATCAGGTCGGCCGCTTCCTCGGGCGCGAGCATCGTGGTGTGCTCGTAGAGCCTGGTCGGCGCGGTCATCGCGGTGCGCACCAGCGGCATGTTGACCGTGGTGAACACGATGCCGTCGTCGGCGAACTCCGAGGCCGCGCAGCGCGCGAAGGCGTCCATCGCGGCCTTGGAGGCGACGTAGGCCGAGAAGCGCGGCGCGTTGGTCAGCACGCCGATGGAGGAGATGTTGATCACGTGCCCCGCTTTCCTTTTCTGCATCGAGGGCAGCAGCGCGAGCGTCAGGCGCAGCGCGCCGAAGTAGTTCAGGCGCATGGTGCGCTCGAAGTCGTGGAAGCGCTCGAACGAGTGCTCGATCGAGCGCCGGATCGAGTGGCCGGCGTTGTTGATCAGCACGTCGACCGCGCCGTGCGCCTCGAGCACCGCCGCGGCGGTGCGCTCGACCTGCTCGAAGTCGGTCAGGTCGCAGACGTAGGTCGCGATCCTGCCGCCCTCGGCCCTGATCTCGGCCTCGGTCCGGCGCAGGCGCTCGGCCTCGCGGTCGAGCACCACCACGGTCGCGCCCGCCGCGGCGAGCTTGCCCACCGCGGCGCGGCCGATGCCCTGCCCGCCGCCGGTGATCAGCACCACCTTGCCCTTCACCGCGCCGCCCAGGCTGCGGTCGCGCAACAGCTCCGGGTCGAGGTGGCGCTCCCAGTAGTCCCACAGCCTCCAGGCGTAGTCCTCCAGCGGCGGCACCGCGATGCCGCTGCCGGCGAGCGCGGCCTGCGCCTCGCGGCAGTCGAAGCGCGTCGGGTAGTTGACGAACTGCAGGATGCCGGGCGGCAGGCCGAGATCCCGCATCAGCTGCTCGCCGATGCGCCGCACCGGCGCCATGCGCGCGATGCCGCGCCGCACCGGCTCGGGAACGAAGCCGAGCATGCGCGCGTTGACCTTCAGGCTCATCGACGGCGCGTGCCCGGCGCGGGCGAAGATGTCGAGGATGTCGCCCACCCGCCGCGGCCTGGGGTCGGTCAGGTGAAAGCACTTGCCGTCCAGGCCGGGCCGGTGCGCGATGTGGTCGATCGCGGCCGCCACGAAGTCGACCGGCACCAGGTTGAGCCGCCCGCCCTCGAGCCCGATCGCCGGCATCCACGCCGGCAGCAGGCCGCGCAGCTTCTGGATCAGCTTGAAGAAGTAGTACGGGCCGTCGATCTTGTCCATCTCGCCCGTGCGCGAGTCGCCCACCACGATGCCGGGGCGGTAGACGCGCCAAGGCCGCTGGCACTCGCTGCGCACGATCGCCTCGGAGTCGTGCTTGGTGCGGAAGTACGGGTGCGCGAGGTTCTCCGCCTCCTCGAACATGTCCTCGCGGAACACCCCTTCGTACAGCCCTGCGGCGGCGATCGAGCTCGCGAGGTGAAAGCACCCGACCTGCGCCTCGTTCGCGAGCGCGACCGCATGGCGCGTGCCCTCGACGTTCGCGGCCTGCTGCGCCTCGGCGCTCGCCCTCAGGTCGTACACCGCGGCGAGGTGGAACATGTGCTCGACCCCGCGCAGGCGCTCGAGGTCCGCCGCCGACACGCCCAGGCGCGGCTGCGTCAGGTCGCCCGTGACCGGGATCGCCCGCTCGGGCCCGACGCCCCAGCGCCGGCGCAGCGCGTCGACCTTGCCCAGCTTGCGCTCGCGCACCAGGAAGTAGAGCGTCGCATCCGGGCGCTCGAGCAGCTTGTTCGCAAGGCGCGAGCCGATGAAGCCGGTCGCGCCGGTGATGAAATAGCGCATGGCGTGCATTCCTTGCTGACGCAGCTAATCTAGGATCGTTTGCGCACCCGGCTTTTGACATAGCGCAAGAAGCGGGCGGGTCCAGTTTGTATCGTTGCCTGCATGTCCCAGCGCAGACCCATGTCCGCGATCGACACCGCCTGGCTGCGGACCGATCGGCCCACCAACCCGATGGTGATCGCAGGCGTGCTGCTGACCGAGGGCAGGCTCGCGTTCGAGCGCTTCAGGGAAATCATCGCGACCAATTTCCTGCGCCACGCGCGCTTCCGCGACCGCGTCGCGTTCGACGGCGACAGCGCGCACTGGGAGAGCGATCCGAACTTCGACCTGAGCTTCCACGTCCGGCGCACGGCGCTGCCGCGCCCGGGCGGCAAGAAGGAGCTCTACGAGCTGGTCGGCGACCTGATGAGCTCGCCGCTCGACCGCGCGCGGCCGCTGTGGCAGTTCCAGCTGGTGGAGCACTACGGGCGCGGCAGCGCGATCGTCGCGCGCATCCACCACTGCTACGCCGACGGCGTGGTGATGATGCAGGTCCTGCTGTCGATGACCGGCGATCCGGAGGCGCCGGCCGAGCCGGACGCGGGCGCGGCCGGCGAGGCGCACGACGACCTGCTGCAGCGCTGGTTCGGCCCGCTCGGCAAGGCCGTCAACGACGCGCTCAAGATCGGCAGCGGCCTGGTCGAGGTCTACGTCGACGCCCTGCTCCACCCCGGCCACGCGCTCGACTACGCGCGGCGCGGGATCGACCTCACCGCCGAGGCGGCGCGGCTCGCGCTCATGTCGGCCGACTCGCCCACGCGCTTCAAGGGCACGCCGCGCGGCGTCAAGCGCGCGGCCTGGACCGAGCGGCTGGCGCTGTCCGAGGTCAAGGCGCTGGCGCACGCCGCCGGCTGCTCGATCAACGACGTGCTCATGGCCTGCGCCGCCGGCGCGCTGCGCGGCCATTTGCTCGACCAGGGCGACCCGGTCGAAGGGGTCGAGGTTCGCGCGCTGGTCCCGGTCAACATGCGCGGCCAGGACGGGGGCGGGCCGCTGGGCAACTATTTCGGCGGCGTGTTCGTGCAGCTGCCGCTCGGCATCGACAACCCGATGCAGCGCCTGTACGAGCTCAAGCGCCGCATGGCCGAGCTCAAGGGCTCGGCCGAGCCGCTGTTCACGCTCGGCCTGATGGCCGCGGTCGGCATGGGGCCCAAGGCGCTGCAGCAGGAAGTCATCGACATGCTCGCCAGCCGCTGCTCGCTCGTGCTCACCAACGTTCCCGGGCCGCAGCGCCCGCTCTACATGGGCGGGCGCAGGCTGCGCGAGATCGTGTTCTGGGTGCCGCAGTCGGGCGCGATCGGGCTCGGGATCAGCGTCCTGAGCTACGACGGCGGGATCCAGTGCGGGGTGGTCGCCGACACCAGCCTGGTGGAGGACCCCGAGGACATCGCGCGCCGCTTTCGCAGCCAGTTCGAGCAGATGCTGTGGATCGCGCTGATGGGCTCCTGGGACGGCCCGCCCGACCCGGGCGAGGCCGCGGCGCTGCTCGGCTAGCCCTCCTCCAGCTTGGAGCGGGCGAGCTCGACGTCGAGCCGCTCCATCGCGTCGCAGGGCTCGATCTCGGAGGCCTCGACCATCAGCCGGGTGGCCTCGTCGACGCGGGCCTTGCCGTACATCATGAGCAGCCCGCCGGCGAACTCGACGCGCGCGATGGCCGAGTGCGGATGCAGCTCGAGCGCCTTGCGGTAGTGCTTCAGCGCCTCGTCCTTGCTCGCGCCGTAGGTCAGCGCGCCGAGCATCGCGCCCACCTTGTCGATGATCTCGGCGTGGTAGGTGCCCACCGCGGTGTGCGCCTCGGCGTGCTTGGGCTCGAGCTCGAGCGTGCGCGCGAGCGCGTCCCGGATCTTGGCGCCGATTCCCTGCGCCAGCGCCTCGAGCACCGAGGCCCCCTGGCTGCGCCGGCCCAGCGCGTAGGCGTAGAGGTAGTGCGAGTTGGCGTGCTCAGGCAGCGCCGCCATGGCCTGCTCGGCGCGCGCGGCGACCTCGTCCAGCAGCTTGAGCTTTTTCGCCTTGGCCGGCTCGAGATAGTTGGCGTAGATCGCCGCCGCCTTGTTCGCCACCGCGTAGCCGGGCGGCCCCAGCTCGAGCCCGAGCTGCACCGCCTGCTCGAAATCGCCGCGGTGGTAGCAGCGCCAGGCTTCGGCCAGCTTCGGCTCGCGCGGGAACGGCTCCCGGTCGCCCAGGTGCAGCCGGGCCCAGTGCTTCTTCAGCTCGGCGGCGGGGTAGTCGTAGCCCTTGTCCGGGTAGGCAAACGCGGTCCAGGCGGATTTGCGCGCCATTCAATGCGCTCCTTGTTGCGCCCGCAGCCACTCGTCGAGCATGGCGAGGCTCGCGCCCAGGCCGTGGCGCAGGTTCTTGCCCGTCACGCGCCGCAGCGAGGGGCTGGTTCGAATATGCGCCGGGTCCTGCTGCACCACCTGCGGGCGCAGGGCGATGCCGTGCCGCGCGAGCAGGGGCTTGAGCACGCGCGCGCGCCGGCGCAGCTCGCGGATCGTGTTGCGGTAGGCGTGGTCGCAGACGCGCTTGCGGTTGGCGTAGCTGAACACGTTGACGAAGAACATCTCCGCGTCGTCGGGATCGGGCTCGAACAGCAGCACGTCGGCATCCTCGTACTCGGTGTCGTACTTCGCCATGCCGACCTGCATGCGCGAGTGGATCAGGGCGCGGAAGGTCTGCGACAGCACCACCGGCAAGCCGCCCTCGACCAGCTTCTCGTGCCTGGGCTTGCCCCGCGCGCGCGCCGTGGCGCCGTTGAACGGCACCAGCGGATTGACGCAGAACACCAGGTTCGCGCCCTCGCGCAGCGCGACCGACGCGTGCAGCGTCTT
>DATIZK010000047.1:0-29850 GCA_035517095.1 Burkholderiales bacterium
AAGGACGACCGGATCGTGATTCCGCCCTTCGCCGCGCGCGAGTTCCCGCTCGCCTTCGCCGCCGACGACGCGGCGGGCGACGCCGCGGCGCGCATCGCCAAGGCGCGCCGGCCGGTGATCCTGGCGGGAATCGGCGCGCTGCGCGCCGGCGCATCCGGGGCGCTGGGGCGCCTGGCCGAGACGCTCGGCTGCCCGGTGGTGGTCGCGCCGATGGCCAAGGGCGTGCTCGCCGAGGACCATCCGTTCTACGCCGGCACGCTCGACATGGCGTGCAGCGGTTTCGTCTGGCAGTTCCTCGCCGGCTGCGACCTGCTGCTCGCCGCCGGCTTCGACGCGGTCGAGCTGATCAAGCCGTGGAAGCTCGCCATCCCCACGATCCACATCGACGCGCTGCCCAATACCGACCAGGTCTACCCCGCCGAGCTCGAGCTGGTCGGCCCGCTCGGCGCGATCCTCGAGGCGCTCGCCGCCGCCTGCCGCGGCGAGCCGCGCTGGAGCGAGAAGGAAATCGCCGCGCACCGTTCGGCGCTCACGGCCAAGTACTACGAGGGGCGCGTCGCCGGCAGGCTAAACCCGACCGACGTGATCGACGTGGTGCGCCGCGCGGCGCCGCGCGAGGCGATCGCCACCACCGACGTCGGCTCGCACAAGCTGCTGGTCGGCCAGGGCTGGACCAGCTACGCGCCGCGCGCGACGCTGATGACCAACGGCCTGTCATCGATGGGCTTCTCGCTGCCGGCGGCGATCGCCGCCAAATTGGTCCACCCGCGGCGGCCGGTCGTGTGCTTCACCGGCGACGGCGGCCTGGCGATGGTGCAGGGCGAGCTGCAGCTCGCCTCGAGCCTGAAGATCGACCCGCTGGTGATCGTGTTCTGCGACGACAGCCTGAACCGCATCGAGCTCAAGCAGGCCAGGCGCAACTACCCGAGCTGGGGCACGCTGATCGCGCCGACCGACATCCCGCTGCTCGCGCGCTCGATGGGCTGCGAGGGCGAAGCGGTCGACTCGGCCGCGGCGCTCGAGCGCGTGCTCGGCGCGCGGCGCCCGGCCGACCGGCCGCTCGTGATCGGCGCGCGCATCGACCCGGCGCAGTACGCGGCGCAGTTCTGAGCGCGGGATCGCGCGCCGTCAGCCGCGGCAGCTGCTCGGCAGGTACTTGAGCGGAACCGATGTGCCGGTACCGCCGCAGCTCCAGCCGTATATCGCCCCGCTCGAGCCGACCGTGAAGGCCGCGGCAATCGAGGCGCCTGCGAGCGGGATCAGCGTCACGACCGAGCCGTCGACCGCGGTGCCGATGTTGCGCACCGTCGCGGTCACGGCGCCGTTGTCGTCGGTGCTGATGCCGGCAACGTATTTGCTGCCCTGGCTCGCAGCCTGCTCGCAGCCCCAGCCGTTGGCGCCCGGCGCGGCGTCCGGACCGGATTGGTAGACCTCGCTGATCGGGCCCCGGCATGCGCTCATGCCGAGAATGACCTCGGACATCTTGGCCCGGATGGTGAAGTTCTGGTACGCCGGCAACGCCACTGCGGCGAGGATGCCGATGATCGCGACCACGATCATCAGCTCGATCAACGTGAAGCCCTTTTGCAGCTGAACCAAGACTTGCCTCTCGCGGCGAGCCGCCAATATGGCGTAATTTTGCAGCGGAAAGAAGCGGGAAAATCACGTTTGAGCGGAAATGCCGCCTGTCCCGGCGGCGATCGCACCTGACGTGGGCCTTACGCCGCAGAGCGCCCGCGCGCGGCGCCCAGCCTGCCTTCCTGCACTGCGTGGCAGGCGACGAGCGAGGCTCCGTCCGGCAGCGGCCGAGGCGGCTCGCGCGCGCAGCGCGCATCGGCGTGCGGGCAGCGCGGGTGAAAGGCGCAGCCGGCCGGCGGCGCGAGCGGATTGGGCACTTCGCCCGCGACCGGCGTGCGCGGCTTGCCGCTCATCTCAAGGTCCGGAATCGCGTCCAGCAGCATGCGCGTGTAGGGGTGGCGCGGGCGGGCGAACAGCTCCTCGGCGTCGGCCACCTCGACCAGGTGCCCGAGGTACATGACCCCGACCCGGTCGGCGACGTGCGACACCACCGCGAGGTTGTGCGAAATGAACAGGTAGGTCAACCCGAGCTCGCGCTGCAGCGCGGTCATCAGGTTGAGGATCTGCGCCTGCACCGAGACGTCGAGCGCCGAGGTCGGCTCGTCGCAGACCAGGAAATCCGGTTTGCCCGAGAGGGCGCGCGCGATCGAAATGCGCTGGCGCTGGCCGCCCGAGAACTCGTGCGGGTACTTGTCGGCGTCCTCGGGCGCGAGGCCGACCTGGCGCAGCAGCGCCGCCACGCGCCGGCGCGCTTCGGCGCCCGAGGCCAGCCCGAGCACGCGGATCGGCTCGGCCACCACGTCGCGCACCCGCCAGCGCGGATTGAGGCTCGCGTAGGGGTCCTGGAAGATCATCTGCATGCGCCGCCGTGCGCGCCGCGCCGCGGCGTCCGCCGCGGCCAGATCGACGCCCTCGAACTCGATCCGGCCGCGCGAGGGCGGGTGCAGACCGACGATCAGCCGCGCCACGGTGGACTTGCCGCAGCCGGACTCGCCCACCAGGGCGAAGGTCTCGCCCCGGCGCACCTCGAGCGTGACCTCGTCCACCGCGCGCAAGAGCTGGCGCGGAGCGCGCTCGAGCGCGCGGTTGAGCCAGGGGCGCGAGACGTCGAAGTCGCGCCCGAGCCCGACCAGCCGCAGCAGCGCGGGCGCGCCTTCAGGCGGCATGCGCGGGGTACAGCCAGCAGGCCACCCGGCTCGCGCCCGCCGCGAGCGGCTCGGGCCGCTCGAGGGCGCAGCGCGCGAAGCGCCTCGGGCAGCGCGGATTGAAGGCGCAGCCGGCGGGAATGGCGTTCAGGCGCGGCATCGCGCCCTCGATCTGCGCCAGCGGCGTGCGCGCGCCGCCGCCGGCGCGGATCTTCGGGATCGAGCCCATCAGGCCGACGGTATAGGGATGGCGCGGCGCGTGGATCACCTCGCGCACCGGGCCGATCTCGACCAGGCGCCCGGCATACATCACCGCGACGCGGTGCGCGGTCTCGGCGATCACTCCCATGTCGTGCGTGATCAGCATCACCGCAGTGCCGTGCTCGCGCGCCAGGCGCTTGAGCAGCGCGATGATCTGGGCCTGGATCGAGACGTCGAGCGCGGTGGTGGGCTCGTCGGCGATCACCAGGCGCGGCTCGGCGCACAGGGCGAGCGCGATCACCACGCGCTGGCGCATGCCGCCCGAGAACTGGTGCGGGTAATGGTCGATGCGCTGCTCGGCCGCGGTGATGCCGACTTCGCGCAGCAGGGCGACCGCGCGCGCGCGCGCCGCGCGCCGCTCGAGCTCGAGGTGAGTGACGATCGTCTCGACCAACTGCTGGCCGATCGTGTAGAGCGGGTTGAGCGAGGTGAGCGGGTCCTGGAACACCGCGCCGATGCGCCGGCCGCGGATGCGGCGCATACGCTCGTGGGGCAGCTTGTCGATGCGCTCGCCTTCGAGCCTGATCTCGCCGCCGGCGATCCGCCCCGGCGGCTCCAGCAGGCCGATGATCGCGGCGCCGGTGAGCGACTTGCCCGCCCCCGACTCGCCGACCACGCCCAGCACTTCGCCCGGCGCGATCGAGAACGACACCCCGTCGACCGCCGCCAGCGTGCCGCGCCGGGTCGGGAACTCGACCCTCAGCTCGCGCACCTCGAGCAGCGCGGCGCTCATCGCAGCTTGGGATTGAGCGCGTCGCGCAGCCAGTCCCCGAGCAGGTTGACCGACAGCACCAGCACGATCAGCGCGATGCCCGGAAAGAGCGTGATCCACCACTCCCCGGAGAACAGGAAGTCGTTGCCGATCCGGATCAGGGTCCCGAGCGAGGGTTGCGTCGGCGGCACCCCCACGCCGAGGAAGGACAGGGTCGCCTCGGTGATGATCGCGCTCGCGACGTGGATCGTGGCGATCACCAGCACCGGGCCCATCGCGTTCGGCAGCACGTGGGCGAACATGATCGCGAGCGGCCGGCGCCCGATGACGCGCGCGGCCTGCACGTACTCCTTGCCCTTCTCGACCATCGCCGAGCCGCGCACGGTGCGCGCGTACTGCACCCAGCCCGAGACGCCGATCGCGAGCACCAGCACCGGAATGGCGATGCTCTCCTGGGAGGCGCGCGGCAGCGCGACGCGCGCCACGCCGTCGATCAGCAGCGCGATCAGGATCGCGGGGAAGGAAAGCTGCACGTCGGCCACGCGCATGATGAGCGCGTCGAGCGCGCCGCCGAGGTAACCGGCGACCAGCCCGAGGGCGACCCCGATCACCATCGAGAACAGGACCGACGCCGCGCCGACCGCGAGCGAGATGCGCGCGCCGTACATGATGGTCGAGAGCACGTCGCGGCCCTGGTCGTCGGTGCCGAGCAGGTAGGCCGGGCTGCCGCCTTTCATCCACGCCGGCGGCTTGAGCGCATCGAGCAGGTTGAGCGAGGCGAGATCGAACGGATCGTGCGGCGCGAGCCAGGGCGCGAACAGCGCGCCGCCGACGCAGGCGAGCGTCAGCAGCGCGGCGACCAGCGTGACCGGGGAGTGGCGGAAGCTGTAGGCGAGGTCGTGCTGCCACAGCCTGCCGAGCGCGGCCCGCATCGCGCCCGCGCTAGTCGATGTGGACCCAGCGCAGGTAGTTGAAGTTGTCCGGCAGCTGCACCACGTGCACGCCCTTCCGCATGCCCCAGGCGAGCGCCTGCTGGTGCAGCGGGATGTGGCCGAAGGCCTCCTTGTGAATCTTGAACGCCTCGCTGATCATCGCCTGGCGCTTGGCCTGGTCGGTCTCGGAGGCGATCGCCTTGGTGAGCTCGTCGACGCGCGCGTCGGAGTACCAGCCGAGGTTGAACTGGCCCTGCCCGCCCGGGCCCGGGGTCGCCATGAGCGCGAACAGCGGGTTCTGCGAGTCGTAGGACGCGGGCGTCCAGCCGAGCATGTAGAACGACGTGTCGCGCTTCAGGATCTTCGGGAAGTAGGTCGCCTTGGGCTCCGCCGCGAGGTCGATCTTGACTCCGACCTTGGCCAGCATCGCGGCCACCGCCTGGCAGATCTGGGCGTCGTTGACGTAGCGGTCGTTGGGGCAGTTCATGCGCACCTCGAAGCCGTCCGGATAGCCGGCTTCGGCGAGCAGCTTCTTCGCTTGCGCGGGATTGTAGGGGTAGCGCTTGTTGAGCTTGGGGTCGAAGCCGCGGATCCCGGGCGCGACCATGAGCGCGGTCGGCGTGGCCGCGCCGCGCATGATGCTGGTCTTGATCGCGTTCTCGTCGATCGCGACGTAGAACGCGCGCCGCACGCGCAGGTCCTTGAACGGGTTCTTGCCCTTGACGCTGGAGTACAGCAGCTCGTCGCGGTGCTGGTCCATGCCGAGGAAGATGGTGCGCAGCTCCGGGCCCTGCAGGATCACGAGCTTGGGGTCGGCGCGCAGCCGGGCGATGTCCTGCAGCGGCACCGGCTCCATCATGTCGATCTCGCCCGAGACCAGCGCCGCGACCCGGGTGGCCGGGTTGCCGATCGGGGTGAAGATCGCCTCGGTCACGTTGTGCTCGACCTTGCCCCACCAGTGCGGGTTCGGCACCAGCACGGTCTTCACCCCCGGCTGGCGCTCCTTGAGCATGAACGGGCCGGTGCCGTCGGCGTGGTTGCTGGCGTAGTTCTCGACGCCCTTCCTGACGTCGCTCGGCTGCATGGCGTTGTTCTTCTCGCACCAGGCCTTGGACATGATGCGCCACTGGCTGATCACGTCGGGCAGGATCGGCAGCGGCGCCTGGGTGACGATGTCGATCGTGTGGTCGTCGATCTTCCTGATCTCGGTGATTTCGCCCACGTAGCTCTTGATGTCCGAGCCCTCGCCCTTGGCGCGCTGCCAGGAGAAGATCACGTCGTCGGCGGTGAACGGGGTGCCGTCGTGGAACGTGACGCCCTGGCGCAGGTCGAAGCGCCACACCGTGGGCGCGGTCTGCTTCCAGGCGGTGGCGAGCTCGGGCTGCAGCTCGAGCTTCTTGCCGCGGCCCACCAGCGCCTCGTACACGTTGCCGGTGAAGTTGAGCAGCAGGCTCTCGTTCAGCATGTATGGATCCATCGACACCACGTCGCCCTGATCGGCGTAGCGGAAGGTCTTCGCCTGCGCGCCGAACGCGAGCGCGGCGGCGAACAGTGCGACCAACAAGCGGGTGCAGCGCATGGTTTGTCTCCCTGGAGGTGACGGGTGTAGTGCGTTATTTCGCGAGCGGCAGCGACTGCTCCACCAGCGCGGCAAGGTAGCCGGCGCCGAGCGGAATCACCGCGTCGTTGAAGTCGTATCCCGGATTGTGCAGGAAGCAGCTCGACGGGCCGCCGCCCTGGCCGAGCCAGACGTAGGCGCCGGGGCGCGCCTGCAGCATGAACGAGAAGTCCTCGCCGCCCATGGTCGGCTCGGGGCCGCGGATCACGTTGTCCGGCCCGAACACGCGCTCGCCCACCTGCGCGGCGAACTCGGCCTCGCGCTCGGAATTGATGGTGGCCGGGTAGCCGCGCCGGTAATCGAGCTCGGCGCTCGCGCCGAACGCCTGCGCCACGTTGGCGACGATCGCCTTGACGCGCGCTTCGGCCAGGTCGCGCGTCTCCGGGCGGAAGCTGCGCACGGTGCCGATAAGCTTGACATAGTCCGGGATCACGTTGAAGGCGCCCAGCTGGCTGGTCTGCATCGAGCACAGGCTGACCACGATCGCATCGACCGGGCTGACGTTGCGGCTCGCGATCGTCTGCAGCGCGGTGATGACGTGCGCCGCCACCACCACCGGGTCGACCGTCAGGTGCGGCAGCGCGGCGTGCCCGCCCCGGCCGCGAACGACGATCTGGATCTCGTCCGTGGCGGCCATCATCGGCCCCGCGCCGACCGCCATCTTGCCCGCGGGCAGCGCCGGCCAGTTGTGCAGCGCGTAGATCTCGTTCGCCGGGAAGCGCTCGAACAGTCCCTCGTCGACCATCGCCTTGCCGCCCGCGCCGCCTTCCTCGGCGGGCTGGAAGATGAGGTAGGCGGTGCCGTCGAAATTGCGCGTTTCGGCGAGATAGCGCGCCGCGCCGAGCAGCATGGTGGTGTGGCCGTCGTGGCCGCAGCCGTGCATGCGGCCGTCGTGCCGCGAGCGGTAGGGCACGTCGCCGGTCTCGTGCATCGGCAGGCAGTCCATGTCCGCGCGCAGCCCGACCGCGCGCCCGCTCGCGCTGCGCCGGCCCGGCACGACGCCCACCACGCCGGTCTTGGCCAGGCCGCGATGCACTTCGATGCCCCAGGAAGCGAGCTTGTCGGCGACGATGCCCGAGGTGCGGTTCTCCTGGTAGCCGAGCTCGGGGTGGGCGTGGATGTCGCGCCGGATCTGCTGCAGCTCGGCGTGGTAGCTGCGGATGTGCTCGACGGGATTGGACATGGTGCCTTTCAGTGGGCGGCGAGTGCGCGGTCGGCGCGCAGGCGCGGGTCGACCGCATAGTACAGCAGGTCGACCGCGAGGTTGATCACGACGAAGAACAGCGCGATCAGGCACAGGTAGGCGGCCATGACCGGGATATCGGCGAAAGTCACCGCCTGGATGAACAGCAGGCCCATGCCGGGCCACTGGAACACGGTCTCGGTGATGATCGCAAAGGCGATGATCGAGCCCAGCTGCAGGCCGGTGATCGTGATCACCGGCACCAGCGTGTTCTTGAGCGCGTGGCCGAAATTCACCGCGCGGTCGGTCAACCCGCGCGCGCGCGCGAACTTGATGTAGTCGGTGCGCAGCACCTCGAGCATCTCGGAGCGCACCAGGCGCTGGATAAGCGTCATCTGGAACAGCCCGAGCGTGATCGACGGCAGGATCAGCGCCTTCAGCCCCGACAGCGTCAGGAAGCCGGTCGTCCACCAGCCCAGCGCGACCGTGTCGCCGCGCCCGAACGAGGGCAGCCAGCCCAGCAGCACCGCGAACACCAGGATCAGCAGGATGCCGATCAGGAAGGTGGGCAGCGACACGCCCAGCAGCGACAGCGCGCCGAACACGTGCGCGAGCCAGGTGTCGCGCCTGAGCGCGGTGTACACGCCCAGCGGCACGCCCAGCGCGAGGGCGAACAGCGCCGCCACGAACGACAGCTCGAGCGTCGCCGGCAGGCGCTCCTTGAGCAGGGTCGAGACCGGGCGCAGCTGCTTGAGCGAGAGGCCGAACTCGCCGCGCAGCGCGCGCGCGACGAAGCGCGCGTACTGGACGTAGAACGGCCGGTCCAGGCCGAGCTCCTCGCGCATCGCCTGGCGCTGCTCGGGCGTGGCATCCTGGCCGAGCATCAGCGCCACCGGGTCGCCGACGAAGCGGAACAGCGCGAACGCGATCAGGCCCACCGTGAGCATGACGAGCACGGCCTGGCCGAGACGGCGGACGACGAACGCGAGCATGGGCGGCCGGCCATGGTGCCGAATCCGGCTGCGGGCGTCAAACCCGGGCCGCGCGCGCCGCGATGCGCGGATAGACCTTCGCCGCGTTGGCGCTGAAGATCTTCTCGCGCGCGGCGGCGCCGAGCCAGTCGATCGCGTCGATGTAGCGCTTGGTGTCGTCGTAGTGGTGCCCGGTCTCCGGGTCGATGCCGCGCACCGCGCCGACCATCTCGGAGGCGAACAGGATGTTGTCGGCCGGGATCACCTTGAGCAGCAGCTCGATGCCGGGGCGGTGGTAGACGCAGGTGTCGAAGAAGACGTTCTCGAGCAGCAGCTCCTTGAGCGGCGGCCGCCCCATGTCCTGCGCCAGGCCGCGGTAGCGCCCCCAGTGGTAGGGCACCGCGCCGCCGCCGTGCGGGATGACGAGCTTGAGGGTCGGGAAGTCCCTGAACAGGTCGGAGGTCAGCAGCTGCATGAACGCGGTGGTGTCGGCGTTGATGTAGTGCGCGCCGGTGGCGTGGAAGCTCGGGTTGCAGGAGGCGCTGACGTGGACCATCGCCGGGACCTCGAGCTCGACCAGCTTCTCGTACAGCGGATACCACCAGCGGTCGGTCAGCGGCGGGTCGGTCCAGTAGCCCCCGGAGGGATCGGGGTTCAGGTTGCAGCCGATGAAGCCGAATTGCTTCACGCAGCGCTCGAGTTCGGCGATGCAGTTCTCGGGCCGCACGCCCGGGGCCTGGGGCAGCTGGCACACGCCGACGAAGTTGTCCGGGTAGAGCCCGCACACGCGCTGGATCAGCTCGTTGCAGTGCTCGGACCAGAACCGGTTGGTCGCCGCGTCGCCCAGGTGGTGGCCCATCGCGCTCGCGCGCGGCGAGAAGATCGTCAGGTCGGTGCCGCGCTCGCGCTGCATGCGCAGCTGCGCCGATTCGAGGCTTTGCCGGATCTGGTCGTCGCTTATCGCCAGCGCGCCCTTGGCGGGCGCATGCCCCGCCAAGCCGAGCTCCTCGAGCTGGCGCTTGCGGTAGGCCTCGAGCGCCTTGGGCGCGGTGGTGTAGTGGCCGTGGCAATCGATGATCATGAGAACAGCTCGTCTACCGAGTAGCGCCGTGCGATCAGCCCCTGGCGCCAGGTCTGCTCGATCGCGACTTCGAGGTTGCGCCGGTTCGCCTCGACGCCGAACGGGTTCAGCTCGGGAGCGCCCGCCGCGAGGCGGCTCTCGTCGAGCAGGCGGCAGACCTCGCGCACCGCGTCCGGCGCGGAGCGCGCGAGCGATTCGCGCACCACGACCATATGGTTGATCTGCAGCGCGCCGCGCTTCGCACGCCAGGCGGCGGCCGCCGCGGCGGGGTCGGCGATCACGCTCCTGAGCCGCGCATCGGGCAGGTCGCGCTCGGCGACGATCGCCGCGTCGAGCTCGCCGGCGAGCAGCATCGCGATCATGTCCCTGCCCTGCGGCGCGCGCGCGACGTTCGGCGGGTCGCTGAAACCGGCCACGTGCGGCTCCTCGAACGTCACCCAGTTCACGCGCGCGCAGTCGACCCCGTGGTCCTCGGCCAGGATGCCGCGCAGCCACATCCCGGTGGTGACCGAATAGGAGCGCACGCCCACGCGCCGTCCTTCGAGCTCCTGCGGCGCGAGCGCCGCGCGCGAGGCGTCCTGCACCAGCAGCGGGTGCTGGAAGCGCGCGACCACCACCGCCGGCAGGAGCGCGAGCGGCGCGCCGCGGTCCTTCGCCATGAGGAAGGTCACCAGCGCGAGCTCGGCGAAGTCGAACTCGAGCCCCCGCACCACGCGCTTGAACGCCGCGGCCGGCGTGGCCACCGGCGCAAAATCGAGCGCCACGCGCGCCGAGCGCACGCGCCCTTGCTTCAGCGCGCGGGTGACCGGGTAGTCGCCCAGCAGCGCGCTAAGCGCGAGCGTCATTTATCCTCCCGCAGCGACGGATCGCGCAGCACGGCGCGCTGGCCCGGCACCGGCCGGTCGATCGCCTCCTCCAGCGTGTGCGCCCAGTCCCACTGCTCGCTCGGCCGCACCGCGCCGTCCGGCCTGACCTGGTCCAGTCCCCAGTAGATCTCGAGCCAGTGCCCGTCGGGGTCGCGGAACACGTCGTCCAGGCTCGCCACCTCGAACGCGAAGTGGTGCAGCTCGCGCCCCTGCGACGGCCCCTCCATCCCGCCCACCAGCGCCACGCCGTGGTGGTCGGCGCCGAAGCGCATGAACACCATGCCGCCGGGCATCATGTCCTCGGCGTAGACGTCCGAGACCCTGAACCCGAGCACCCGGGTGTAGAACTCGACCGAGCGCGCAAGGTCGGTCACGCGCAGCACCACGTGGCCGATCTTGCGCAGGTCGAAGGGAATGTCTGCGGCCGTCACCGGCGGCGCGCCCCGCTACTTGCGGCCGTAGCGCGCGACGAACCCGGCTTTGGCGAGCGTGTGGAAGTGGATGTTGAACCCGATGTCCGCGGCCGAGGCGTTCTGGTCGGCGTCGATCTTCGGGATGTCCAGGGCGTAGAGCGTGAAGTGGTAGTGGTGCGGCTTGTCGCCCTTGGGCGGGCAGGGGCCGCCGTAGCCGGGCGTGCCGAAATCGGTCCGGCTCTGCACGCTTCCGGCGGGCGCGAGGCCGGCGCCGGGATCGCCCGCGTTGCGCGGCAGCGAAGTCGCGTCGGCGGGAATGTCGAACACCACCCAGTGCCACCAGCCGCTGCCCGTCGGGGCGTCGGGATCGTAGACCGTGAGCGCGAAGCTCTTGGTGCCCTTGGGCGCGCCGTGCCACTTCAGCGCCGGCGAGACGTTGTCGCCGGTGCAGCCGAAGCCCTTGAACACGTACTCCTTGGCGATGGTGCCGTTGCGCTTGACGTCGGGGCTGCTTAGCGACATGCCGGCCGCCCAGGCGCCGCCGGCCGCCGCAAAGGTCGATGCAAGGATCGTTGCGATCAGCGCTTTCAACATGACAGGAACCCTCCTATTCGGTGCGGCACGTTCGCGACCGCGCGCGTGCCGGCGGCGAGTATAGCTCCAGGGCGGAGGCATACTGGCCGAACGTGGTATCGAGGAACTCGGTCGCCACCGGCAGGCGCAAGCCGGCGAATCGGGCGGTCGCGAGGCGCGGCATGGCAGCCTCGTTGCGCACGGCCGGGCGGATCGGAAGCGCCCGGTCTGACGGTAAACTTGCCGCCAAATGGAAGCTCTGCACGCCCACACGCCGATGATGCAGCAGTACCTGCGCATCAAGGCGCAGCATCCGGACATCCTCCTGTTCTACCGCATGGGGGATTTCTACGAGCTGTTCTACGACGACGCCGAGCGCGCCTCCAGGCTGCTCGACATCACGCTCACCACGCGCGGGGCGTCGGCCGGGCAGCCGATCAGGATGGCGGGCGTTCCCTGGCACTCGGCCGAGCAGTACCTCGCCAAGCTGGTCAAGCTGGGCGAGTCGGTCGCGATCTGCGAGCAGGTGGGCGACGTCGCGAGCGCCAAGGGCCCGGTCGAGCGCGAGGTGACGCGCATCGTCACCCCCGGCACGCTCACCGACTCGGCGCTGCTGGACGAAAAATCGGACAACGTGCTGCTCGCGCTCGCCGCCGACCGGGCGAGCGTGGGGCTGGCCTGGCTCACGCTCGCGAGCGGCGAGCTGCGCCTGGCGGAGATCGCGCCGCAGCAGCTCGCGGGCGAGCTCGCGCGCATCGCGCCCGCGGAAGTGCTCGCCGCCGAGGGTCTTGAGCTTCCCGGCTACGTCGTCACGCGCCTGCAGGCCTGGAATTTCGACCTCGAGTCCGGCCGCCGGCGGCTGCTCGCGCAGCTCGGCGCGGCTTCGCTCGCCGGCTACGGCTGCGAGGACCTGACGCTCGCCGTGGCGGCCTGCGGCGCGCTGCTCGAATACGCCAGGAAGACGCAAGGCCAGGCGCTGGCGCACGTGACCGAGGTGCGCGCCGAGCGCAGCGGCGAATACCTGCGCCTGGACGCCGCGACGCGGCGCAACCTCGAGCTGACCGAGACCCTGCGCGGCGAGCCCGCGCCGACGCTCTTTTCGCTGCTCGACGAGTGCGCCACCGGCATGGGCAGCCGGCTGCTGCGCCACTGGCTGCACCACCCGCTGCGCGACCGCGGCGTGCTTACGGCGCGGCACGAGGCGGTCGAGGCGCTCGATGCGCACGCGGCGCGGGTCCATGCCGGGCTGCGCCGCTTCGCCGACGTCGAGCGCATCAGCGCGCGCGTGGCCCTGAAGAGCGCGCGCCCGCGCGACCTCTCGGCCTTGCGCGACAGCCTGGCGCGGCTGGACGCGTTGCGCGCCGGGCTGCCGCGGGGCGCGCCGCTGCTGGCCGCGCTGGCCGCCGACCTGGCGACGCCCGCGGACGCCCTCGCGCTGCTCGCCGCGGCGGTGCAGGCCGAGCCGGCGGCGCTGGTGCGCGACGGCGGCGTGATCGCCGAGGGCTACGACGCCGAGCTCGACGAGCTGCGCCGGCTGCAGACCAACGCCGGCGGCTTCCTGATCGAGCTCGAGGCGCGCGAGCGCGCGCGCAGCGGCATCCCTAACCTCAAGGTGGCGTACAACCACGTGCACGGCTACTACATCGAGGTGACGCACGCGCACAGTGAAAAGATTCCCGCCGACTACCGGCGGCGCCAGACGCTCAAGAACGCCGAGCGCTACATCACGCCGGAGCTGAAGGCGTTCGAGGACAAGGCGCTCTCGGCCAGGGACCGCGCGCTCGCGCTGGAGAAAACGCTCTACGACGCGCTGCTGGACAGGCTCGGCGCGCACGTGCCGGCGCTGCAGCGCATCGCGCGCGCGCTGGCGCAGTGCGACCTGCTGGCCTGCTTCGCCGCGCTCGCCGCCGCGCGCGGCTACTGTCGGCCGCAGTTCGTGGAGCAGACGCTACTCGAGATCGACGCCGGCCGCCACCCGGTGGTCGAGGCGCAGCGCGAGGGCTTCATCGCCAACGACGCGCGCCTCTCGCCCGCGCGCCGGCTGCTGCTGATCACCGGGCCGAACATGGGCGGCAAGTCGACCTACATGAGGCAAGTGGCGCTGATCGCGCTCATGGCGCACGCCGGGTCGTTCGTGCCGGCCAGGGCGGCGCGCATCGGCCCGCTCGACCAGATCTTCACCCGCATCGGCGCCGCCGACGACCTCGCCGGCGGGCGCTCGACCTTCATGGTCGAGATGACCGAGAGCGCGAACATCCTGCACAACGCGACCGAAAGGAGCCTGGTGCTGATGGACGAGGTCGGGCGCGGCACCTCGACCTTCGACGGCCTGGCGCTCGCCTGGGCGATCGCGCGCCACCTGCTCGAGAAGAGCCGCGCGCTGACGCTGTTCGCCACGCACTACTTCGAGCTCACGCGCCTCGCGCTCGACTACCGCGAGGCCGCCAACGTGCACCTCGACGCGGTCGAGCACAAGGACACGATCGTGTTCCTGCACGCGCTCGAGGAAGGCCCGGCGAGCCAGAGCTACGGCCTGCAGGTGGCGGCGCTGGCGGGAGTGCCGAAGGCGGTGATTCGTCAGGCGCGCAGATACCTTCAGATGCTGGAGGATGCGAGCCTCGCGCGCGACAACCAGGGTGATCTGTTCCTGGGCAAGGACGGCGAACCGCCCCAGCCCGAGCCCGCGGCCGATGCGCTGCGCGACGCGCTGGGGCAGGTCAACCCCGACGAGCTCTCGCCGCGCGAGGCGCTCGAGCTGCTGTACCGCCTCAAGAAGCTGTAGCGGCTACAGGTGCTTGTGCGTATGCCGCAGGCCGTCGCCGTGGACGTGCTCGCGCCCGACCAGGCGCGGCGCGGGGCGGTCGCTGTCCTCGATGCGGCCGAACTTCCACAAAGCGAGCGACGTGCCCCAGGCCATGAGGAAGATGCCGACCACGACGTAGCCGACGACGCCGAAGTCGAGCGCGCCGACGAAATCGAACAACGGCCCGCGCAGGCCGAGCGCGGCGCGCAATACCTGCAGCAATTCGATCGTGCCGATGACCAGCGCCACGGCGATCGACAGCGCCGTGGTGGCGATGTTGTAGAACACCTTGCGCAGCGGGTTGAGGAACGACCAGTTGTAGACCTTGGTCATGAGCACGCCGTCGGTGGTGTCCATCACCGTCATTCCGGCCGCGAACAGGAGCGGCAGCGAGAGCACGGCCGCGGTCGGCAGATTGCCGGCGGAGGCGCCCGCGGTCATCGCCAGCAGCGCGATCTCGGAGGCGGTGTCGAAGCCCAGCCCGAACAGCAGGCCGACCGGGTACATCTGCCAGCCGTGATCGATCGCCTTGGCGAGCCGGCCGCCGAACAGGCGATTGAGCAGGCCGCGCTGCCCCAGCAGCTGCGCGACGTGCGCGTGGCGGTGCGCCTCGCGGCGCGCCTTGCGCCATACCTTCAGCAGGTCGAGCAGCACCGCCAGGTTGAGAATCGCCACCACCCACAGGAAGACGCCCGAGACGCTGGCGCCGATGACCGCGCCGAGCGCACGCAGCTCCGGCAGATGGAGCTTGAGCGCCGCCGTCGCCGCGACCGCGGCCAGGGCGAGCAGCACGACGATGCTCGAATGCCCGAGCGAGAAGAAGAAGCCCACGCCGAGCGTCGGCCGGCCCTTCTGCATCAGCAAGCGCACGGTGTCGTCGACCGCGGCGATGTGGTCGGCGTCGAACGCGTGGCGCAGCCCGAACATGTAGGCCGCGAATCCCAGCCCGGCCAGCAGCGGCTCGCGCGCGGCGTAGTACAGGAACAGCCCCCAGCCCGCGACGTGCAGCAGCGCGACGCAGCCGTACAGACCGGCCAGACGCCGCCACTCGTCGGCGCCGAAGCCGATCGGCCGGCCCGGCGCCTGCGCCGCGCCCGCCCCGGCGGCGGCAGCCGAACGTGTCGTCATCGCGATTTCCCGCTTTCCCTGCGGCCGGCTACGGTCCGGCGCCCGGCACAATCCATATCACAATTCGACCGCCCGCGGGGCCCGGCTACAATCGCCCCGTGACGCCCCTGGTCGACATCGGCGCCAACCTGACCCACGGCGCGTTCGCCGACGACCTGGGCGAGGTGCTGGCGCGCGCGCGCGCCGCGGGCGTGGGAACGATCGTGGTCACCGGCACCAGCGTCGCCGAGAGCCTCGCCGCGGCGCGGCTCGCCGACGCGCACGGGCTGTACTCGACCGCGGGCGTGCACCCGCACCACGCGCGCGACTGCGACGCGGCGACGATTCCCGCGCTGCGCGAGATCGCGGCGCGCCCGCGCGTGGTCGCGCTGGGCGAGTGCGGCCTGGACTACCACCGCAACTTCTCCACGCATTCCGACCAGGAGCGCTGGTTCGTCGCCCAGCTCGAGCTCGGCGCCGAGCTCGGCAAGCCGCTGTTCCTGCACTCGCGCGACGCGCACCCCCGCTTCGCCGAGATCGTCAGGTCGCACCAGCTGCAAAAAGCGGTGGCGCATTGCTTCACCGGGGAGCGCGACGAGCTGCACGCCTACCTCGAGCTCGGCCTCTACATCGGCATCACCGGCTGGATCTGCGACGAGCGGCGCGGGCGGCACCTGCTTTCGCTGGTGCGCGAGATTCCCGCCGACCGCCTGCTGATCGAGACCGACTCGCCCTACCTCACCCCGCGCGACATGCGGCCGCAGCCCAAGGCGCGCCGCAACGAGCCGGCGTTCCTGCCGCACGTGCTGCGCGCGCTCGCGCGCGCGCTCGGCCGGCCCGAAGAAGAGGTGGCCGCGCAGAGCGCGCGCAATGCCTGCACGCTGTTCGGCTTGCCCCGACCCGCATGAACCTGGTCCAGCTCCTGCTGCGCAGCGCCCGCTGGCTGCCCGCGCAGGCGGCGCTCGCCGTGGGCAAGACGCCCGTTCGCAGCTACCGCGAGCTGGCCGATCGAACGAGCAGACTCTCAACCTCCCTATTGAAGAAGTTCAACCTCGCAGCGGGCGATCGGGTCGCGCTGGCGATGAAGAACTGCCCCGAGTACTACGAGCTGCTGTTCGCCTGCTGGCACGCCGGGCTGGTCGCGGTGCCGATGAACGCCAAGCTGCATGCGCGCGAGCTGGCCTGGATTCTCGAGGACTCGGGCGCGAAGCTGTGCTTCGTCACGCCGGACCTGGAGACGGCGGTGGCGAGCGGAATTTCGGTCGCGTCCGCGGACTACGCGAAGCTGCTTTCTCAGGAACAAGCGACGAACCCTGCCGAAGTCGCTCCCGACGCCCCGGCATGGCTGTTCTACACCAGCGGCACCACCGGGCTGCCCAAGGGCGCGGTGCTCAGCCACCGCAATCTGCTGTTCATGACGCAGGCCTACTTCGCCGACATCGACCAGCTCGCTCCCGGCGACACGATCCTGCACGCGGCGCCGCTGTCGCACGGCTCGGGGCTGTACGGGCTGCCGCACTTCGCCGCCGGCGCGTTGAACGTCATCCCCGAGTCGGGCCGCTTCGAGCCGGAGGAGATCTACGCCCTGCTCGAGCACTGGCGCAACGTGTCGTTCTTCGCCGCTCCGACCATGATCGTGCGCCTGCTCGCCAGCGCGGCTGCGCGCGCGCCCGCGAACCTCAAGACCATCGCCTACGGCGGCGCGCCGATGTACCTGGCCGACAGCCTGCGCGCGATCGAGCTGTTCGGCCCGCGCCTGTACCAGCTCTACGGCCAGGGCGAGAGCCCGATGACGATCACGGGCCTCGCGCAGGCCATGCACGCCGAGCGGCGCGCGCTCGAGTCCTGCGGCATCGCGCGCACCGGGGTCGAGGTCGCGGTGCGCGGCGCGCAGGATGAGCCGCTGCCGCCGGGCGAGACCGGCGAGATCGTGACGCGCAGCGACTGCGTCATGGCGGGCTACTGGCGCAACCCCGAAGCGAGCGCGCAGGCGCTGCGCGGCGGCTGGCTGCACACCGGAGACCTGGGCAGCCTGGACCAAGCCGGCTTTCTGACGCTCAAGGACCGCTCCAAGGACATGATCATCTCGGGCGGCAGCAACATCTACCCGCGCGAGATCGAGGAGGTGCTGCTGCGCCACCCGGGCGTGGCCGAGTGCTCGGTGGTCGGGCGCCCGCACCCCGAGTGGGGCGAAGAGGTGATCGCCTTCGTGGTCTGCCGGCGAAGCGTCGCGCCGGCGGAGCTCGACGCGCTGTGCCTGGACAATATCGCGCGCTTCAAGCGCCCGCGCGAATACCGCTTCGTCGAGGCGCTGCCGAAGAACAATTACGGCAAGGTGCTCAAGACCGAGCTGCGCCGCCTGGCCGGGGATGTGGCACAGTAGCGCGCCATGCCACAGGCGCCCGCCAGGACCAAGCCCGGGGCCGCGTCGAAGCGGCCGCTGGTGCTCGCCGTCGACGACAGCGAGGACGTGCGCAATTTCCTGCAGGCCATGCTCAAGCCGAAGTACGACACCCGGCTGGCGGCCGACGGGCGCTCGGCGCTCGCGGCCGCGCTGAAGGATCCTCAGCCGGACCTGATCCTGCTCGACGTCGAGATGCCGGGACACAACGGCTACGAGCTGTGCAGCGCGCTCAAGGCCAATCCGGCCACCGCGCGCATTCCCGTGGTCTTCGTCAGCGCGCACAGCACTCCCAAGGACCAGACGCACGGGCTGTCGCTCGGCGCGGTGGACTACATCACCAAGCCGCTCAGCCCGCCGATCGTGCTGGCGCGCATCGCCACCCATCTCGCGCTGGCGAGCCGGACGCGCCAGCTCGAGAGCCTGGTGGCCGAGCGAACGCGCGAGCTGCAGCAGACCCGGCTGCAGCTGATCCAGCGCCTGGCGCGCGCGCTCGAGTTCCGCGAAGGCGGCAGCCTCACCAACCGCGTGCTGCGCATCGAGCAGTACGTCAAGCTGCTGGCGCAGGCGATAGGGGCGAAACCCGAGGTGTGCGAGGTCCTGGCGCAGGCCTCGGCGCTGCACGACATCGGCACGCTCGGCGTGTCCGAGGCGGTGATGCGCAAGACCGACGCGCTCGATGCCGCGGAATGGAAGGAGATGCGCAAGCACCCGGAGATCGGCGCCGCCATCATCGGCGAGCACAAGGACCCGCTGCTGTCGACCGCGCGCGCGATGGCGCTGGCGCACCACGAGCGCTGGGACGGCAAGGGCTACCCCAAGGGCCTTGCCGGCGACGCGATTCCGGTCGCGGCGCGCATCCTCGCCGTGGCCGACGCTTTCGAGGCGATGACCGCGACGCAGCGCTACCGCGACCCGGTACCCGCCGCCGCCGCGGCGCGCACGATCGCGAGCGAGGCGGGCAAGCAGTTCGATCCGGCGGTGATAGCGGCGTTCCGCAAGGCGCTGCCCAAGATCGCGGATGTCCAGAAGACCGTGCGCGACGAACTGAAGGGCATCCACGACCTCGATTTCAGGAGCGAGGACTCGGCCTAGGCCGGCAGCGCCCGCCGCCGCGCCTGCGCTGCGCTCACTCGCCCTTGCCCGGCTCGGGAGAAAAGTACTTCTCGAACTTGCCCTGCTCGTCCTTGTGCGCGTCGGCGTCGGCGGGAGCGCTCCCCTTGCGCGTGATGTTCGGCCACTTGGCCGCGTACTCCGTGTTCAGCGGCAGCCACCTGGCCGCCTTCTGGTCCGAGTCCGGCAAGATCGCCGCGGGCGGGCACTCCGGTTCGCACACGCCGCAGTCGATGCATTCGTCGGGGTGGATGACGAGCATGTTGTCGCCCTCGTAGAAGCAATCCACGGGGCAGACTTCGACGCAGTCCATGTACTTGCACTTGATGCAGTCTTCGGTCACGACGTAGGTCATGTGCGCGCTTCTTTCACGATGCGAAAGTGAATCGGGGCTTGATTATCGCATCGCCGCCCAAAGCTTCGCCATAATCAGGGGCATTCACATGCAAGATATCGCCATGGACGTCACCAGCCGGGATTTCGAGCGCGAGGTCCTGCAGGCGTCGAGCACCGTCCCGGTCGTGGTCGACTTCTGGGCGCCCTGGTGCGCGCCCTGTCGCGCGCTCAAGCCGATCCTGGAGAAGCTCGCCGCCGAGTACGGCGGGCGCTTCAAGCTGGCCAAGGTCAACTCGGACGAGAACCAGGACATCGCCGCCGCGTTCGGCGTGCGCTCGATCCCGGACGTGGTGGCCTTCCGCGGCGGCAGGCCGGTGGCGCATTTCCTCGGCGCGCTGCCCGAGTCCCAGGTGCGCGCCTTCGTCGACAAGCTGCTCGAGTCGGCCGACAACGAAGCGCGCCTCGCCGAGGCGCAGCGGCTGATCGACCTCGGGCGCGCCGACGACGCCGCGGCGCAGCTCGACGCGCTGCGCTTCGACGTCGATCTCGAGCCGCGCGTGCAGGCGCTGCGCGCCGCGATCGCATTCGCCCGCTCCGGCGCCGACCAGGGCAAGCTGCGCGCCAGGCTGGCCGCGGACCCCGCCGACCACGGCGCGCGCTTCGCGCTGGCCGGCGCCCACGCCGGCGCGAAACGCTACCGCGCGGCGCTCGACGAGCTGCTCGAGATCGTCGCGCGCGACAAGGACTGGAACGACGGCGCCGCGCGCAAGCAGATCCTGAACATCTTCAACCTGGCGCAAGGCGAGCCCGGGCTGGTCGCCGAATACCGCAGCAAGCTGGCGCGCGCGCTGTACTGAGCGGGCCGCGTTGACCGGCCGATTGTAATGATTTATAACAATCGGCGCAGATGCGCCGGGAACCCCAGACCCGCAAGGCCTCGCTCGGCCCCGCCGAGGTCCGCGTCGCGCGCGACGCGCACGGCCGCTATCTGCTGCGGCACGCCGCGCCGCTCGGCGCCTGGCCCGCGCGCCTGACCGACCGCCTGCTGCGCTGGGCCGGCGAGGCGCCGGAGCGCGCCTTCGTCGCCAGGCGCGGCGGCGACGGCGCCTGGCGGCGGATAAGCTACGCCGGGGCGCTCGCCGCGGCGCGCTCGATCGGCGAAGCGCTGCTCGCCCGGGGCCTGTGCGCCGAGCGGCCGCTCATGATCCTGTCGGAGAACGACCTCGAGCACGCGATGCTCGCGCTCGGGGCGCTGCACGCCGGCGTGCCCTACGTGCCGGTGTCGCCCGCCTACTCGCTCGTCTCGCGCGACTACGGCAGGCTGCGCTACGTGGCCGAGCTGATGACCCCGGGCCTGGTGTACGCGGCCGACGCGCGCTATGCCCGGGCGGTCGAGGCGGCGATCCGGCCGGGCACCGAGGTGCTGTGGGGCGAGGACTACGCGGCGCTCGCGGCGACCCCGGCGGGTCCGCGGCTCGAGCGCGCGCACGAGGCGATCGCGCCCGAGACGATCAGCAAGTTCCTGCTTACCTCGGGCTCGACCGGCAAGCCGAAGGCGGTGATCCACACCCAGCGCATGCTGGTGGCCAACCAGCAGATGATCGTCGCATGCCTGCCTTTCCTCGCCGAGGAGCCGCCGGTGCTGGTCGACTGGCTGCCGTGGAACCACACTTTCGGCGGCAGCCACAACTTCGGCCTCACGCTGTTCAACGGCGGCACGCTCTATATCGACGAGGGCAAGCCGGCGCCGCCGCTCATCGGCGAGACGCTGAGGAACCTGCGCGAGATCGCCCCCACCGTGTACTTCAACGTGCCGCGCGGCTTCGAGGAGATCGCGCGCGCGCTCGAATCCGACCCGCCGCTGGCGAAGAATTTCTTCTCGCGCCTGAAGATGATGTTCTACGCCGCCGCCAGCCTGTCGCAGCCGACCTGGGACAGCCTGCAGCGCATCGCCGAGCGCACCGTCGGCGAGCGCGTGCTGATGATCACCGGGCTGGGAATGACCGAGACCGCGCCGTTCGCCGTCTGCGCCAACTGGGAGGCCGGCCGCTCCGGCGGCATCGGCCATCCCGCTCCGGGGACCGAGCTGCGGCTGGCGCCGGTCGCTGACAAGCTCGAGGTGCGCTACCGGGGCCCGAACGTCACCCCGGGCTACTGGCGCCAGGACGCGATCAGCCGCGCGGCGTTCGACGAGGACGGCTTCTTCCGGAGCGGCGACGCGGCGCGCTTCGTCGATCCCGCCGACCCGCAAAGGGGACTCGCCTTCGACGGCCGCATCGCCGAGGACTTCAAGCTCGACACCGGCACCTGGGTGAGCGTCGGCACCTTGCGGGCGCGGATCGTCGCGGCAGGCGATCCCCACGTGCAGGACGCCGTGATCACCGGGCACGACCGGGCAGAGGTCTGCGCCCTGATCGTGCCCCGCGCGGGCGTTGCCGACACGCCCCAGATGCGGCGCTTCTTCCAGCGCCTGCTGGACGACCTCGCGCTCGAGGCCACGTCGAGCTCCAACCGGATCGCCCGCGCCATGCTGCTCGCCGAGCCGCTCTCGATCGACGCGGGCGAGATCACCGACAAGGGCTCGCTCAACCAGCGCGCGGTGCTCGAGGCGCGCGCCGCTCTGGTCGACGAGCTCTACGCGACGGCGCCGTCGCCGCGCGTCATCATTCCTTCAACCTAGGAAAGCGTCATGGCAGCAAAGCACGGACTGTTCACCCGCTACGACGACGTCTGGCTGCTGGACGGCGTGCGCACGCCGTTCGCGGACTACAACCACGAGCTCGGCCAGGCCTCGCCGATCGACATGGGCATCAAGGCCGCGCGCGAGGCCTTTGCCCGCTCGGGCGTGCCGGCCGCCGACGTCGGGCACGTGTTCGCCGGCAGCATGGCGCAGGCGAGCTTCGACGCCTACATGCTGCCGCGCCACATCGGCCTGTACTCCGGCGTTCCGCTCGAGGTGCCGGCCACGCTCACGCAGCGCGTATGCGGCACCGGCATGGAGCTGGTGCTGCGCGCGGGCGACGCGATCGAGCTCGGCCAGATCGAGCTCGGCCTGTGCGTCGGAACCGAGTCGATGACGCGCAACCCGGTCGCCGCCTATACGCACCGCAGCGGCTTTCGCATGGGGCAGGTCGAGTTCAAGGACTTCCTCTGGGAGGCGCTGCTCGACCCCGCGGCGAACGTCAGCATGGGCGGCACCGCCGAAAACCTGGCCCGCAAGTACTCGATCTCGCGCCAGGAGGTCGACCGCTTCGCGGCCGAGAGCTTCGAGCGCGCGCTGGCGGCGCAGGCGGACGGCTTCCTTGCCGGCGAGATCGCGCCGGTGACGAGCGAAACCTTCGAGCTCGAGGGCTACCAGTCGCGCGCCATCCGGGTGCCCTCCCGGCCGGGCCGGGTCGAGCGCGACACGCATCCGCGGCCCTCGCCGGCGGAGCAGCTGGCGCAACTCAAGCCCGCCTTCGGCGGCGTGCAGACCGGCGGCAACAGCTCGGCGATCGTAGACGGCGCCGCCGCGGCGCTGGTCGCTGCAGGCGAGTACGCAAGGCGCAGCGGCCGCACGCCGCTCGCGCGCGTGATCGGCGGCACGGCGGTCGGCGTGCCGCCGGAGATCATGGGCATCGGCCCGGCGCCGGCGATCCGGCGCCTGCTCGAGGGCCTCGGCCTCGCGCTCGGCGACATCGACCGGTTCGAGATCAACGAGGCCTTCGGCGCGCAGTGCCTGGCGGTCGTGCGCGAGCTGCAGATCGACCGCGCCAGGGTGAATGTGAACGGGGGCGCGATCGCGCTCGGCCACCCGCTCGCCGCCACCGGGGTGCGGCTCACGCTCACCGTGGCGCGCGAGCTGCGCCGCAGCGGCGGGCGCTACGGCATCGCCTCGGCCTGCATCGGCGGCGGCCAGGGCATTGCGGTGCTGGTCGAGAACACCGAATCCAACAAGAGGAGCTGAGCATGGAAATCAAGGGACAAGCGGCGCTCGTCACCGGCGGCGCGTCGGGACTCGGCGCGGGCACCGCGCGCAAGCTCGCGGCCGCGGGCGCCAGGGTGGCGCTGCTCGACGTGAACGCCGAGCTCGGCAACAAGCTCGCGGCGGAGATCGGCGCGGTGTTCGTGCAATGCGACGTCTCGAGCGGGCCGGGCGCCGAAGCCGCGGTCGCGAAAGCGCGCTCGGCGCACGGCCCGGCGCGCATCCTGGTCAACTGCGCCGGCATCGGCGGCGCCAAGCGCCTGGTGGGCAAGGACGGACCGATGCCGCTCGAGCACTTCACCCGCATCGTCAACGTGAACCTGGTGGGCAGCTTCAACATGATGCGCCTCGCCGCGGCCGACATGATCCCCCTGCCGGCGCTCGCCGACGGCGAGCGCGGCGTGATGATCAACACTTCCTCGATCGCCGCCTACGACGGCCAGATCGGCCAGGTCGCGTACTCCGCCTCCAAGGGCGGCATCGTCTCGATGACGCTGCCGCTGGCGCGCGACCTGGCGCAGTTCGGCGTGCGGGTGATGACGATCGCGCCCGGGATCTTCCACACGCCGCTGCTGGGCAAGCTGCCCGAAGAGGTGCGGCAGTCGCTCGCCGCTTCGATCCCCTTTCCCAAGCGCCTCGGCACGCCCGAGGAGTACGCGCAGCTTGCGCTGCACATCGTCGAGAACGTGCAACTCAACGGCGAGGTGATCCGGCTCGACGGCGCGCTGCGTATGGCGCCGCGCTAGCCGGCGAGCTTGTCGAGCAGGCGCAGCAGCTCGCGCCGCTCCGCGGCGCTCAAGTGCGCCGCGCGGCGGCGGTCCTCGGCCAGCACCGCCGCCTTCATCTTGTCCAGCGCGAGCGTTCCGCGCCGCGTCAAATGCAGCCCCCAGGCGCGCCCGTCGCCCGGGCGGCGGCGGCGCTCGACCAGTCCGCGGCCGACCATCCAGTCGGCGAGCATCATCGCGCCCGAGCGCGCGATGCCGAGCACCGCGCCGAGCGCCGACTGGCTGAGCCCGGGATTGGCGCCGACGATCACCAGCGCGGTAAAGCGCGGCGGGGTGATGTGCTGGCCCCTGGTGGCGGCGTGGAAGGCGAGAAACAGCGCCACCTGGGCGCGGCGCAGCGAATAGCCCAGCAGCTCGTCCAGCACCCCGTAGTCCAGGCCCGGCACGCGCGTCATCGGCGCCAGGGCGCGCGGTCGGTGGGGCGATGGAGGCCGCTTTGTCATTGACCGTCAGATTGTAATGGTCTATAACATTCCCGCGCAATCCAGGAGGAGGAGGAAATATGGACCGCAGAAGCTTCAACCGAAACGTCGTCGTGGCCGGAGCCGCCGCCGCGCTCTCGCCGTTCGGCATCGCGCGCGCCGCGGGCAAGCTCAAGGTCGGCGTGCTGCTGCCGCGCTCGAGCTACGAGGCCCTGATCGGGCAGTCCTGCCAGCTCGGCGCGGACCTCGCGCCCGGGGTGCTCAAGGCCATGCTCGGGGTCGACATCGAGATCATGAGCGCGGACACCGAGTCGAACGTCAACACTGCGCGCACCCGGGCCGAGCGGCTGATCGAGGAAGGCGCGCACGTGCTGGTGGGCGCCTTCGACTCGGGCCAGACCGCCGCGATCGCCCAGGTCGCCGAGCAGCGCGGCGTGCCGCTGGTGATCAACATCGCCGCCGCGCCGCAGATCACCGAGCAGGGCTACAAGTTCGTGTTCCGCAACTTCCCGACCGCGGGCGAGCTGGTCAAGAACGGCCTGTCGCTGATCGGCGACCTGTTCCAGGCCACCCACACCGTGGCGCGCAGCGCGGTCTACATGCACGTCAACGACACCTTCGGCCAGGCCATGACGCACGGCATCAACGCTCTGCTGCCGCGCCTCACGCAGCTGCCGTTCAAGATCGTCGAAACGGTCGCCTACGACCCGGCGGCGAAGGACCTCTCGGTCGAGGTGTCCAAGGCCAAGGCGGCCAACGCCGACTTCCTGCTGCTGGTGTGCAGGCTGAACGATTCGATCGTGCTGCGCCGCGAGATGGTGAAGCAGCGCTGGCACCCGATGGGAGTGATCGACCCCGGCTCGCCGGGAATCTACGAGGAGCAGTTCGCCAAGTCGCTCGGCAAGTACGCCGACTACATCATCGACAACCCGCCCTGGTACAACCCGAAGGGCGCGCTTACCGGCGTGGTCGAGGAGGCGTTCAGAAAGCGCAACCCCGGCGAAAAGTTCGTCTACCACGGCCTGAACGTCGGCTACACCTTCGAGGCCATCATGATCGCGGCCGATGCCTTCAAGCGCGCCGGCAGCACCGACCCGAAGGCGCTCGCCGACGCGATCCGCGCGACCGACATCGACAAGCGCGTGATGCTGGGGGGCCCGATCAAGTTCAACCCCAAGGGCCAGGTCGACGGCAACCTGTCGGCCTGCGTCCAGATCCTGGACGGCACGCCGAAGGTCGTGCTGCCGGAGTACGCGGCGGAAGCAAAGCCGGTATTCCCCTGGCCAGAGTATAAGGGGGCGTGACCGCAACCCTGATCGCGAACGTCGTCATCGCGGGCCTGCTTACCGGGCTCGTTTACGGGCTGATGGCCCTCGGGCTGTCGGTCATCTTCGGCGTGGTGCGGGTGGTCAATTTCGCCCACGGCGAGATGATGACCATCGCGATGTACGTCGCGGTGCTGCTGTTCGGCGCCTTCAAGCTCGATCCGATCCTGGCGGCGCTGCCGGTGGCGGCGCTGTTCTTTCTCTTCGGCTACGCGCTCCAGGCCGGTCTGATCAACCCGTTCATCACGCGGCCCGAGCACTCGCAGTTCATCCTGCTGGTGGCGGTGGCGACGATCCTCACCAACGTCATGCTGATGGTGTTCGGCCCCGACGCGCGCAACGTGCAGACTGCCTACCAGCTCGACTCCTGGGCCGTCGGCCAGATCATCGTCGACAAGGCGCGCGCCTACGCCGCGCTGTGCGCGCTCGTCACCACCGCCGGCCTGTTCGCGTTCTTCCGCTTCTCGCGCACCGGCACCGCGATCCGCGCCTGCGCCGACAACCATCTCGGCGCGCGCATCGTGGGCCTGAACGTCAAGCACCTGTACGCGCTCACCTTCGGCCTCGGCGCCGCCTGCGTGGCGGTCGCCGGCTGCATGATGACGCTGCTGGTCGAGGTCGCGCCTTCGGTCGGGCCGAGCTACACCCTGCTCGGCTTCGTGATCGTGATCGTGGGCGGGCTGGGCTCGATGCCGGGCGCGCTGCTGGGCGGAGTGCTGATCGGCGTGTCGGAGGCGCTCGCGGGGCTGTTCTTCGACCCCTCGGCCAAGAGCATGATCAGCTTCGCGCTGCTGATCGTGGTGCTGCTGTTCCGCCCCCAGGGCCTGCTCGGGAGCAGGACGTGAGGCTGCGCCTGCTGCTGGGCGCGCTGGCGGCGGTGCTGAGCGCGCTGCCCTGCCTGGCGGGCAACTACGTTCTCTCGGTCGCGACGCTGGCGCTGTACTTCGCCTTCACCGGGCAGGCCTGGAACGTGATGATGGGCTTCGCCGGCCAGCTCTCGCTCGGGCATTCGCTGTTCGTCGGCCTGGGCGCCTACGCCGCCGCGGCGCTGTTCGTGAAGTTCGGCATCGGGCCCTGGGCCGGGCTCTGGCTGGCGATGGCGCTGTGCGTGGCCGCAGGGGTCGCGATCGGGCTGCTCGCGTTCCGCTTCGGCATCTCGGGGGTGTATTTCGCGCTGCTCACGATCGCCTTCGCCGAGTTCACCCGCATCGGCTTCGACCACATCGGCTGGCTCGGCGGCCCGGGCGGGCTGTTCCTCAAGGTCGGCCAGCGCACCACCATCGACCTCGCCAACCTGCGCGGCACGCCGGCGATGTTCTATTACGTGATGCTGGCGCTCACCGCGGGCGCCTTCGCGCTCTGCGCCTGGCTGCTGCGCAGCCGCGCCGGCTACTACTGGCAGGCGATCCGCGAGGACGAGGACGCCGCGCGCGCGCTCGGCATCAACACCTTCCGCTGGAAGCTGCTGGCGGTGGCGATCAGCGCCGCGATGACCTCGCTCGCCGGCGTGTTCTTCGCCTTCTACTACAACAACCTGTTCCCGGAGCAGATCTTCCACATCAGCCAGTCGATCGAGATCATCCTCGGGCCGATCGTGGGCGGCGTGGGCACCTTGTTCGGCCCGATCCTGGGCGCGGCGCTGCTCACCACGCTGGCCGACTCGCTCAACAACCTGGTCGCCGCCATGGGCTGGGACATCCCGGGCGTGAAGCAGGTGTTCTACGGCGTGATCCTGCTGCTGGTGGTGATGTTCCTGCCCAACGGCATCTGGCCGCCGCTGGCGAAGCGGCTCGGCCTCGCGCGCAGGGCCTGAGGTGGCGCTGCTCGAGATCCGCTCGCTGTCGAAGTCGTTCCGCGGCCTGCGCGCGGTCGCGCGCGCCTCGTTCGAAGTGCCCGAAGGCGGGCTCACGGCGCTGATCGGGCCGAACGGCGCCGGCAAGACCACCATCTTCAACATGGCCGCCGGGGTGTACGCGCCCGACGCGGGAGAGATCGTCTTCGCCGGGCGCAGGATCGACCGCCTGCGCCCCGACCAGGTCTGCGCCGCGGGCGTGGGCCGCACCTTCCAGGTGGTCAAGCCCTTCGCCGGCCTGTCGGTGCTGGACAACGTGATCGTCGGCGCGCTGCGGCGCGAGCGGCGCGTGCCGCAGGCGCGCCGCAGCGCGCTCGGCATCCTGGAAAAATTGAGCCTTGGAGCAAAAAGGGACCTGCCCGCCTCCTCGCTCACCCTGCCCGACCGCAAGCGCCTGGAGGTGGCGCGCGCGCTCGCCACCGGCCCGCGGCTGCTGCTGCTGGACGAGGTGATGGCGGGGCTGCGCCCCACCGAGTGCGACCAGATGGTCGAGGTGTTCCGCGAGCTCAACCGCGGCGGGCTCACCATCCTGCTGATCGAGCACGTGATGCGCGCGGTGATGGCGCTCGCGCGGCAGGTCGTGGTGCTGCACCACGGCGAGATCATCGCCCGCGGCGCGCCGGCCGAGGTGGTGCGCGACCCGGCGGTGCTCGAGTGCTACCTGGGCGAAGAGACGGAAGTGTGACCGCACTGCTGCAGGTCGAGAACCTCGACCTCTACTACGGCGACGCGCAGGCGCTCGCGGGCGTCTCGCTCGAGGTGCCGCAGGGCGAGATCGTGGCCATCGTCGGCGCCAACGGCGCCGGCAAGACCTCGCTCATCCGCGCCATCGCGGGCATCGAGAAAGTGCGTTCCGGAAAGGTTCTCTACCGGCAAGAGGAAATTACGCGATTGCAGTCGCATCAGATCTGCAACCTCGGCATCGGCCAGGTGGCCGAAGGCCGGCAGGTGTTCCCCACGCTCACCGTGGCCGAGAACCTGGCCATGGGCGCCCTGCTGCCGCGCGCGCGCAGCCATGCCGCGCGCACGCTCGCGGAGGTGTACGCGCTGTTTCCGCGCCTGGCGGAGCGGCGCGCGCAGCTCGCCGGCACGCTCTCCGGCGGAGAGCAGCAGATGCTCGCCATCGGCCGCTGCCTGATGGGCCAGCCCGAGCTGATCATGTTCGACGAGCCTTCGCTCGGCCTCGCGCCGACCGTGGTGCAGGAGGTGTTCCGCACCATCCGCCTGCTGCACGCCAAGGGGCTCACCATCCTGCTGGTGGAGCAGAACGTCGCCCTGTCGCTCAAGCTCTCGCAGCACGCCTACGTGCTCGAGAACGGCGCCATCGTCATGTCCGGCGCGGGCAGCGCGCTCTTGCACGACGACCGCGTGCGCCAGGCCTACCTCGGGCTCTGAGCCGCGCGATGGGCACGGCGCTGATCACGGGAGCGAGCCGGGGCATCGGGCGCGAGGTCGCGCGCACGCTCGCCTCCGAGGGCTGGCGCGTACTGTCGGGCGTGCGGGATCCGAAATCGGCGCCGCCGGGAACGCAGGCCGAGACCCTAGACGTGGCCGACGCTGCCTCGATCGAGGCCCTGGCCGAGCGGCTTCGCGCGCGCAACGAGCGGATCGATGCGCTGGTCAACAACGCCGGGGTCTACAGCGGCGCCGCCAGGCGCCTGATCTGGGACGTCAACGTGCTCGGCCCGCTGCGGCTCAGCCGCGCGCTGGAGCCGCTGCTCGCGCCGAACGCGCGCGTGGTGATGGTGACGAGCGGTCTGGGCAGGCTCTCCGACCAGCCTCGGAGCCTGGTCGAGCGCCTCTCGAACCCCGACCTGTCGCTCGCCGATCTCGAGCGCCTCGCGACGGAGGCCCCCGGCGGTTACGGCGCGAGCAAGGCCGCGCTCACCGCGATGGCCCGCTTGTTTGCAAAGGAGCTGAGGCCGCGGGGGGTTCTCGTAAACGCGATAAGTCCGGGATGGGTCCGCACCCACATGGGTGGACCCAGCGCGCCGCGTTCAGTGAAACAGGGTGCGGCCAGCGTCCTCTGGGGCGTGCGGTTGCCGCCTGACGGGCCGACCGGTGGCGTGTTCGAAGATGGAAAAGCGACCGAATAGCGGTTGATGCGCAACACGCGGCGCAAGGGTAACAGCCCACGACACGATTGTTCGCTTGACCCTGAGACGACCCGACCATGAATCTGCCTAGTGTCTAATTCTATAAATTAACGATATAATAATGCGTTGGCGTTAAAGGACTGCCATCCAGGATTTTTGTGACACCTATAACCAAACCGCCAAGCCTTTCGTCTGGCGCAAGCGCCAAGTTAAGGGAAGCCAACTCCGAAATATTATCGCTAATTTATGTAACTAAACACTAGCGTGGTGTTAGGCCCCCCTGCAACGCACTCAGGCCGAAGGCACCGCCGAG
>DATIZK010000048.1:0-23989 GCA_035517095.1 Burkholderiales bacterium
CGGCAGGCCGGTCGCCGGGTCTCCCACCTGCTCCAGGTACTCCAGGTGCCCGTGCGCGTGGCCCGTCTCGCCTTCGGCGGTCGAGCGGAACAGCGCCGCGACGTCGTTCTGGCCCTCGACGTCGGCCTTGGCGGCGAAGTAGAGATACCTGCGGTTCGCCTGGCTCTCGCCGGCGAACGCGTCTTTCAGGTTCTGGTGCGTCTTGGTTCCCTTGAGTTTCATGGCGATGGCTCCTTCGTGGCTGGGTGGCAGGAATCGGGGCCGAGGCTAACGGCCGGCGCTGCGGCGGGGCAAATCGAATTTCGCGATTGCTCCGATTGGAGGATGCTATGAAAAAGGGGAAGGCTTCTTGATTTGCGTCAATGGAGGCCGCCGGCGCGGCGCTAGGATTTTGCCGGACCCTCAATGCAAGGAGGCGGTCATCATGGCAAACATCCAACGCTACGGCGGACTGTTCGACGACGTGTTCGGCGACCTGACACGGGGCTTCTGGCTCAAGCCGGTCGCGATGCCCGGCGACGGCGAGCTCAAGATGAAGGTCGACGTCAAGGAAGACGACAAGGCCTACACGGTGCGCGCCGAGGTCCCCGGCGTGAAGAAGGAAGACATCCAGGTCGACGTGAACGGCAACCAGGTCTCGATCCGCGCCGAAGTCAAGCAAGAGAAGGAAGAGAAGAAGGGCGAGAAGGTCCTGCACAGCGAGCGCTACTACGGCATGGTGTCGCGCAGCATGCAGCTGCCGGCCGACATCGACGCGCAGGGCGTCAAGGCCGAGTACAAGGACGGGATGCTCAACCTGGTCCTGCCGAAGAAGGCGAGCGCGCAGGCCAAGCGCGTCACGATCAGCTGACCCCGGCCTGCTTCCACTGCGGGCAGGCGGTCGCCGAGCCCGGGCGCTACCGGGCAAGCGTGCTCGGCGCCGAGCGCGAGATGTGCTGCGCCGGCTGCCAGGCGGTCGCGCGCACGATCGTCGCCGCCGGCTTCGAGCGCTACTACGAGACGCGCTCGGAATCGGGGCCGCCGCCGCAGGACCTGCCGCCGCTCGAGGCCTATGACGAGCCGCTGGCGCAGAAGCAGTTCGTCGCCGCGAGCGGCGATAACCTGCGCGAAGCGGCGCTGATCCTCGACCGCATCCGCTGCGCCGCCTGCCTGTGGCTGTCGGAGCAGTGGTTGCGGCAGGTCGCGGGAGTGCTGCGGGTGGAGATCAACTACGCCACCCACCGCGCGCACGTCGCCTGGGACGCGCGCCGGGTCAAGCTGTCCGAGATCCTGCAGGCGATCCGCGCCATCGGCTACGACGCCTACCCCTACGATCCGCGGCGCCAGGACGAGCTCGAGCGGCGCGAGCGCCGCAGCGCCTTGTGGCGCCTGTTCGTGGCCGGCTTCGGCGCGATGCAGGTCATGATGTACGCTTTCCCGGCCTACCTCGACGCGGGCGCGGGGACGCTAAGCGCGGCGAGCGAGCAGCTGATGCGCTGGGCGAGCCTCGCGCTTACCACCCCGGTGATGCTGTTCTCGTGCCGGCCGTTCTTCGCCGCCGCCTGGGGCGAGCTCAGGCGCAGGCGCATCGGCCTCGACACGCCGATCGCGCTCGGCCTCGCCGCCGGCTTCGGCGCGAGCGCCTGGGCCACCTTCGCCGGGCGGGGAGAGGTGTACTTCGATTCGATCACCATGCTCGTGTTCCTGCTGCTGGGGGCGCGCTTCGTCGAGGCCTCCGCGCGGCGGCGCGCGGCGCGCGAGCTGGACCACCTGGCGCGCTGGATGCCGTCGTTCGCGCTGCGCCTGCGCGATCCGGCCGACGCCGCGAGCGTCGAGCGCGTGCCGGCGCACCGCCTCGCGGCGGGCGACCGGGTGCTGGTGCCCGCGGGCGAGCGCGTTCCGGCCGACGGCGTGGTCGAGCGCGGCGACTCGAGCGCGGACGAATCGCTGCTCACGGGGGAGTCGCGCCCGGTGGCCAAGGCCGCGGGCGACGCGCTGGTCGGCGGCTCGGCCAACCTCGAGCAGCCGCTGGTGATGCGCGTCGCGCGCGCCGGCGCCGAGACCCAGGCCGCGGCGATCGCGCGCCTGGTCGAGCGCGCCGCGGCCGGCAAGCCCAGGCTGGTCGAGCGCGCCGACTGGCTCGCGCGGCGCCTGACGCTCGCGGTGCTCCTGGTCGCCGGCGCCGCCTTCCTGTGGTGGCTCGCAATCGCGCCCGCGCGCGCGCCCTGGGTCGCGGTCGCGGTGCTGGTGGCGACCTGCCCCTGCGCGCTCGCGCTCGCGGCGCCGATCGTGCTCACCCGCGCGAGCGGCCTGCTGCTCGCGCGCGGGGTCGCGCTCACCCGCCCGCGCGCGCTCGAGGCGCTCGAGCGCGCGACCGACGTGGTGCTCGACAAGACCGGCACCCTGACGTACGGGCGCTTCGCGCTGGCGCGCACGGTGGCGCTCGGCGCGGCCGACGAGGCGCATTGCCTCGCGCTCGCGCGCTCGCTCGAGGCCTCGAGCCGGCACCCGATCGCCGCGGCATTCGGCAAGGGCGCGACCGAGGCCGTGACGCAGCTGAAGAACTTCCCCGGCCACGGCGTCGAAGCGACGATCGGCGCACGGCGCGTGCGCGTCGGCTCCGAGGCGTTCTGCCGCGAGCTCGCCGCCGTCGCAGCGCCGACCCTCGAGCCCTGGAAGGGAGAAACACGCGTCTTTCTTGCAAGCGAGCGCGGCTGGCTGGCCGCGTTCCTGCTCGAGGACGAGCCGCGCGAAGACGCCGCGCAGCTGGTCGCGGCGCTCGCCGCGCGCGGCCTGCGCCTGCACCTGGTGAGCGGCGACGACCCGGCGCTGGTCGGGGAGCTCGCGCGCCGCCTGGGGATCGAGTCGTTCGCCGGCGGCGCGACGCCGCAGGACAAGTTCGCCTTCGCCGAGCGGCTACAGCGCGAGGGCAGGGTGGTGGCGATGATCGGCGACGGGCTAAACGACGCGCCGGTGCTCGCGCGCGCCGACGTCTCGATCGCGATGGGCGGCGGCGCCGACGCCGCCAAGCTGCAGGCCGACCTAGTGCTGCTCGGCGGGCGCCTGGGCGCCGTGGCGGAAAGCTTCGGCGCGGCGCGCGCGGCGATGCGCGTGGTGCGGCAGAACTTCGGCTGGGCGCTGGCCTACAATGCGCTTGCGCTGCCGCTCGCGGCCGCCGGGCTGATCGGCCCCTGGCAGGCCGCGCTCGGCATGTCCGCCAGCTCTTTCGTCGTGGTGCTAAACGCAATGCGCCCGCTCGCTCCGCCGCCATGGAAAGCCTCTACATCCTCATCCCGGTCTCGCTCGTATTCGTATTCGTAATCGGCTGGGCCTTCTGGCGCGCGCTCGAGAGCGGCCAGTTCGACGACCTGGACCGCGCCTCGCAGGACCTGCTCGCCGACGACGACCGGCCGAAAGAATCGGGGTCAGACCACGATTTTCCGAAATGAAAACGTGGTCTGACCCCGATTTGATGCCGGCCACCATGCTGGCGATGCGGCTGCACGCGCCGGGCGAGCGGCTGCGCGCCGAGCGCGTGCCGGTGCCGCAGCCGGGGCCGGGACAGGTGCTGATCGAGGTCGCGGCCTGCGGCGTGTGCCGCACCGACCTGCACGTGGTCGACGGCGACCTGAGCGAAGGCCGCTACCCGCTCATCCCCGGCCATGAGATCGTCGGGCGGGTGGTCAAGGGCGGCGCGCGCTTCGCCGCCGGGGCGCGGGTCGGGGTGCCGTGGCTGGGCTGGACCTGCGGCGCCTGCGAGTACTGCGCCAGCGCGCGCGAGAACCTGTGCCCGCAGGCGCGCTTCACCGGCTACACGCTCGACGGCGGCTACGCCGAGTACGCCGTTGCCGACGAGCGCTTTTGCTTCGCGCTGCCCGAGCGCTACGCCGACGCCGAGGCCGCGCCGCTGTTGTGCGCCGGGCTGATCGGCTACCGCTGCTACGCCTTCGCCGGCGAGGCGCGTACGCTCGGCCTGTATGGCTTCGGCGCGGCCGCGCACCTGCTCGCGCAGCTTGCGAAGGCCGAGGGAAGGAAGGTTTTCGCTTTTACGAGAACTTCCGACTTTCAGGGTCAGGAATTCGCGCGCCAATGCGGGGCGGACTGGGCCGGAGGGTCGGACGAGGCCCCGCCCGAGCCGCTCGACGCGGCGATCATCTTCGCCCCGGTCGGGGCGCTCGTGCCGCGGGCGCTGGCGGCGGTGAAGAGCGGCGGGCGAGTCGTCTGCGGCGGCATCCACATGAGCGACATTCCCTCGTTCGCCTACGCGCTGCTGTGGGGCGAGCGGCAGGTGCGGTCGGTGGCGAACCTGACGCGCGCCGACGGCGAGGCCTTCATGCGGCTGGCCGCGGCGACGCCGCTGCGCGCCGCGACCCGGAGCTACCCGCTTGCGCAGGCGAACGAGGCGCTGGCGGACCTGCGCGAAGGCCGCCTCGAGGGCGCCGCGGTGTTGCTGACGGGCGTTTGACGTAGGTCAAACGGCCCGCGGCAGCGGCCCTTACGATTCTCCCGGGGCGCCATTTCAGGGAGCAGTGCACTCACATGCCAGTCGAAAAGACGTACAACTACAAGGTGGTCCGCCAGTTCGCGATCATGACGGTGGTGTGGGGCGTGGTCGGGATGCTGGTCGGGGTGCTGATCGCCGCCCAGCTGATCTGGCCGGCGCTCAACTTCGACACGCCGTGGCTGACCTACAGCCGGCTGCGGCCGCTGCACACCAACGCCGTGATCTTCGCCTTCGGCGGCTGCGCGCTGTTCGCCACCTCCTACTACGTGGTGCAGCGCACCTGTCACGCGCGCCTGTTCTCCGACAAGCTGGCCGCGTTCACCTTCTGGGGCTGGCAGCTGGTGATCGTGGCCGCGGCCGTCACCCTGCCGCTGGGCTACACCACCTCCAAGGAATACGCCGAGCTCGAGTGGCCGATCGACCTCCTGATCGCGGTGGTGTGGGTGGCCTACGCGGTCGTGTTCTTCGGCACCATCGCCAAGCGGAAGGTCAAGCACATCTACGTCGCCAACTGGTTCTACGGCGCGTTTATCCTCACCATCGCCATCCTGCACATCGTCAACAGCGCCGAGATCCCGGTGACGATGTGGAAGTCGTACTCGGTATACGCCGGGGCGCAGGACGCCATGGTCGAGTGGTGGTACGGCCACAACGCGGTGGGCTTCTTCCTCACCGCGGGCTTCCTCGGCATGATGTACTACTTCATTCCGAAGCAGGCCGGGCGGCCGGTGTACTCCTACCGCCTGTCGGTGGTGCACTTCTGGGCCCTGATCTTCACCTATATGTGGGCCGGCCCCCACCACCTGCACTACACCGCGCTGCCCGACTGGGTGCAGTCGCTCGGCATGGTGTTCTCGCTCATCCTGCTGGCGCCTTCCTGGGGCGGCATGATCAACGGCATCATGACGCTCTCGGGCGCCTGGTACAAGCTGCGCCAGGACCCGATCCTGAAGTTCCTGATCGTGTCGCTGTCGTTCTACGGCATGTCGACCTTCGAGGGACCGATGATGTCGATCAAGACCGTGAACGCGCTGTCGCACTATACCGACTGGACCATCGGCCACGTGCACAGCGGCGCGCTCGGCTGGGTCGGCCTGGTGACGATCGGCTCGATGTACTACCTCATCCCGCGCCTGTTCGGGCGCACCGAAATGTACAGCACCAGGCTGATAAACGCGCACTTCTGGATCGCCACCATAGGCATCGTGCTCTACATCGCGGCGATGTGGATCGCCGGCGTGATGGAAGGCTTGATGTGGCGCGCAGTGAGCGACGACGGCACGCTCACCTACACCTTCGTCGAGAGCGTGAAGGCGGCTTATCCGTTCTACGGCATCCGCTTGCTCGGCGGGCTGTTCTACATCAGCGGGATGTTCATCATGGTCTACAACGTCGCGAAGACGCTCTCCGGCAGCCGCGCAGTCGACGCGCCGATCCCGGCCCCGGTCATGGCCCACGCATAACGCACGAGGAGCGCGACAATGAACCTCACCCATGACATGATCGAGCGCAACCAGGCGCTGCTGATCGGCCTGATCATCGTGCTGGTCTCGATCGCCGGGCTGGTCGAGATACTGCCGCTGTCGTTCGACAAGCAGGTGATCCAGCCGGTCGAGGGGATCGCGCCCTACTCGCCGCTGGCGCTCACCGGGCGCGACATCTACATCCGCGAGGGCTGCAACAACTGCCACTCTCAGATGATCCGCCCCTTCCGCGCCGAGACCGAGCGCTACGGCCACTACTCGGTGGCGGGCGAGTTCGTCTACGACCACCCCTTCCTGTGGGGCTCCAAGCGCACCGGACCCGACCTCGCGCGCATCGGCGGGCGCTACTCCGACGAGTGGCTGCGGATCCACTTCATGAACCCGCGCGACGTGGTGCCGGAGTCGAACATGCCGGCCTTCCCCTGGCTTGCCAGCGCGCCGGCCGACGCGGCCGACATCCAGGCCAAGATGCGCGCGCTGCGCAAGATCGGCGTTCCGTACACCGACGCCGAGATCGCCAAGGCGCCCGAGGCGCTCCAGGGCAAGACCGAGATGGACGCCCTGATCGCGTACCTGCAGGGGCTGGGCACCGATCTCAAGCCGCGCGCCGAGGTGCATACGGCGCCGCTGGGCAAGTAGCAAGGACGACGACAATGGACATCAACGACTTCAGAAGCCTGGCCACGGTGGTGACCTTCCTTTTCTTCCTCGGCGTGGTGTGGTGGGCCTACGCCCCGTCGCGCAAGGCGCGGTTCGAGCGCGACGGCATGCTGCCCTTCGAGGAAGATGGCGAGTCACGCGCAAACGACGCCGGAGACCGCTCATGAGCCAGTTCACCAACGGTTTCTGGGACGTCTACATAGCGCTGATCGTGATCGTTTCGATCGTCGGCTGCGGCGTCTTTCTCAAGATGCAGAGCGTGCGCCGGGTCGCGGGCAGCCAGACCGAGACCACCGGCCATACCTGGGACGAGGATCTGGGCGAGTACAACAATCCGCTGCCGCGCTGGTGGATGTGGCTGTTCTACATCACCATCGTGTTCGGGCTGGTATACCTCGTTCTCTACCCGGGCCTGGGCAGCTACAAGGGACTGCTCGGCTGGTCCGAAGTCGGGCAGTACCGCGCCGAGGAGCAGCGCGCCGCGGCGCAGTTCGGGCCGATCTACGACAAGTTCGCCAAGCAGGCCATCACGGCGCTGGCGAAGAACCCGGACGCGCTGGCGATCGGGCAGAAGGTGTTCCTCAACAACTGCGCCCAGTGCCATGCCTCGGACGGCGGCGGAACGAGGGGTTTTCCCAATCTGACCGACAACGACTGGCTCTACGGCGGCGCGCCCGAGACGATCGAGCAGACGATCACCAACGGCCGCAACGGCGTGATGCCGACCTGGGGCCCCGTGCTCGGCGCAGAAGGCGTGAAGGACGTCGCGAACTTCGTCATGTCGCTCTCGGGCGAGGCCGCGGACAGCATCCGCGTCGCGCGCGGCCGGGACATCTTCGCCAAGAACTGCGTCGCCTGTCACGGCCCCGAGGGCAAGGGCAACCAGATGATCGGCGCGCCGAACCTGACCGACAAGGTCTGGCTCTACGGCGGCGGCGAGCCGGCGATCGTCGAGACCATCACCAAGGGGCGCAACGGCCACATGCCGGCGTGGACGGAGACGCTTACCCCGGCGCAGATCCACCTCGTCGCCGCGTACGTCTATTCGCTGTCGCACCCGGCCGGCCCGCCGGCGGCCAAGTAGGCCCGAGGGAACGGGCATGGCTCAGCCCTCCCTCAAGATAGTGACGCAGAAAACAAACGATCAAAGCGTCAGGCCGGCCGAGAGCGCCGAGCAGGCGCTGTACGAGGTACGCAAGAAGATCTACCCGCGCGCGGTGCGCGGGTGGTTCGCCGCCTGGCGCTGGGCGCTGGTGTGGGCGACGCAACTGGCGTTCTACGGCGGCGCGTGGCTGACCTGGAACGGCCGCCAGGCGCTGCTGTTCGACATCGCCAGCCGCAAGTTCTACGTCTTCGGCCTGGTGTTGTGGCCGCAGGACGCGATCTACCTCACCATCCTGCTGGTCATTTCCGCGCTCAGCCTGTTCCTGTTCACCACCGTCGCCGGCCGCTTGTGGTGCGGCTACGCCTGTCCGCAGACGGTCTATACCGAGCTGTTCATGTGGATCGAGCGCGTGATCGAGGGCGATCGCGCGCGGCGCATCGTGCTCGATCGCTCGGACTTCGGCGCGCGCAAGCTCGGACTGAAGGCGGCCAAGCACGGCGCCTGGATCGCGGTCGCGCTGTGGACCGGCTTCACCTTCGTCGGCTACTTCACCCCGATCCGCGAGCTCTGGCACGCAGTCTGGGGCGGCGAGACCGGGCCCTGGGCGACGTTCTGGATCCTGTTCTACGGCTTCGCCACCTACGGCAACGCCGGCTGGATGCGCGAGCAGGTGTGCAAGTACATGTGCCCGTACGCGCGCTTCCAGAGCGCGATGTTCGACCAGGACACGATGATCATCACCTACGACCCCGAGCGCGGCGAGCCGCGCGGCGCGCGCCCGCGCGGCATCGAGCCGAAGGCGCGCGGCCTGGGCGATTGCGTCGACTGCGGCGTCTGCGTGCAGGTCTGCCCGACCGGGATCGACATCCGCGACGGCCTGCAGTACGAGTGCATCGGCTGCGCCGCCTGCATCGACGGCTGCAACCAGGTAATGGACCGCATGGGCTATGCGCGCGGCCTGATCCGCTATTCCACCGCCCACGCCATGGAGCGGGGCCTCACGCGTGCGCAAATGTTCGCGCGCGCGTTTCGCCCGCGCGTGCTGCTGTACTCCGCGATTCTGTGGCTCGTGATCATCGCGGCCGCGGTCGCGCTCTACGAGCGGGTGCCGCTCAAGCTCGACGTGATCCGCGACCGCGCCGCGATCTCGCGCGAGGTCGAGGGCGGGCAGATCGAGAACCTTTACCAGCTGCAGATCATGAACACCGCCGAGAAGACGCGCCGCTTCGAGATCCGCGTCGAAGGCCTGCCCGGCATCCGCCTCGCGAGCGATCCGGTCGTCGAGATGGCGGGCGCGAGCAGCCGCCTGCTGCCGGTCAAGGTGCGGGTGGCGGACGGCAGCGCCGCGCCGGGCAGCCACCGCATCGAGTTCGAGCTGCGCGCGCTCGACGGCGACCGCGAGCACGTGGAAGAGAAATCGGTATTCATCGTCCGCTGAGGGGGTGAGCATGCACGACGCCGCGCACGAGAAAGGCAAGCCCTGGTACCGCGAGCCCTGGCCGTGGCTGCTCATCGCCGGCCCGGGCGCGGTGGTGGTGGCGAGCTTCTATACGCTCTACCTCGCGATCGCGTCCGCCGACGGCCTGGTCGACGGCGACTACTACAAGGACGGGCTGGCGATCAATCGCGTGCTCGCGCGCGAGGACGCCGCCGAGCGCCTCGGCATGGCGGCGCGGGTCGACCCCGAGGGAGGGCGCCTGCGCGTGCGCCTGCAGGGGCGGGCGGCACTGCCGGGGAGCCTGCAGGTGCGCTTCGCGCACGCCACCCGCGCCGGCTACGATCGCAGCCTCGTGCTCGCGCGCGCCGCGGACGGCAGCTACCGGGCCGCGCTGCCAGCGCTCGCGCCGGGGCACTGGCGCATCTTTATCGAGGATCCCCGCGGCCAGTGGCGTCTGGCCGGCGAGTGGCTGGGCGGCACGCGGCCGTTCCTGCTCGTGGCGCGCACCGAGGAGGCACAATGAAGCGCGCGATCTGGATCCTGTGGCCGTCGTTCATCGTCGCCGGCGCGGCCGAGGCGCTGTTCTTCACCGTCTTCGACCCGATGGAGCTTCCCATACCCTGGAAGGGCGCGAGCTTGAGCCGGCTCGACGTCTACTCGGTCGGGTTTCTTTTATTCTGGATCCTCGCCGCCGCCTCGAGCGCCTTCACCTGCTTCCTGCAGCGCGGCGCGCGCGACATCAACCGCAGCCGCAAGGAGAACCGCAATGCCGCGCCCTAGCGCCCTCGCCCTGCTCATCGCCCTGGCCGCCGCGCTGCCGGCGCAGGCGCAGGACGCGCGCCGCGGGCGCGCGCTCTACGAGACCCTCTGCCTGAGCTGCCACTACGAGCACGTGCACGACCGCGCGCCTGCACGTTCCAGGATCCATTCCCTGAAGGAATTGAGGGAGGAAACCGCGCTGCGGGCGGGACTCACCGGCGTGCGCTTCACGCGCGAGGACATCGACGACGTGGTCGCCTATCTCGACCAGTCGCACTACCACTTCGCGCAGCGAAGCGCGCGCTAGGCCTTCGGCCCGAGCAGCTTCTCCAGCGCCTCGGCGTCGAGAATGCGCACGTGCTTCTGCTGCACCTCGATCAGGCCGTCTTCCTGGAACTTGGAGAACAGCCGGCTCACGGTCTCGAGCTTGAGGCCGAGGTAGCTGCCGATCTCCTCGCGCGTCATGCGCAGGTGGAAGTCGGTGCGCGAGTAGCCGCGCCTGATGAAGCGCTTGGAGAGGTTGAGCAGGAACGCCGCCAGGCGCTCCTCGGCGCGCATCGAGCCGAGCAGCATCATGACGCCGTGGTCGCGCACGATCTCGCGCGAGAGCACCGCGTGCAGGTGGCGCTGCAGCGCGCGCACCTGCCAGGACAGCTCCTCGATGAGCGAGAACGGCATCACGCACACCTCGCTGTCCTCGAGCGCGCTGGTGGTGCCGTTGTAATGGCCCGAGGCGATGCCGTCCATGCCCAGCAGCTCGCCGCCCATGTAGAAGCCCGTGACCTGCTCGCGGCCCTCGTTGTCGATCACGCTGGTCTTGAAGAAGCCGCTGCGCACCGCGTACACCGCGTTGAAGTCGTCGCCGGCGTTGAACAGCGCCTCGCCGCGCTTCATGCGCCGGCGGGCGTAGACGATCTGCTCGACGCGCTGCAGGTCCTCGTCGCACAGCCCCTGCGGCAGGCACAGCTCGCGCAGGTTGCAGTTGGAGCAGGTGGTCTCGAACTTGCGCGGCGCGAGCGAGGCGTCGGCGTGCAACGGGACCACATTGACGGCGGCGCGTCCGGTGTTTTCCAGGTACATGGTTTGCCTCCTCTCCTCAGTGCGCAGTGGCGGCGCGGTCGCGAACGGCGTCGCGCACGCGCTCGAACTCGGTGCTCTTGTCGAACAGATCGCGCGCCCCCAGCCGCTCGGCCAGGCGCCGGTAGGGCTCGGAGGCGAAGTTGGTCAGCATGTAGACGTCGATCCCTGGCGCCGCGCCGCGCACCGCGCGCAGCACGTCGAAGCCGCTGCCCTCGGCCAGCTTGAGGTCGAGCACCACCAGGTCGGGGCGCTCGGCGAGGATGCCTTCGATCGCCTCGCCCGCGCGGCTCGCGCGCCCCACGGTGCGGGCGCCCTCGACCGTCGCGAGCAGCGCCTCCAGGCGCTCCAGGATCGCGGGCGAGTCCTCGACCAGGTAGACCTTGAGGGTGGAAGCTTCGGCTGCGGCTTGCATGCGTCGCATCCTGCCCGCGCGCGGCGCCGCCCGCTATCGGCGGAGGCTGATATCGCCTGTAGGCGCCTTCCTACCCGGCGTCGGAATCAGCGCTCGTCGAGCAGGCCGTTCTCGATCGCGTAGCGCACCAGCTCGGCGGTGCTGTTGAGGCCGAGCTTGTGCAGGATGCGGGCCTTGTGGGTGCTTACCGTCTTGACCGACAGGTTGAGCAGGTCGGCGATCTCGGTCGGGCCGTGGCCGCCGGCGAGCATGCGCAGGACCTCGAATTCGCGGTCCGAGAGCGCCGTGTGCGCGCCGCGGCCCTCGACCAGGCTCGCGGCGGCGGTCTCGCTTATGTGCACGCCGCCGGCGGCGACCTTGCGGATCGCGCGCAGCAGCTGCTCGGCGGCGCTGTCCTTGGTCAGGTAGCCCGAGGCGCCGGCCTTGAGCGCGCGCGCCGCGTACTGCTGCTCGCCGTGCATCGACAGCACCAGCAGGCGCAGCGCCGGCTTCTCGAGCTTGAGGCGCTTGATCAGGTCGATTCCCGCCAGGCCCGGCATCGACATGTCGAGCAGCGCGAGGTCGTAGTCGTTCGCCTTCGCCAGCGCGAGCGCCTGGTCGCCGTCGGCGGCCTCGCCCGCGACCCGCACGTCCGGCGCCGAAGCGAGAATCTGCTTCAGCCCCTCGCGCACCAGCTTGTGGTCGTCCGCGAGCAGCAGGCGGATCATGCGCGCGGCGCCTGCTCGAGCGGCACGCGCGCGCGCACCCGGGTGCCGCCGCGCGGCGCGCGCGTGACCTCCAGCTCGCCGCCGAGGTAGAGCACGCGCTCGCGCATGCCCTTGACCCCGAGCGAGCGCGACTTGGCCAGCTCCTCGGGCGAGATGCCGCGCCCGTCGTCCTCGATCTCGAGCACGAGCGCCTGCTCGCCCGCCTCGAGCACCGCCCAGGCGCGCTTCGCCCCCGAATGGCGCGCGATGTTGGTCAGCGCCTCCTGCAGCACGCGGTAGACCGCGATCGCGCTGTCGCGCCCGAGCGCCTCGATGCGTTCCGCCGGCGGCAGGTCGATGCGGCACTCGATGCCCGAGCGGCGCGCGAAGTCCTGCACCAGCCAGCTGGCGGCGTCCGCGAGGCCCAGGTCGTCGAGCATCAGGGGGCGCAGGTCGGCGGCGATGCGCCGCACCGAGCCCACCGTCTGGTCGAGCACCTGGTTCATCTGGTGCGCCTTGGCCTCGAGCGCCGGGTCGTGCCCCGGCAGGCGCTCGAGCAGCCAGGCGAGGTCCATCTTCATCGCCGTAAGCAGCTGCCCGAGCTCGTCGTGCAGCTCGCGCGCGATGAGCGTCTTTTCCTCCTCGCGCGCTTCGAGCACCTGCGCCGAGAGCTCGCGCAGCTCGCTCTGCTGGCGCCTGAGCTGGTCCTCGGCCTGCTTGCGCGCGGTGATATCGCGCAGGATCACCGTGTAGTAGTGCCGGCCGTCGACCTCGGTCTGCGAGATCGAGGCCTCGATCGGGAACTCCTCGCTGCCGTCGGCGCGGATCGCGGCCAGGGTGGTCGCGTCGCCCATGCGCCGGCTGGTGACTCCGGTGTGGCCGAAGCGCTCGATGTGGCCGCGGTGCGCGGCGCGAAAGCGCACCGGCAGGAAGCGCTCGAGCCTGCCCCCCAGCGCATCCTCCCGCCGGCAGCGGAAGACCTGCTCCGCGGCGCGGTTGAACAGCACGATTCTCTGCCCGCTGTCGACCGTGATGATCGCATCCATGGCCGATTCGACGATCGCCGAGAGCTGCGCCTCGCCCTCGTGCAGCGCCGTCGCGACGCGCTCGTCGGCGCGCCGCATGTGCCGCGCCGAGACGAACATCACCACTGCCAGGAGCGCGAGGGCCGCCGCCACCGCGACGCTCGCGATCGCCAACTCGCTCACGGCGCGCGCCTCAGGGGCATTTGACCAAGGTCAAGGCGGCGCTTTCGCGCCCGGGCATAGTGACCAAGGCCATGTCTTACCCTTCTTCCGAACTCGTCATCGACCCGGTCCTGATCCGGAAATACGACGTCAGCGGCCCGCGCTACACGTCCTACCCGACCGCGGACCGCTTCGTCGAGGCTTTCGCCGAGGCCGAGTTCCGGCGCTGGCTGGAAAAGCGCAACATCGGCGGCATCGGCCAGCCGCTGTCGGTGTACGTGCACCTGCCGTTCTGCGACACGGCCTGCTATTACTGCGCGTGCAACAAGGTCGTGACGGGCGACCATAGCAAGTCGGCGAAGTATATCAACACGCTCGGCCGGGAACTGGAGCTGCTCGCCGCGCCGCTGGGCGCGGACAGGCGCATCAGCCAGATGCACTGGGGCGGCGGCACGCCGACCTTCCTCACGCGCGAGGAGACGCGCGAGCTGGTGGCGAAGCTCGACGCGAGCTTCGTGCGCCAGCCGGACTGCGAGTGCTCGATCGAGGTCGACCCGCGCCGCATCGAGCCCGGGCGGGTGGCCTTCCTGGGCGAGCTCGGCTTCAACCGCATCTCGATCGGGGTGCAGGACTTCGACCCCGCGGTGCAGCAGGCGGTGCACCGCATCCAGAGCGAGGCCGAGACGCGGCGCGCGATCGAGGAGGCGCGCGCGAGCGGCTTCCGCTCGGTCAACCTCGACCTGATCTACGGCCTGCCCAAGCAGACCCTGGACAGCTTCAACGCCACGCTCGACAAGATCCTCGCGCTCGACCCGGACCGCATCGCGCTGTACAACTACGCCCACTTGCCGCAGGTGTTCAAGACCCAGCGCCGCATCAACGCGCCCGAGCTGCCCCCGGGCGAGACCAAGCTGCAGATCATGACGCTAGCGATCGGGCGCCTGACGCGCGCCGGGTACCTCTACATCGGCATGGACCACTTCGCCAAGCCGGACGACGAGCTCGCGGTGGCGCAGCGCCAGGGTCGGCTGCACCGCAACTTCCAGGGCTACTCGACCCGGCCCGACAGCGACATGCTGGGCCTGGGCGTGTCCTCGATCGGGCGCATCGGCCCGACCTACTACCAGAACCTGAAGAACCTCGAGGAGTACTACGGCGCGATCGACGAGGGCCGCCTGCCGGTGTGGCGCGGCCTGGAGCTGACCCAGGACGACCTGGTGCGGCGCGCGGTGATCCAGGCGATTACCTGCCACTTCCGCGTCTCGCTCGAGTCGATCGAGCTTGCGTACCTGATCGACTTCCGGCGCTACTTCGCCGCCGAGCTGGCCGAGCTCGGCAAGCTGGCCGAGGAGGGCCTGGTCGAGCTGCAGCCGGAGTGGATCACGGTTACGCCCCGCGGCCGGCTGCTGGTGCGGGTGGTGGCGATGGTGTTCGACCGCTACCTGCGCACGAGCCGCGAGCACGCGCGCTACTCGAAGGTGATCTAGGGTGGAGCTCGCCGCGAACGGCTGGGCCCTGCCGCTTGCGCTGCTCGCGACCGGCTTCGCTTCGGGCGTGCACTGCGTGGGCATGTGCGGCGGCATCGTGTGCGCCTTCTCCGCCGGCGGCGGGGGCTTGGGCCGCCAGCTCGCGTTCAACCTCGGGCGCATCTCGAGCTACGCCGCGGCGGGCGCCGCCGCCGGCGCGCTCGGCAGCGCCGGGGCCTATGTCGCCGGCGCGCTGCCGGCGCAGACCGCGCTCTACGTGCTGGCCAACGCGATGCTGCTGCTGATCGGCCTGCACCTGGCGGGCGCCGGGGGCTGGCTGGCGCGCATCGAGTCGCTCGGGGCGCCGCTGTGGCGCCGGCTGCAGCCCCTCGCCGCGCGCCTGCTGCCCGCGCGCACCCCGGCGCAGGCCTACGCCGCGGGGCTGGCCTGGGGCTGGCTGCCCTGCGGCCTGGTATACGGCGCGCTTGCCGCGGCCGCGTTCGGCGGCGGGCCAGCCGCCGGGGCGCTGGCGATGCTAGCCTTCGGTCTGGGGACGCTGCCCAACCTGCTCGCCGCGGGCCTGGCGGCCGGGCGCGTGCGCGCCATTGCCGCGCGCAGGGCGGTGCGCGTCGCCGCCGGCAGCGTGGTGTTCGGCTTCGGCGCGCTGGGGCTGGCGCACGCGGCCGGGGTCGGCGAAGCGATCCGGCGCGGCTTGTTGTGCCTGTAGAGGAGCGAGCGATGAACAAGGCGATCAGGAAGCTGCGCGAGGAGCACCGCTCGATCAGCGCGGTGGTGCACGCGCTGGAGCAACTCGCGCACGCGGCCGAGGACAGCTCGGTGCGGCCCGAGTTCGAGGTGTTCCGGGCGATGCTGTACTACATCGACGCCTTTCCCGAGCGCCAGCACCACCCGAAGGAGGACGAGCACCTGTTCGCGCGCCTGCGCGCGCGCGCGCCGCAGGCCGGGCCGCTGCTGGACGACCTGCAGGCCGAGCACGTCAGGAGCGCCAAGCTGATCCGCGACCTCGAGCAGGCGCTGCTCGCGTTCGAGCAGAGCTGGCCCAACGGCGCGGCGGCCTTCGCCCGCGTGGTTGACGCCTACGCGCGCTTTCACCGCGCGCACATGCGCAAGGAAGAGCGCGAGGTGCTGCCGCTGGCGGAAAAGGCGCTCAAGCCCGAGGACTGGGACGAGATCGAGAAAGCCTTCGCCGCCAACAGCGACCCGTTCTCCGACCCGCAGTACCACACCGACTTCGGCAAGCTGTACTCGCGCATCGTCGAGCTGGCGCCGCAGCCGATCGGACTCGGCGCGAGCTGGAAGAAGACCGGCGCCTGAGGCCTCAGCGGCGCGGCAGCTGGCACTCGAGCTCGCGGATGCGGCGTCCGAGCTCGGCCAGGCGCTCGCGGTAGGCGAACATCAGCGCGAGCCCCGGCGCCGAGAGCTCGAACGCCGCGCGCAAGCGCGCCGCCTCGCGCGCGAGCGCAAGCGCATCCTCGGGAAAGCGCCAGTCTTCCGGCCCCGCGCCCTGCGGCGCGAACACGCCGACCTCGACCAGCTCGACGATCTCGGCGCGCGTGAGCCCCGAGGCGGACTCGAGCTCGAGCAGCACGATCAGCTCGGCGCTCATCCGAAATGCCCTCGCGGGTTGAATTTCGACGCTTCCCGCAGCTGCTCGAACAACTCCTTTTCGCGCGCAGAAAGCACGCTCGGCGCGGCGATGCTGAGCACCGCGTACAGGTCGCCCGCGCCGCCGTTCGGCCGGGGCAGCCCCTTGCCCGCGAGGCGCAGGCGCTGGCCGGCCTTGGAGCCCGCCGGCACCTTCATCGTCACCTGCCCCTCGAGCGTCGGCAGGCGGATCTCGGCCCCGAGCGCCGCCTCCCAGGGCGCGAGCGGCACGTCCAGGTACAGGTCGTGGCCGTTGGGCTTGAACAGCGGATGCGGCTGCAGCGCGATGTCGAGGTACAGGTCGCCCGCCGGTCCGCCCTTGGCGCCTGCGCCGCCCTTGCCGCGCAGGCGCAGGCGCTCGCCGTCGGTGACGCCCTTGGGGATGCGCGCCTGCACCCGCTTGCCGCCGCCCAGGTCGAGCGTCACCTCGGCGCCGCGCGCGGCCTCGTGCAGGCCGATGTGCACCCCGACCTCGTAGTCGCGCCCGCGGCGCGGGCCCTGCTGCGCGTGCATGCCGCCGAAGGAGGCGAACAGGTCCGACAGGTCGATTCCGCCCAGGTCGTCGATGCCGCCGGCGTGGAAGCGCTCGGACCAGTCCGGCGGCGGGCGGAAGTCCTGCCCGGGGCGAAAGCTCCCCAGGCCGTCGTAGGCGGCGCGCTTTTCCTTGTCCTTGAGCGTCTCGTAGGCCTCCGATACCTCCTGGAAGCGCTCCTTGGCGTCGGTTTCCTTCGACACGTCGGGGTGGTACTTGCGCGCCAGGCGCCGGTACGCCTTCTTGATCTCCTCGTCGCTCGCTCCCCGCTCGACGCCGAGGATCTTGTAATAGTCCTTGTACTTCAAGTCGGCGCTGCGCTCAGCGGCAAACCAGGACCGGAATCTTGGAGTGCGTCAGCACCTTGGTGGTTTCGCTCCCGAGCAGCAGGCCCGACAGGCCGCGCCGGCCGTGCGAGGCCATCACGATCAGGTCGGCCTTCTTCGACTTCGCCTGCTTCACGATGCCTTCCCAGGCCTGGTCGGCGGTCAGCCAGCCGACCTTGCACGACACCCCCGCCGTGCGGGCCTCGATCTCGAGCACCGCGAGCGCCTTCCTGGCCTCCTTCTCGGACAGCTCCTTGTAGCGCTTGGGCGTGATCTCGGGCACGTACATCGCCGCCTCGCCGTACATCGGCGGCACGTAGGGCGGGATCACGTACACCCCGGTGAGGCGCGCGCCGATCTGCTTGGCGAGCCTGGCGGCGGCCTTGACCGCCTTGCCCGACAGCCTCGAGCCGTCGGTCGGAACCAGAATGTGCTTGTACATGCGGATCTCCTTCGTTTTGTCCGATTCTAGGCGAGCTGAGCGTGATTCGCATGCCCTTTGCGCCCGCCGTGCGCGACCCGGGCGAGCGCGGCGCGGTCGAGCAGGGTGATCTCGCGCTTGGCGATCGACACCACTCCGCGCTGCGCCAGCTCGCGCAGCAGGCGCGAGAAGGTCTCCTTGGTGACCCCCAGGCGCGCCGCGATCACGGTCTTGGTCGCCGGCAGGCGCACCGTCACCGGCGCCGGGGCGCCGGCGTCGGCGAGCGACTCGAGATAGGAGGCGACGCGCTCGAGCGCGCCGTGCAGCGTGGTGGCCTCCATGTCGGCCACCATCGCGTTCATGCGCGCGGAGAGGCTCGCGATCACGCTGCGCGCGAAGCGCGGCTCGCGCTCGATCAGCGCGTTTACCGGCCCCGCGGGCAGGATCACCAGCAGCGTGTCGCCGAGCGCGACCGCGTCGAGCGGCATCGGCGTCTCGAGGAAGGCCGCGGGCTCGCCGAACACCTCGCCCGGGCCGACCAGCCGGATCACCTTCTCCTCGCCCGCGTCGCCGCGCAGCGAGAGCTTGACCATGCCGTAGGCCACCGCGAGCAGCCCCTGCAGCTTGTCGCCGCGATGCACGATAAGCGCGCCGCGCGAGACGTGCTGGGTGCGCGCGTGGCGCGCGAGCTCCGCCAGGTGCGGCTTGCTCGAGTGCCTGAACAGGGGCAGGTTGGCGATCACGCCTTCGACCAGGTTGCCGTTCGGTGTGCCCATAGCGGAATTCGTCCTCTTCGAGCGCATGCTGGCATGCCTTTGGCCCGCGTATTTGAGGCAGATCAAACAATTGCCGCGCCGCCTGCCGCACACTGCGAGGCATGCTGAGAATCGGCGCGCGCGAGGCCCTGCCGCTGGTGCAGGGCGGAATGGGAGTCGGCGTCTCGGCGCACCGCCTGGCGGGCGCGGTCGCGCGCGAGGGCTGCGTCGGCACCATCTCGAGCGTCGACCTGCGCCGCCACCATCCCGACCTGATGCGCGCCACCGCCCGCTCGCGCGACCGCGCCGCGATCGAGCAGGCCAACCTGACGGCGCTCGATCGCGAGATCCGCGCCGCGCGCGAGGTCTCGGGCGGGCGCGGCATGATCGCGGTAAACGTCATGCGCGCGGTGTCGCAGTACGCCGCCTACGTGCGCCAGGCCTGCGAGAGCGGCGCCGACGCGATCGTGGTCGGCGCGGGACTGGCGATGGACCTGCCGGAGCTCACGCGCGAGTTCGCGCGCGTCGCGCTGGTGCCGATCGTGTCCGAGGCGCGCGCCGCCTCGCTCATCCTGCGCCGCTGGTTGAGGCGCGGGCGCGCGCCCGACGCGATCGTGATCGAGCACCCGCGCTACGCCGGGGGCCACCTGGGCGCGGCGCAGGTCGGGGAGGTGGGCGAAGCGCGCTTCGACTTCGCGCGCGTCATCCCCGAGATCCGCGCCGCGCTGCACGCGCAGGGCCTGGACGCCGAGCGCGTGCCGCTGATCGCCGCCGGCGGCGTCAACTCGCCCGGGCGCGTCGCGGCGGCGCTCGCCGCCGGGGCCGACGCGGTGCAGGTCGGCACCGCCTTCGCGGTTACCGAGGAGTGCGACGCGCACCCGAACTTCAAGCGCGTGCTGGCCGAGGCCAGGGCGGAGGACATCGTGGTGTTCATGAGCGTCGCCGGACTGCCGGCGCGCGCGGTGCGCACGCCCTGGCTCGCCGGCTACCTGGAAAAGCTTGCTGCGCTCAAGCGCCGCGCGCACAGGCGCAACTGCACCCTCGCCTGGGAGTGCCTCGAGCACTGCGGGCTGCGCGACGGCAACTCGAACATGGGCCAGTTCTGCATCGATCACCATCTCGCCGCCGCGTTGCGCGGCGACGTCGAGCACGGCCTGTTCTTCCGCGGCTCCGAGAGCGTTCCCTTCGGCGCCGCGATCCGCCCGGTGCGCGCGCTGATCGACCTGCTGCTGGCGCGGCCGGTCGCGCCGGCCTAGGCGATAATGCGCGCATGTCCGTCTTCCTCTGGATCAAGGCGACGCACGTCGCCAGCGTCGGCCTGAGCATCGCGGGGTTCGTCGCGCGCGGCGGGCTGATGCTGCGCCGCTCGCCGCTGCTCGAGGCGCGCTTCGTGCGCGTGGCGCCGCACGTGGTCGACAGCGTGCTGCTGGCGAGCGCGCTGTGGCTTTGCTGGCTGCTGCGCGAATACCCGCTCGCCGACGGCTGGCTCACCGCCAAGCTGATCGGCCTCGCGGCCTACGTCGCGCTCGGAACGATCGCGCTCAAGCGCGGCCGCACCCCGCGCGTGCGCGCCGCGGCGTTCGCGGCGGCGCTGGTCGCGTTCGCCTACATCGTCTGGGTGGCGGTCACGCGCGATGCGCGCGGGCCGCTCGCGCTGCTCGGGAGCGCCTGAGATGTCGAGCCTGCCCGGATTCGGCGCGCCGGCGCCGGGCTTCGACCAGCCGCTGGAGATGCTCTACGCCTGCCACGGCCGGATCGAGGACCGCATCGCGACGCTCGAGAAGCTGGTGCCCTACCTGGCGCGCGCGGGCTGCGACGCCGCGGCGCAGGAGGCGGCGCGTTCGGTGCTGCGCTACTTCGACCGCGCCGGCGCGCAGCACCACGAGGACGAGGAGCAGGACCTGTTCCCGCTGCTGCGGCGCCACGCCGGCGAGCGCGGCCGGGGCGACGTGCTCGCCGCGCTGGACGAGCTGGCGCGCGAGCACCGCGCGATGGACGGGGTGTACGCGCGCATCCGGGAGCGCCTGCTCGACATCGTCGAGGCGCGCTCGCCGCGGCTGGACATCGAGCAGGTGGCGCACTTCGCCTGGCTCTACCGGCGCCACATCACGCGCGAGGAGGCGCTCGTGTTCGGCTTCGCGGCCGAGGCGCTCGCCCCGGCCGAGCGTGCCGAGCTGGGCGCGCGCATGGCGGCGCGGCGCGGCGCGGCGCGATGATCTAGAATGTGCGGCTCGAACCGCTAGCGGAGCGACAGCGATGGAAACCCTCGAGTTCAAGGTCGAAGGCATGGACTGCGAAGGCTGCGTCAAGAGCGTGACGCGCATGCTTAGCGGCATCGCCGGGGTCGAGAAGGTCCAGGTCTCGCTCGCCGAGGGCAAGGCGAGCGTCGGCTACGACCCGGCGCGCGCGGGCCTGGCGGACTTCAAGCGCGCGGTCGAGCGCGCGGGGTTCAAGGCGCCCTGAGACTCGTCTTGAGTCCGCGCGAGCTCGAGCGCTGGCGCGAGGACTGGATGCTCGCCGACGGTGCGCGCGTCGCCTGCCGCCCGATCCGCCCCGACGACGCCGCGCTCGAGCAGGAATTCGTGCGCGGGCTGTCGCCCGAGTCGCGCCACAACCGCTTCATGGCGGAGATCCGCGAGCTCTCGCCCGAGATGCTGGCGCGCTTCACCCGCATCCGGTACCCGCACGACCTGGCGCTGATCGTCACCGCGAGCGAAGGCGGGCGCGAGCGCGAGATCGCGGTCGCGCGCTACGTCGCGCTGGCCGCGCCGCGCCAATGCGAGTTCGCGCTCGCGGTGGCCGACGGCTGGCAGGGGCGCGGCGTGGGCTACCGGCTGATGCAGACCCTGATCGGCTTCGCGCGCGAGGCGGGCTTCGGGCGCATGGAGGGCTACGTGCTCGCCGCCAACCACAAGATGCTCGAGCTGATGCATGCGCTCGGCTTCGACATCCGCCCGAGCGAGGAGGGGCCGCAGGTGCGGCTGGCGACGCGCGCCCTTCAAGTAGAATCCGGCGCATGAAAAGGAGCCACCGGGTAAGGCAGAGCGAGGTCGCGCCGTACTCCCCCGCGAACCACAGCGGGACGCGGAACTACCGCCTGATCGGGCCCGAGACCGTGGGCGCGCAGCACCTGTTGATCGTCACCAGCGAGCGCGCCAGGGTCCTGGTGATCTACGCCCCGCCCTGCGGCGAGGACCCGGCCAAGGTCGTCTGATGGACTTCGGCTTCAGCCCCGAGCAGGACGCGATCCGCGAGGCGATCGGCAAGATCTGCGCGCGCTTTGCGGACGAGTACTGGCTCAAGAAGGACAAGCAAGGCGGCTTCCCTTCCGAGCTGCACCAGGCGCTCGCCCGGGACGGCTGGCTCGGCATCGCGATGCCGGAGGAATACGGCGGCTCGGGGCTGGGAATCACCGAGGCGGCGGTGATGATGCAGGCCATCGCCGAGTCGGGCGCGGGATTCTCCGGGGCGTCGGCGGTGCACATGAACATCTTCGGCCTCAACCCGGTGGTGGTGTTCGGCACGCCGGAGCAGAAGAAGCGCATGCTGCCGGGCCTGATCGCGGGCAGGGAGCGCGCCTGCTTCGCGGTCACCGAGCCGAACACGGGCCTGAACACGCGCCGCATCAAGACCCAGGCGGTGAAAAAGGGCGGCAAGTACTTCGTCAGCGGGCAGAAAGTGTGGATCTCGACCGCGCAGGTGGCGGAGAAGATCCTGGTGCTGACCCAGGCCGCGGCGGGCCTGACGCTGTTCTACACCGACTTCGACCGCAAGTACGTCGAGGTGCGCGAGATCGAGAAGATGGGCAGGAAGGCAGTGGACTCGAACCAGGTGTTCTTCGACGCCCTGCCGGTGCCCGAGGAGGACCGCCTGGGCGAGGAGGGCAGGGGCTTCGAGTACATCCTGCACGGCATGAACCCGGAGCGCATCCTGATCGGCGCCGAGTCGGTCGGGCTGGGCCGTTGCGCCCTGAAGCGCGCAGCGGAGTACGCCAAGGAGCGCATCGTGTTCGACCGCCCGATCGGCAAGAACCAGGGCATCCAGCACCCGCTCGCGCGCAACTGGATGAACCTCGAGGCGGCGAACCTCATGGTGTTCAAGGGCGCCTGGCTGTACGACCGGGGCAAGCCCTGCGGCGCCGAGGCGAACGCGGCCAAGTACCTCGCCGGCGAAGCCTCGTTCGACGCCTGCCAGCAGGCGCTCATGACCCACGGCGGCTACGGCTACGCCAAGGAGTACCACGTCGAGCGCTACCTGCGCGAATCGCTCGTCGGGCGCATCGCGCCCGTCTCGCCGCAGCTGATCCTGTGCTACATCGCCGAGCGCGTGCTCGGGCTGCCGAAGTCGTACTGACCGGCGGGACCTACGCGTAGCGCGCTTGCGGCTGCTCCAGCCGGTCGAGCGGGCTCTTCACCCCGCGCGCGCCGCGGTTGAGCACGTGGGTGTAGATCATCGTGGTCGAGACGTCCGAGTGCCCGAGCAGCTCCTGCACCGTGCGGATGTCTTGCCCGCGCTCGAGCAGGTGCGTGGCGAACGAGTGGCGCAGCGTGTGGCAGCTCACCGGCTTGACGATGCGCGCGGCGCGCGCGGCGCGCTTGAGCGCGCGCCCGAGCGTGTCCGGGTGCACGTGGTGGCGCCGGATCGCGCCGCTCTCGGGCTCCGCCGAGCGATTCCTGGAGGGGAACACGAACTGCCAGCCCCACTCGTATCCGGCGCGCGGGTACTTGCGCGCGAGCGCGTGCGGCAGCCAGACCTCGCCGAACCCTTCCGCCAGGTCGCGCCGGTGCAGCGCGCGCACCCGGCCAAGATAAGCCTGCAGCGGCTGCACCAGGTTCTGCGGCAGCATCGTCACCCGGTCCTTGCCGCCCTTCGCGTCGCGCACCAGGATCTGGCGGTAGGCGAAATCGATGTCCTTCACGCGCAGCGTCAGGCACTCGATCTGGCGCAGCCCCGCGCCGTAGAGCAGCGCCCCCATCAGCCGCAGCACCCCGTGCATCTCGCCCAGCAGGCGCCCGACCTCGGCCTCGGTCAGCACCACCGGCAGCCGCACCGGCCGCTTCGCGCGCACCAGCTCGTCGAGCCAGGGAAGCTGCTGGCCGAGCACCTTCTGATACAGAAACAAGAGCGCCGAAAGCGCCTGGTTCTGCGTCGCCGCCGCGACGTCGCGCTCGGTCGCGAGCCAGGACAGAAACGCCGTAAGCTCCGCCGCCCCCATTTCGGCGGGATGGCGCATGCCGTGGAAGCGGATGAACCAGCGGATCCAGTACCAATAAGACTTCTCCGTGCGGCGGCTGTAATGCCGCGAGCGGATCGCGGCCCGGAACAATTCGATCAGGCGCGGCTTTGTCTTGCTGTCCGGCGTCTTCAAAGATTCGGTGGTCGAATCAGCCACTTGTCCCCTCCCAAGTCGGATATCAAGCGAGCCCTGCGCCCTCCCAACTGCTAACGCGTTGATTCAAATGTGCGTTGACACCTCCCCTATAGTCCCGCGTCTATGTTATTCAGCAACCAATCTGACTATTTCACGTTA